>DAIDGW010000121.1 GCA_027452245.1 Acidobacteriaceae bacterium
ACTGATTGAACAGTATAACCAACCAAATTGGTGTTTATTTGCCGTTTTATTATTTTTCGATATTTGTTATAGTTGGAAGTGATTGAAAGCCTCGCTTTTCGTCATCCGCAGCAACCACTTCGTGTATCATCACCCAGCCCAAATCAAAGTCACAAGAACGTGCTCCGTATCATGTTTTCCAACATCGAACAAGAATTAAAGCAACAAATCGTCTTGCCAATCGAGCACGTGTTCAAGAACTCCTCGTTTCATGTGGAGTGTTTATACGGAGCCCAAACACAAGATCTCATTGCCACCCATCTTTACGAGTGCGACATAGCTGTCGTGTTGCTATGTGATGAGTATTTGCTGTATGATTCTTGTCGGAAAGAGCTTGCCACTTTGCTATATCGCGGCTTGACAGAGTCTGGATCCCGATCTTTTACTTTTATTGCTGTCATGATGAGAAGCCTTGATTCCACCCGATGGCCGGCACCGATGCCGCGCACCAAAGCGTGGCCGCAGGTAGGGCAGATGCTCGGGTTCACGCTGGCCGCTCCCAGGTAAGCAGTTCGGCATACGTCGCCGGCAGCTTGATTCCCTCAACATGCGATCTTTCAATGTGACAACTGAAACAGCCTAGACAGCAACCGTCGGCGCGAGTTCCGAACCGGCGCCGGGCCCGCAGGTGGACCAGGTGAGCGCGGGTGAACACGTCTCCGTCCCACGGCAGGACGCCGCCTTTGCATCCCTTCAACCGTAGCTCGCATTTGCCCCCTGCGCGCTCGTAGACGAAGCGGCGGAGCGAGGCCTTGTCATCCTTCGTCGGCTGGCCTCTGCGGGGCTTGGCGCGGCGCTGGCGCAGCGGGACGCGGCGTTTAATCGGGGATCGCTTCACGCCATCTTCTCCATGATCTCGTCAGGAATCTTCGAATGCGAATAGCCGACACGCTCAAGAGCAACATCCTCCCGGCCGTCATCGGGCTTCGGTGTCCAGAAGGCATTTTTCCCCTGCCACCAGAGCCGGTCACCGACCTTCATTTCTTTGGCGTCCTTGACGCGGATCGCGCAGGTCTGATCGGTGTACGTCCGGTCGATGCACTGGACCCAGACGCCGGCTTCCGTCTTCACGATATTCGCTACCACGCCCCCGACCATTACAGCCTCTCCTCCACCAGCACGGGTAGCACTTCAAAATGCCATGGGCTGCCCGCAGGTTCTTTTTGCGCCCAGTACTTAGCGTTCTGCGCTGCGTGATTGTCTGCGTCCACACGTCGGGAGTAGAGGATCAATTCACTGATCGCCATCGTGGTCCCGTGGCCAGATTTGATCTGGCCGTCACGGACGAAAAGTCCGGTTTCCGGTATTGCTAGGACAGCGTAGCCGTGCGTAAGCGTCCACTTCTTTTCGCGCTGCATTTAGCCCCCTTTCGGCAGTATGGACAATTCCTGATAGCGTACTGGACAGCGAGGTGTGTCCTATTCTCTGCTCCAGTGTGTTGTATCGCCAAAAAGACATGGTGGTTGACGGTATCCGGAGAGATTCCGAGCGCGATCGCAATCTGCGCCGTTGTCTGACCTACACAGACGAGTTCGAGCACGGCGCGCTGCATCCTGGTCAGGCAGTCTATCGAGAGCTTTTCGTTTTTCAATTTCCCCTCCGCAGGTACTCTTCAAAACTCCGCTTTTTTCTCTTCGCCGGAAAGCGGTAAAACGGATGCACAAGTTGGCCACCATTCCGCTCCGCGCTGCGATAGAGCGCCATGCGCGTAGGCATCTCCAGGTACCACCAGCGTTCGGCGGTGAGGCGCGTCCGCTGCGCTTCGTAGCCGGGAGGATCGCTGAAGCGCGTCGGTAGCACGTGAACGGACAAGACAAGCCAAGTCCGCTCCCGTTTGGTCCCGATCGCCGATTGGAGCAGGTCACCGCGCTTGGGACGTGCGAAGCCGACCGGCTGATGATAGACCGTCTTCATGCCTTAGCCCGGTCAACCACGGGGGAAACAGCGTCGATGGCTGGCGGCATGGGATAGCGATGGAGCCCTTTTCGCGGCCCGCGCTTTCTGCCGCTCATAATCTTGATCCGCTCCAAGAGTTCCGCTGACGAGCAAGACCGCGATATGGCCATATCGGCGAGATGGAACTTGTCGCCCAGATCGCCGCGGTGACAGAGCAGGATCAGCGGCGTGTGTGGGCAGATGCCCTTCAGGATTCTTACTGCGGTGATGGCATCGTCGATTTGAATCGTCGCCGAGACGATCATCAACTCGACCGGAGTCCGCATCAGGACATTGACGGCTTCCGAAACACAAGAGGATTTCACCGCCCGGTAGCCGCTGGTTTCGAGCAGGAAGGCGAGGATGCCAAGATCGTCTTCGTCAGAGTCAAGGCAAAGGATGACTTTCTTTGGTCTCATGAAAACCTCGCAAATTCACCGTAGGCTTCGGTTTTGCCATTGTTATCTCCAAGGCTTGGGAATTGGCGGATCAAAAGGCTGGCCGGAATAAGCGCCGCACCCTGCTCAGGTGTACGCGCGCCGAGTTGTTTCATGAAGAAACTCACGCCAAGAGCGGAGCATTCGTCTCTTAGCTTCTCGTACCACTGCGTCTCTGCGGGGCGGCGCTTCGGACCCGACTCGGAACCTGCAATCATCCAGTTGGGATAGTCGCTCGCGGAAGCATCGGCGCGTCCTGTCAGGATAGATATGGGACCTAACGCCGGCTCGTATGAGATAAAGGAAACCAGCGAAAGCGCCAACGCCACGCGCCGCAAGATCGGCCAACGAACATCGTAGAATTGCTGATTCTCCGTGCTTGTGCCCAGCCACACGTTCCCGTGAGGGAAGCCATTGGCAGGCAGGTAGCGCTCATAGCGATGAGGACGCTTGGTAAGCAGTTGCCAAGTCAGGTGCGGCGTGGCGTCGATAAGTGTCCATAGCCGCTCCCGCGTGCCGTCTGGCCACTCGTCGTCCATCACGTCGCACATCGAGCCGCAGAAGACGTACCTCGGCTCATTTGCATTAGCGGCCTCCCTTTCCCACTTGAGCGGCTCACGCCAATGAGCGTCGCCAAATTCCCGGCGTGGGACTTTCTTGCCCCAATGCGAACCACCCCATCGCGCATCGAGATCGGCGGCATAGCAGTTATCGCACCCAGGACTCACGCGGGTGCATCCCCACACCGCGTTATAGGTGTGGTGGGTCCAGCTTATGTTCGTTTTCTCACCCATCGCTAAAACTCCCCTCTGTACTCAAAACTGGTATCCTCTTCGCGCTCGGTGAAGTTTATTGGCTTTTGCGGCTCATGCTTCTTCTTACCCTTGCCGCTATGTGGCTCCGCGCCACCGTAGTTCCCCGTAGGACCGTCGACTTCTTCGAGCCATACGCCGTGGTCGGCACCTTGGATCCTGTAGTGCAGCGCCGAGGCAGCGCAGGCGGCCTTAGTGTGGAACTGAATCTTGCGGATCTGGTCGGCGGGATCAGCATCCTGGTTCTCTACGGATAATCCGAGTCCCCATTCCTTCCACCCGTTGATCCCGCCCCCGCGCGCCCGGTCGAAGATCGTTCCGCGGTCGCTCTTCGACAGGTGGTGCACGAGACATGCCTGGCACCCAGACTCGGCCGCAATCCGGTTGATGGACTGGAGGACCTTGCTCGTCTCCTGGTTGTCGTTCTCGTTGCCTTCCCAGAGAGTGCGGAAGACGTCGAAAAAGACGACATCGATTTTCTTTTCCTTGACCGCTTCGATCACGTCCTGAATGTCGGCCTCCTTCTGGAGCGTCCAGGTCTCGCGCTGCGCCTTGGTGTTCACGTAGAGCGCGGTTTCAAGGTCGACGAGGTCGAGCATGCTCTTGAGCGCCGACGGGGCACCCTTGACGAGCCGCTGAAGCCGGTTCTGCGAAAGCCCTGCCGCGTCCTCGCGCGCTACCAGGCCTACACGCTTTCTTTGTGGGACGCCGTGGTGAAACCACGTGGCGCCGGAAACCAGATGCAGAGCCAGGTGGAAAACCAGCATCGACTTCGACGTTCCCGAGTCGCCCAGGACAAGCCCGTTACCTTGGCCCTGAATCACGTCGGTGACCGTCCAGTTGATTTCTGGAGCCGCTTTTTCGGTGAAGGTCCGATAGCCGACAAAGAACGGGGAATCATTCCTCCGGGGAACGGCTTGGCGGATCGTTGCGATTTGCGCTTCGAGTTCGGCAATCACCTCCACGGCCGGTTGGCTCTGATCAGCGGCGCGTGCGATGGTGGCAGAGCATGCGGACATGGTTTGGCGCAGGAGAGACTTGTCTTTCAAGATGCGCAAATACTCGCCGATCACCGGCCGCCGCGGCAGGCCCTCGGTGAGCGAGGCGAGGTAGGCGACGCCGCCCACAGTATCTACCTCCTTGCGCCGAGCCAGCTCATTTGCCAGCGTCACAATGTCCACCGCGCGGTCTGCGTCCAACAGTTCCGTCATTCGCAGGAAAATGCGGCGGTGCGAGTCGAGCGAAAAGTCGTCCGGCTGGAGCGTCTCGGCTGCCTCGGCGTGCGCCCGGTTGTCCAGCAGGACCGCGCCCAGGATAGTGCGCTCTGCGTCCACGTTGGCTGGCAACCCCGCTTCGAGCGTGAGATCAGGAATCGTCGCACGCCGCCGCGGTTCGGGCAAAGGAGCGTCCTGCGCCGGCGGTTCTTCCGGTACGGTGTCGGAAACGAAGTAGTCGTCGTAGTTACTCATTGACCGGTCCTTTCGAGCAGCACAAGGAGCGCAAGTGCTCCCTGCTGCGGGACGACCATGTTTCCAAGGCTTCTGAGCTGATCGGGTGGGGGGAAGTCCAGCCCTCCGGTAATCCTTGAAGCCATTCCACGAACTTCGTGTTCAACCGCTGGCGCGAGGTCGGGGCGTTCGCCGATGATGGCTGCCCACCGCTCTCTGTCTGCTGGGCCGGGAGGAAAGAGTGTTCGACCTGGTTGCTCAGTTGATCCATGTGCTTCCTGCCCCCCCCGGTCTCCGTCACATGAAGTTCCGAGTTCGCGCCCTTCCAGTCGCGCGAGGCCGGTGTCACCCATGCAATCCGCGCCCGCTGATCCAATCCCATCTCGTCCTTGCGGTCGCCGCCGCGGCTCCTGAACGAGTCCACTGCCAGTGTCTGCCATAGCTCTGCTGCTCCTTCCAGATCGATCCCGCCCGTATGCTTAGGAGTGGCCACTAGGTTGCCCCCCCCGACGGGGTGTTCGGCGTGGGCCAGTGCTTCCGCGACCAGATCCCGGTGCCGTCCACCGTTTTCTCGGTGCGCTTTGCCGGGTTCGCCGTGTGGGTTGTGTGCATGTGGCGTGCTCCAGTTATTCATCTGTGCCCCAGTTGTTTGCTTGCTGCACTAAGTGGGTCTGACCGCCGCTGGTCGCTGTCATGCCCGGTCGGCTCCCGGTGTTGGCGTCTGGTGTTTTCCATAGCACGGCGTCAATCGCCAAGTTTTGCGATGAACCCGGTCGGTCTTTGTGTCGCTGCGCATAATCAGGGTCTTTCGTCCAGCTCAGGTTGTCGTCGCTGGTTTGAGGAGTTGGCCAGTTGCGCGTCGCACCCGTCAGTGAGTCGCCCTCCCCCGAAGCCGATGGATGATTCCCGCAGCATTCCGAGTCCTCCGCCCGCGCGGTGGGCCACATGCTCAAACTCCGAACGATTGAGCCGCCGCACTCCGCGCATTGATAGCTTCCTGCTGCGTCTCGAAACTCCCCAAAAAGTGCTTCTTTTTGTTGACGTATATTACTGCAACCCAACGCTTCCTCCCCTTCGGGACAAACACTCCCCGTAACCCTGATTGAGATGGGCGAGTCCTGCGATTGTGTGCATTCTTCCATGCCGGAACGTTCCGCAAGTTCTCCCTGCGATTGTCCAAGTGGTTGCGATTGATATGGTCCGTCTCCATTCCTTCGGCTGGCGGCAGAATCACATGGTGCATAAATAGCTTCTTGCTCTTGCCGTTTCTCTTGACGTTCCTGTAGGCATATCCCGCCAGATTCGGCTTCCACTTGTACTGCGACAGCGCGGGATAATCCGCGTCGTCCACAAGAACCACAGACCCATTGCTCATCACTATTTCGCGCATATAGCCCCCTCTCGCAATCGTTTGATTGCCGAGTTGTTCCTGCGTCCAAGGATGAACACCCGTTCCCGCTTGTGGCTGGCTCCCACATCGGCCGCTCGAAGAGAAATCCATTCCGCATCGAACCCGCTTTCGGCAAGTTCTCGCAATACGGCATGTCCTGCGGGAAAAGAGAGAACTGGAGGGACGTTCTCAAGAAAGCACCACTCGCATCCAACCTCGCGAACGACCCGCATGGCGGCGAAGAAGAGTCCGCTGCGGTTGCCCTCGACAAGTCCCTCCTGCTTGCCTGCGACAGACAAATCCTGGCAGGGGAAACCGAAAACTGCTCCAGCCACTCGGCCACGATAGAGTCCTGTTGGGAAAGTGCCAATGTCAGACCAGACAGGCGCCTCATCCAGGGAGCCGTCTTCCATGCGCGCCGCCAAGATGCCAACCGCAGGTGCTTCGATCTCCACATAGCCGATGCAGCGAGCCGCTGGAACAGCGAGTCGGACGGCAAGGTCGAGGCCGCCGATTCCGGCAAAGAAACTGAGGTAGGTTGCGGTATCCAAAGCCACACTCTCGTTCACCCCTTTACGTCCGCTCCTTGGGAATAAACTTCCTGGCCCACCTGCGCACGTTCACATCCGAACCAATCCCATGCAAAACACAGCCGGCGTTTATGGCGTTGTATTTAACCCCATTGCTCACGAACATGCTGCAGCAACACGTCGCGGGCGCAGGCAGCGCAATCACTTGGATGGACTTTGAAACTCCCGAAGCCGCGAGAGCTTCCAGCCACTGGAGGTCAAGATCGGAATCAGGATTCGTGCTCATGCTTTCAGCCTCGCCACCGGTTTAGGTCCAATCTGCTTGCGCTCCTCGATGTAGAGCGGCTTGGTGTTGATCTCCGTCGCGCCGGCCGAGAACTTGGGAAAGAACTCCCGGGCCTCATCCATCGCTTCGAGGATCATCCCAAGGGAGGGGAACGCTGGCTCCCCCTCCTGCCGTGACGAGCACGCGATCTTCTTCACCGCAACCTGAAATGCTCGAAGATCCAACGAGACGAGGGCCTCGGTGTACATCGCCATGCTGGTCTTGTCGATCCTCGCCTGCCGAAAAATCGCCAACTTCGTCAGGTGCGCTGCGATGTTGTCTTCCGTTGACAAACTCTTGGAAAACCCCCACATTCTCGTCTGCTCTGGAGTTAGATATTGGGGCATTTTTATTTCCTCCGCGTGATTGGTCTTGGGCACGGCCAAGCCAGTTGTACGCGGCCCTCGCAATTCCGCCGCGCGTTTTTTTTCTTTTCGGATTAGCCTTCAGCCATTCCTTGAACCGCTTCAGTTCATGCCGGACTTCGATTCCAGGAAATGCTTTTTGCCAATCGGAAACCTGCGTCCTAGTCACTTCATACTCTGACCCGTCTACTAGCGGAAGCGTTCCCGCCAGTTCTTCTGGCGGAACGCTCTGCGCAATAGTCTTTTTCTTCTTCTGTTCTTTATCTCTATTTAGTTCTCTATCTCTATCTGTTCTAGGAGGTACATTCTCTGGAGAGTGTCCGGATTTTTTTGTGTATTCATCCCTATATTTCAATAAGTTAGGAATTGTCACTGTCACATCATCACCATCTCGGGTAACGCTCACCCCCCCTGTCACTGGCAAAGTCGATAGGGTCGAGAATACGAGCGACCCCCGTAGTGACAGGAGGAGCGACCACCGAGCGACCGGGTAGGTGACGCTACACTTGGAGCTTCCTGCGGCCATTTGTTCGCCGATTATTTCAAGCACACGCCACCAAAGACCGTAGCGGGCCAGGCCCTCCATGCCGCCGGCGCCAACCAATTTCGCAAGTCCCTCATCATTCCAGGACCGGGTCATGTGCTTAAACCATTTCATCGCCAAATACCGGGAGCATTTGATTGGCCGTACTTTTCGTACTCTGCTTTATCCATGCGCCCTTCCCAAAGACACACGTATCCTGTCGCGCTAGGACTTGTGATTTGCGTGAGGAGTGCGCCCTATTCCATTTTTCGTACAGCTTGCATAGCCCGAAGGTTCTTCGGGGCCGACTGACGCCGGCCCCTCGAATGGTTTAGGGCGATGACCGACCGGTTGCAATCCGGGGTAGGGATAACACTAGTCTCATCGCTCCCGCTCGTCAAACACTTTCTTCTGTGGAAACCTGTGGAAAACTAGGAAAAGTTTACGTCGACCACCCGCGCGTCGCCCCAAGAATCTATCTACGTGGTACAAGTTTCCATCGTAAAATGTTGTAAGAATGACAACTTATGATCTAATCAAATTCCATACTTGACAAGGGTTGCATCTAGGCATACCGTTTCAAAAGCAGGGAACTCAAAGAAAAAAGAAAGCATTGTTGCGGCGGGGAGCGGGGGCGCATGCGATGAGAGTGAAGGTCATGCCAGTTGCGGTGCTCGTGGTGGCACTCTACCTGATCGCGGAGATTGGTAGGGGGTTTCTGGCTGGAGAACGAAACGTTGCCGCGAATCTTCTGCAAAAGTTCCACGTGCCAAGTTTAACCTCAACGAAGTGAGGGAAGATGGCCGAAACTTGCTCGCTCTGTTCGAATCCACCACGACGCTCAGGAAGGTACTGCAAAGCTCACCACGCTGCGGCGATGCGGAATTTTCGAAAGTTGCACAGGCTTAAGCGGGACCAGAGGAAGAAAATGAACTGCCGTTGTTACGCTAATGTCTACAAGCGCCGCGGCAGGCTGAAACCGGAGATGTGTGCTAATTGTGGAGCCGAAAAAGCCGAAAAGCACCATGAAAATTACGATAAGCCGCTGATAGTGGTCTGGTTATGTAGGGATTGCCACTTGAAGCGCCATTGCGAGGCAAGAAGCATTAACTGAAAAGGAGCCAAATGTCTGATCCAGAAATCATCAGCGATGCCCACGAAGCTGAAATTGAAGTTTCGAGCCCAAGTTCACTGGCGATTATCAACCAAAGTGAACACGCCGCGATGGTGGCGACGGCCAATACTAAAGAGAACCGGCGCAACCTGGAGCGGTTCCAGAGCCAGTTGATGTCCTACGCCACCCACTCGCAGCGGATTGCCCAGTCGATGTTTTATTCGCTCCCACGGGCGAACAAGCAGATCATCGGACCCGGCGTCCGGTTCGCGGAGATCGTGGCGCCGTGCTGGCGCAACAACTCGACAGGTTCGCGCCTGATTGGCGAGACGCGGGAGTCGGTCACCGCCCAGGGAGTCTTCATCGACTACGAGGCCAACTTGAGGAACGTGAAGGAGATTCCCCGCAGGATCACGGACTCGCAAGGTCGGCGGTTCAACGCTGACATGGTCCTGACGACGGCCAAAGCCGCCTTGTCGATCGCCTACCGGGAAGCGATTCTCAAGGGCGGCGTCCCTATGGCGCTATGGACGCCGGCCTACGAACAGGCCAAACTCACGGCCGTGGGGCAGGCCAAGAGCATGAGCGAGCGCATTGCGGCAGCAATGGACTACCTGGCGAAGCTGGGCGTCACAGAGTGGCAAGTCATGAACGCTATTGGCTGCGCATCCCCGAAAGACATGGAGATCGACCAATTGCTGACCATCCGGGTGCTCTGCGAGGAAATCCAGAAGGGAGACCGGACGATCGAAGAAGTCTTTGGCTCACCGCACGACAAGGAAATCGATCGGATGTTCCAGCAGTTGGGCAAGAACGAGACTGAGCGCAGACTGCTTCGCCAAAGCTACATGGGCAATGCAGTAGGCTTACTTGAATACCTGAAGACCAAGCTCCCGTCCGAGTCGCGTTCGGCACCGAAAACAAGAGCATCCGCTGAGCAGCCAAAAGAGCAGCAAGAGCAGAAGCAAGCAGACGCTCAACCTGCTACGGAGCAGATGCAAGAGCAGCCGGCGCAAGCGGGCAAGAAGCGGGGCCGTCCGGCTAAGCAGGCGCAATCTGAGCCAGCGGAAACGCAGCACGCTCAAGAGCAGCAGCAACAGGCACCTGAGCATAAAGTTGAAAACGAGCCAGCAGACGAACCGCATACCAAGGGGTCGGCGTCGCTCTTTTGAGCAAGGCCCTGCGTTTACGCCCCGGGAGGGTGCCAATGGGAAACAAAGCAAAGAGGTCGATCCTCGAACGCTCCCTCGCATCTCTGCGCGATGGCGACGGGATCATTTGCACTGAGCGTGCTTACCGGAATCTTGCAGGCAGGATAAGCATCCTCAGGTCCAGCGGACGATGCCCTTCTCTGACCATAAAGCGTACCGGCGGCCTGGTAAGTATTCGGAGGAAACTATGAGCCTAAAGCTTGTTCAGATTGAAGTTCCGCCCACCCACCAGTCGACGGAGTTCATGACTGCATGTCCTGTATTTTACTGGGAGACGACAGGAAAAAAGAATAAAAAACCGAGCGGCCCCGAATCTGCCCGCGGCACGCAGGTTCACAGGACGATGGGATCGTACGCCACGCATTGCGCAAAGAAGGGCGTCAAGATGGACCTTGAGGCCTTCGACAGGTTCGCGGCGGGTGCCGGGGCAGCGGCGGCCAAGATACTGTCTGGAATTCGAGACAGTTACGAGGTGGACTACCTCCATTTGTTGGGCACCGAGATCCCTATGTCGCTCGATGCTGAAATGCGACCGACGCAGGTTCACGAATCGATCGCCGGTGTTGTCCCCGACAGCGGCAAGCCGCCGGCGTACCAGGGAACGCTGGACGCCCCCTATCTGTTTGAGGACGAAAAGGCAGCGCTGATTGACGACTTTAAGACCCACGCGCGTCCCTACGACCCGGCAGACGAGGACAAGTCGTTGCAGGGTAAGATGTACTCGCTGTTTATCTTCCTGCATTTTCCATGGGTCCAGATTGTTCGCTTCCGTCTCGTATTCGTGCGCTATAAGAACCTCGTCCGCGTGGTCGAGTATACGCGCGATGACCTTCCCCGCCTGATGGAGGCCGTTAAGGCTCAGCGTGACCTTCAAATTTCAATCCACAAGGACGTCGCGCAAGGAAAAGCGCTTGAGGCCTATTCGGGAACGCAGTGCATCTATTGCCCCCTGCTCTCCGACAGGTCATGTCCCCTCGGGAAGTTGAACGAGCACTCGCAGATGAGTTACGAGGACCGAGTGCGGTGGGATTTGTTCCACACCGCCTTCTCAAAAGTGAACAAGAAGGTGCTTCGGGAACGGGTGGTTGGCACCGGGCATGCTGTAGTGGTCAAGGACTACAACGGGAAAGCCTACAGCTTTGGTCAGGAAGCAAAAGAATCCCGAACACTGCCACTGTTCAAAAAGACGGCCGAGGGGATTGCCTTCCGCTGCATGGGGTGCGGAGCCGAGTCGCCGCGAGCGGTTCAGGACGGCAGGTGTCCAAAGTGCGGCGCCGGGATGACGCCGGTGATGCCCATCGTGTCGCTCTTCGAAGACTACGCCAACGGCAATCCAGACGACTCAGCGTGGATGGGAAACGCATTGATTTCTTCGAGTTCTGTCTCGCAGCCGCTGAGCACAAAGAAGCGCGCATTTCTTGACCAAAGCGTTGAGGATACGTCAGTTGCGGTCACCAAGGTGAGCATGCGGACTTCACGGCCTCTTGACATGGTGCCGGAAGACGAAGAGCCGGAAGGCGATGAGTGGGACGCAGAGGAGTTTTGAAGAACGAAAAGGAGAGAACCATGTACCAAGTTTCAGAAGATGACCGCGATGCGAAATGTTTTGTGAAAGCCAAGCAGCGCGGCCAGCGCACCTTCACGCTAGTCGAGCAGGACGCGACGGCAGTCACGACCATCGCGTTCTGGATCGGTCAAAATATCCTCACGGCGCCACCAGACAAGTTGCGCGACGCTCTGGAGGACGCGATCGCAATGCGTAATTTTCCGAACAGAAAGATGGCTGACTAAGCATCGCAAAACGCGAATAGGACCGGGAGGAGATATGTCAACCGTGAAGACGAAGCCAAAGGCTGATACCGAAGTAAAAGAGGAGCAAACGCTGCTTTGGCCTGATGGATGGGATCGCACGCGGGTCACCGCCTATCAGAAACGGCCGCAGTGGAAACTTCCAAGGGAGAAGTATAAAGCCGGTCTTGTGCGCGAGTTGGAACTGATGGGAGCAGTGTCGATCTTAATCACGCGCGCCGCCAACGAACGCGATCCAGGCGTAGCTGTATGGTTTTCCAGGGCGAAGCCGCCAGAGGAATGGCAGGACCTTCTCGGAATCGAAAGTCCTCTGCCGACAACTGAAGAGATTGACAGGGCATTCAAGATAAAGGCGCGCCCGGTTCACCCTGACAATCCAGATGGAGGCGACATTGTTCTCTTCCAGAAACTAGACGCGGCTCGGCGCGCAGCGAAGGACTACGTGCTTGGCAAACACGTCCAGCGGCATGAATTTGTGATGGCTCTCGATCTTTTCTCGGAGGCGCGCTGGAATATGAACGCGATACGCTTGGCGTTTAACAGTCTGCGCCGACTTCAATCGCTCGGCATGCCTTCGGTTCTGGAGAGGACCATCCAGAAGACGTTTAAGGCCGCGCTGCCGATGAACGCTGGAGGGGGCCAGAAATGAGCATGGTGCACACCCCGACCATCCTGCCGCCGCCGCGTGACCGAGTTGCGGAACTTGCCAGGGAAAATGAGAGCCTGAAGGCCGAGATTCGCGAACTGCGGATACAGCTTACTCGCGAGCAGGAGCGGTCCAGCGCGGTCGAAGAAGGAGCGGCCCGGCTGCGCGGAGCCCTTTCTCCGCTCTACATCGCCCTGCAACAGGTATTTGGTGACCTGGACGCGATGGGAATTGAAGATTCCGCAGGCAAGCAGTCTGCTCCGACGACGGCCAAGAGCGCGGTATGGGAATCGTGGAAGCAAAAGCTTGGCGGCAAAGTGGCGCAGGCGATCGACGTTCTGGCGCTTCACGGGGAGATGAACGCGCGGCAACTCCGCCTCCACCTGCAGTGCGGAAACGACTACGTCTACCAGGTGGTTTCGAAGCTCAACACCAACGGCCTGATCAACAAAAACGGGGGCAAGATTTCGCTCAAGCAGCTTTAACCGCAGCCAGCCACGGAGTAGTGGCGGAGAACAACTATGGAAGCAACCAATCAATGCGGTACACCCATGCCGGAGTACGAGTCGCACAAGAAAGTATGGGCGCTCAAGATCGCCACCGTCGAAATCATTGCCATCGATACGACCACGGACGGGAACCCGAAGGTGAGAGTCACGTTCGAGGATCGTGCTTTCGCACCCCAAGAACACTGGTGCGTGTGTAAGCCGATACCGCAGCCCGGCTGGTACCTTGTCCACTACGAGGACGGATACGTGAGTTTCAGCTCTGGAGAGACGTTCGAGAACGGCTATACGCTGATCAAGCCAGGCGACAATCCGCACGGCATGTGGCACAGCATCGGATGGGCGGTAAAGATGATGCGCGACGGAATGCGCGTCCGTCGGTCTGGCTGGAACGGAAAGGGAATGTGGATAGGGATCGTACCTAGCGACCAATGGGGACTCGGCAGCGGGCAGAATGCTTATGACTACGGCGCGGCCGGCCCTGGAATGCTTCTGCCGTGGGTCGGCATGAGGACGGCGCAAGGAACCTTCATCCCTTGGCTCTGTTCGCAAACTGACCTGCTTTCAACGGATTGGGAGATAGCGGAATAATTTTTTGAACAATTTGTGCGAGATTTTACATGGCTCGCACCTAACCGGGAGGGAAGAATGCGGCTCACGAGGATTCAACTGGAGAACTTCAGGAATCACGGCAACAGCGTCTTGGAAATTGGTAATGCGGCGATTTGCATCCTCAAGGGAAACCACGCTGCCGGCAAAACCACCATCGGCCAGGCCATCTCCATGGCGCTCGGTGTGACGACAACCGGCTTGGATGCGCAGGGACGAAATTTCCAGCGCAAGATCCGCCGCGGGGAAGACAAGGCGGCGATTACGCTCGACATTCAAGCCAAACACCTGATCCGGCAGAAGGTCGTGCTCAACACGAACTCAAGCGGCCGGACGGCGCGGTCAATATGTCTCGACGATGATAGTTGGAAGCCGCTCCCCTTCGACAACTTCCTGGCCGCTTTCAAGGACGCAATCCTGGTCGCCTGCAACACGGACTATTTCGTCCGCATGGGCGAGAAAGATCAGAAGAATCTCCTGGCGAAGCTCACCCTCCCGCAGCGGTACGAATTTCCCAAAGACAAGACCGAGGCCGTCGCTAGGATACTTGGCGAGGTTATCGACTTCAGTGGTGAACCGTTCACGGTGATTGGGGCGGCTTACAAGAAGTTGTTTGAGGAAAGAACGGTCATCAACCGGCAGATCAAGGAAATGCCGATGCCGGAGCCGATTGCGCTTCCGACCGGCGTCAATTCCGACGCCTTGAAGGCTGAAATCGCCGAACTCAAAGAGAAACAAGCGAAACTCCGCAGCGAATGTGATGCAGCCGTCGATGTTGAATCCGATAAGTCCAGCAAGCGTATCACTCTGCACGCCAACCTGATTACACTCCGCGCCGATGTGGCGAAGCTCCAGGAGAGAATCGATGCGATCGATAAAGAGCGCGGAACAGAAGCCGACCGGAAGCGGATGCAGCAGCGTGCGCAAAAGTTCCCAGAACTTAAAGAACTGCTCGCTGAGCAACGTAATCTGCGCGTGAAGATTGGCACCAAAGAAAGCGAAATCGAGGATTTGGACAATCTTCTGGACAGGTCCGAATGCCCAACATGTGGCCAGGAATTGACCGCCGATAAGCTCTCGGCCTATACAGCGTCTCTCGCCATGAAGCGGAAGGAGTTAGCAGACAGGTTGGCCATTATAGACAGGGAGATCGAGGCGCTCTCAGATGCGGAAGCAGCAGACCAAGCGGTACGCAAAGATGCGCAACTGGCCGAGGAGAAAGAGCGTTTAACAAAAGAATTCAACGGCAAGGTGGCGACCGGGAAAGCCAAGAGGGCAGAGCTTGACGCATTAGGCGATCCAGTGGATGTGCGCGCGCCGTTTTCTGGTCCGCTCGCTGAGTTTGAGCGGCAGATGAAACTCCGCACGGAAAAGCTGGAACCTATCCTGATCGCCGAAGAACGTCAGCGGGTGCGGGAAGCGACTGGAGAAGTCTTGAAAGACCTGCGCAAGAAGTCTTCGGAACTGGATGGTCTGGTGGAGTATTTCGGCAAGGACGGCATCAAGTCCGAACTCATAGCCGATCACATCGGCGGATTCGAGAGCAAAGCGAACGCCGTCATGGCGCCGTGGGGATTCAAGGTCTCTCTCAGTTTTGAGCCGTGGGATCTCCTGGTTACCAACTCCCGTGGTGATACGCTCCCCATGACGGAAATATCCGGCGCCGAGGAGCAGACGTTTATGCTGGCGATCCAGTGCGCGGTGAGCCGGATTGCCGGGATCGGATTCGTGGTCGCCGACAAGATGGACACCTATCTGCCGGCGCACCGCCAGAAGGCGAGCGTGAGCCTAAAGTCGATGGTTGACGAGGGCCACCTGGAGCAAGTTTTCGTCATAGCGGCAGACGACAAGAAGACGGCAGTGAAGGCGGACGGAGTAGTAACCTTCTTCGTGGCAGATGGAGTGACAGAGAAACTCTGATGGCGAAATCAAAAGGCAGCGGCTCCCTCTTTCCCAAGGACGCTCATGGTCGGTTTATCGAACTCACCGGTAGCCGATATGACGCGATGATGGCACGGCTGATGCGCAAAAAACTGATCCTGAAGGACCGTGCGCCCTTCACCAAGGACCACTTCCGAGCCCATCTGCTCGCCGCCATGAACGGCCAGGAAGACGGATTCGTGCGCTGCCACTATTGCTTATCCTTCTTTGGGATACAGGATATCTCTGTCGACCATGAGGTCCCACTGAGCCGGGGCGGATCAGTCGGGCTGGACAACATCGGCTACCCCTGTGCGCGCTGCAATAAGCGCAAGGGTGCAATGAATCCAAGGGAGTTCCTGACGCTGCTGGATTTCCTTGAACGGGAACTCCCCTACGCGCGCCAGGACATATTGGACCGGCTTGAAAAGGCCGTCGGGTTCGCGCAGACGTTCTCGCAGCAGCAGGCGGTGATCGGGGACCTGCGCAAGTCCGGTGCGTGGGCCCAGGCGCAAAAGGAACGCCGGGAGCGGAAAAAGGCGAAGGAATCGGGACTTGGGAGGTTCTGATGGCGGTCAACAACTTCGATGTCCTGAAGCGGATGAACGCGAAGAACAAGAAGCTCTGGCTCGCGCCCACGATCACGGATATGCAGTACAACGCGAACCGGGGAACGAGGGTTACGTTCGGGATCGAGGGCAACGTGGTATTCGACATTCAGAAAGGCAAGAAGCAGTGCATTTGCCTGCTCTGGAGCGTGGAGGAGTTCGATGCTATGAGTGCGCAGATGGAGAAAGAGGCCGCAAAGTGAAATTTATTCGCAACCTTCGTGGATCTTGGCCGAACTGGCTGGCAGATTTAGACGGCGGCGGCTTCGTGTACTGCCGTATCCGGCGAGGAGACGCCTTTATTGGAGTTGGTTCGACGCCATACGAAGCCGACTCTAATGCTGACCGAGTAGCCCATGGGGAAACGGCTTACGCCGGCGTGTCCGACGATGTAGACGCACTTGTTCTGTTGAAAAATCACGGATACTACTTCTGCTGCCCGAGAGAAATGGAGCTTCAGGAGGAGGCCAAAGGTGCGTGAGCGCCCCATACTTTTCAGCCCATGGTCGGTACAACGTATTCTGGCGAACCAGAAGACGCAGACCCGGCGCGTCATCCAGCCGCCACCGCGCGAGACTGACTTCGTAGCCATAACAGGCGATACGATCCTCCTGCGGAGGTGTCCTTTTGGCGACCGTGGCGACGTTTTATGGGTGAAAGAGCCATTCAGCTTAGGCAAAGCCCAGGACGGCCGCACGCCGGCGGAAGCGTGGGAGCACGTCAAGGAAAGGAAGCAGGGCCTTACCGTCCTCTACCGCGCCGGCGGCTGGAAGAGCGTGGCTCCGTTCGAGCGCGAGGAGCCGGTCTATCCCGACAACGAGCCGATGCCGGGATGGGCCGGCCGGCGGCGGCACGGGATGTTCATGCCCAGATGGGCGAGCAGGATCACACTGGAGATCGCGGATATAAAAGTCGAAAGGGTTCAGGAGATCAGCGAGGAAGACGCCAAGGAAGAGGGGGTGCGCTATTGGCCCTCTTACCATGGTTGGGCAGTTCGCGACCCAGACGGCGAGAACGGAGAAGGAGTTTACCGAACGGCAATACTTAGCTTCGCTTGTTTGTGGGATTCAATCAACGGCAAAGACCATCCATGGTCCTCCAATCCGTGGGCCTGGGCGATTTCCTTCCGCAGACTGGAGACACAATGAAATTCCGTAAGAAACCGCTAGAGATCGAAGCTGTTCAATACTTTGACTGGATGCGCGAAAATGACCAGCTACCCGAAGGCGTGTACATTTGCCCGTGGCCAGACCGAGGCGATCTTCCGACCATCCACACGATGGAAGGAGACCGCATTGTATCCGATGGAGATTGGGTCATCACTGGCGTCAAAGGTGAGAAATACCCTTGCAAGCCGAACATTTTTGCTCTCACCTACGAGAACTCCTCCGAACGCGCTTCCCATCCGTGGATATGCTTCCACTGCGGCTTCGAGACGACGGACGAAGCGGAAGCCGAAGCCCATTCTGGCGAACGGGACGATGCCGCGGAGTTCATTCCCACGTGTCAGTGGTGGAAACGGCTACCAGACGGAGAACGAGCCTATACCTACCAGCTACTGCTCCAGGAACTCGAAGGCGAGCGCCGACGCAGCGAGACCCTGCGCGTCTCAAACGAAGGCTTGGAATACCAGGTCAACGCACAGCAGGGTGCGATCAAGTCCTACAAGCCCTTCCGGGAGTGCCGCTCGATCAACGACATCTTCTTTGTCTACGACTCGATGGAGGGCCGGGCTCTGGCTGCCGAGGAGCAGGTCAAGCACTGGGAAGAGAAGATACGCTCAACCGGCTACGACGGTGCCGAAGAACTGGTAGAAGCCTTCAAAGCGTTGCGTAAGCACGTAGACAGCAACGCGCGGGAGATGCAGGCTTTCCTTTCGCGCGAAGGTCAAGCGATATGACGGCGATCGAGGCGACCGGACTCGGAGCGGCTGTAGCAGTCGTGATCTTGGCGCGGCGGAGGATTCTTCTCGCTCTGTTTGTACTGGTGATGCCGGCGTCGTGGTTAGCTGCTGCCATCATCAAGGTCTACCCCACTCTCATGGAATGGGAAAAACTCAAGAAATCAACGAAATAGGGAGGAAGTAAATGCAGCGACCGGCAAAATCAGTTGAATATCTCCGCCACGTCTTTACGCAGGAAGAGCGGCTGAAGATGGGCGAGCAGTTGGCCCAGTGCTACAACACCCTGGCGGCGATCAGTGACGAAGAAAAGGTCATGAAGTCGAAGTTCGTCGAGCGCAAAACCACAACCGAGCAGAGTGTACGCAGCTTGTCGCAGGACTTGGCAACCGGATGGACCATGACGAATGTCGAGTGTTTCCTCCGCTGGGGTTCACCGAATCCAGCGGAAGTCGAGTACGTGCGCCAGGACACGAACGAGGTCATCCGCACCAGGGCCATGACCCCCGAGGAACTCCAGGAGGACCTTCCCTTCAACGAGCAGGTGAAGTCCGACACAGAAGCGCAGTTCCCCGCTGAAAAGTCTGCTGATAATATCAGCGGCTTCTTCAAAGGCAACGACGACGGAGGCCAGGAGCCAGAAGGGGACCCTGACGAAGAGCCCAACGAAGAGGACGAAGAGGACGAGGGAGAGCCTGAACCGGTCGCCGCTGGCGCGAGCCAAAAATCGGGACCGGCGGAGCTAAAAGCCTACCACGAAAAAGAAGTCGAAAAACAGGGCAAAAAGGGACGCAAAAAGGCTCCATCAGAGCCGTTTTGAAGCGCATTCGGCAACATCAATTTCAGCAATGAAAAAGGATAATTCCATACATGAAAGCATGGGATTATCCTATTTTTATGCCTAAAAAGCGCAGGACAACCTTAAAGACTCGGTCATACGCCCATCGCAGATAGCGCCTGTTTTTTGGATTGTTCGCGGCGCACGATTTTCGCGATCGTGGATGCTCTCCATTCGGCCCCGGTGCGGCTCCTCAATTTCGCCTGGTTGAGGTGACCGGCGATCGTCTCAAACGTCATTCCCGATTCGCGCAAGGAGAGGATGGTGTGCAGGGTGACTCCTTCGTCTGGCTTTTCCCCGAAAGCTTTCCGGCCGTCGCATTTTCCGGTGAGTTCTTTTTTCCTCTGGCGTGCTTTTGCGAGTTTAGCAATCAGAAGGTTCTTGTCCAGTTCGGAAAAAATGCCCTGTATCTGAACTAGGGCCCGACGCATGGGGTCGCCCATAAGGGCGGCGGTGATATCCTCGTCGGTGTTCGCCGAGATTAGACTCAGGCCCTTGCTAGCTAAATAGGTGGCAAGCTGCTGCTGCACGTCGTATTGCCTTGCGAATCGATCCAAGCCTTCAATCACGATGATGCGGCAGCCGTTCCCAAGGAGATCAGCAACCATCGCTTGGAAGGCTGGCCTTTCCTCCTCATCTAGTTTCCCAGGAACTGCCTCTTCGTGGTAGTACCGTAGCAGGTTAAATCCCTTCCGCTCGGCGCAGAGCCGGATAGCCTTTTCCTGCCTAGGAAAACCGTCGCCAGATAACTGAGACGGCCCACTTACCCGGCAATAGCCGACGACTTCTTTGACGTCACCAGTCATAGGGACCTCTCTTTCTTTTCGCGCTGCATACGTTTTGTGGCCTCACTGTGGCAGTCCGGCGAGCAGTAGGTTCCCCGTTCAGATAGACGGTGCGCTGCTCCTCCGTCGGATCGAGTGCCGTGCCAAGTACCAACCGCTGGTGCTCGGCCGGTTCGTTCTGCAAAGCGCCCCTGATTTTACGGACCCCCGCTGGCAAGTGTCCGCGCAGGCATTTCTCGCAGAGGATTCGCCTCACGTCCTGATCTCCTTAATCTGCATCCGGTTGAACCGTGTTTCCTTGTGGCACTTGGGGCACTCCAGCGGTTGCCCGTCCATCGGCGCCGGTACGATCACTATCAGGACTTCCCGGCAGCGAGTGCACCGTATCTTGGCGAAGGCGTGCGGCAAGTCTTTTCCGTAGCCTTCAACCTCGTATACGTAAACGTCCGTGTGTCCTCGCATCAGAACTCCTCCGCGATCCGGTCAGCGGGCCGGACCCGGACTGGTTTGGGAAGCTCCGGGGCTTCCGGCCGTTTAGGTCTGCCCCGGAGTGGTTTTTTGCCGTCCCACTCTCTCGACCGGCAGTACCGGCATGCGGTTGGAGGATAGGCGCAAGGGAAGATCCACGGCTGCCCTTTACTCCGGCATTCCGGGTTCTCGCAGACGCACTCCCACGCGATGACCTGAATCTTGGTCTTCATGCCGTCTTCGCCTTCTCCGGTTCTTTGAAGCGCCGGTCCTTCCCGTCCCAGCTATACCGCTTGCAAGCCGAACACCTCCGCGGAATCGAATCTGATTCCCACGTATGCCCGCAATGCTCACAGGTGCACCTGTAGAGTTTCTTGGTTATTCGTTTGAGCACTCGTTGTTCCCTCCCTTCGTTCCGACATCCAGTTAACGGGTTTGGATATGGCGCCGGACCCGCAAGCCGGACAAACGTTCATGCCGTTAGATAGGCTATGGCAATCTTCGCAGAGCACAGCAGTGGCCAGCGGCAGGATGATTACAGTTTGGGTGTACGGTTCAGCCATCGCTCAGTCTCTTGAGCGCCTCGACCTCTTCGCGCTCCAGTTGACGCCCGATCTGGATGCCCCAGTAGAGCATAGAGAGCGTGCCCTCAAAGCAACCCAAGTTGTCAAGGATTGCTTTCGTGAAAGGGTTGCCTGCGCTCTTATCGATGCCGTCTCCCAACTTCGGAACCATGATGAGGGAGATGGCCAGAGTTGCCATCAAATAGCCAGATGTCCTGCTGTCGCCAGCGATCTCCTGTACCAACTCAGGAAACCCGTCTCCGACTTTGAGTCCGAAGTTTCTCCGTGAGAACTCGGCGCTGTCTTTCATCTGCTCCTGCAGACGCTCCGCATAGCTTTTCTGTTTCCCCATATCTCTGGGTTCTCCTTCTCTACTGCGTTCGGGTTATCTTGCAGTCCTTGTTGCTTCCCAGCGTGCCTATGGTGAACTCGGTTCTTTCCAGTTCACTAACAGGCTTCTGGCCATCGTTGGGGATGAAGGCGGAGAGCATGTCTTCTCCGGCCGTTGTCGTCCAAGGATGGACATAGAATTTCTTCCCGTTCATCCGCATGGCTGACTTGATCTGCTTCGGCCGCTTACCCGTAACTGCGCGTTCCTGCTTTGCGGCCAGACGCTCGTTCAGTTCGGCTACCTGCGCAACAAGCTCGCGGAGGAAATAGAGCGCGTCGGCAAAGTAGCTGCTCTCTGGACCGATCTCGTAACTGCGGATTTCTTCGGGGTTCATGCGCTCTTCTCGCTTTCTGCCTTTACCCGAGAGAGTAGGTAGAAGCCGCTAACATCCTCCAGATAAATCACGGCGTGGCCAGAATTGGCTACAAACGCATGGGAGCGCGTCTGTGTGCATTTTGTTTCGCCTGAGTCTAAGGTCACGGTGACTGGAACTTGGAAACCGTGCTTTAGGTTCCAGTTCTCCACTTCCAGGCCAGCCACACGCTCCTGCTCGGCTTGCTTTCTCTGCGCCGCTGTCAGTTTTCTCATAATGCTTCCATTTCCTCTCTCAGCGGGCATTTCCGCTTGCGGCATTGGCTCTCATCCCCCTCGGCCACGGCCCCACACTTCTCGCACCAGGAATACCCGCCGTCGTAGGACGATGCGAGAAAGTCTCTGCCGTTCGGAACTTCCAGATGTAGGTCGTGGCTAGGAAGGTAAGTCTCGAATAGCCTTATCACCGCGCCAGCTTGTTTCGCTGTTAGCGCCTTCTGGTCGAAGCTCACGCCTTCATCGTCACACCCCCGCATGACTTTGTATAGGTGATCCATGCGGTCGCGGTAGTACTCGCAAGTCCAGCGGTCAGGGCTAACCTTGAGCATCTCGAAACCATGCCAGAACTTCTGCGCTTCCTCCGGGGTGATCTTCTCGCTTGGGTGTCCAACAGGCCAGCCACGGTCTATGAAATGTGTCGCTTGGTGGCCGCGTCCCTTACGGAACGGATGCTCGCTCCAGTGGGCGAAATTTCCGTACCATTCGCGCACCCATGCGTTGTGCTGCTGCACAGTTTCGCAGAGTACGTCGTCAGGAACTTTCGGGAAACCGGCGCGGTAATTTTTGTCCCAGTAATCCCAATGGACCGGGCTGTCTTTGTACTTGCTGCGCTTCAATCCAAGCGTCTGCTCTACTTCCTCCACGTGCGCGAGGAGAGAAGCCTTGGTTCCGGCCGGAACGCTGAGTGTCTTGGCGAGACCTGCCGAGAAGGCGAAGAATACGTGGTAGCTCATAGGCAGAGACCTCGACGGCCATTTCCGCTTGCGGCAACGCGCTTTGGGTTTTCAACCATGCAGGTGAAGCATCCTGTTTGGTAGAAGTGGATCTCGTGCGTCTTGTCCTTGTCGCCGACCGGACGTGCCCAGATGTGGTGACCGTTGGGATAGTCTCCCCCGTAGCCGTCAGGACCGCCGCCGTCGAAGGCTGTACGAGTGACGCGGTACTCGCCGGGCGCGGGGATGAAGTTTTTGACTTTCACCATCTTTCCTTTGGTGAACCACTTCTTGCCATCCATGACGCGCTCTTCGTGCAGGAACTCATTGCGGTAAGTCGGCTCACCGATGCGAACCTCCGCACCGGAGTAGTCCACCGTGCGGTGATACACCTTCGTTCCCTTCGACAAGATGAATACATCGCCGCGCTTCAGGAGATTGCTTTGCGTTATTCGTTTCATTTCCCCTCCCAGTATCAGAATTATTCTGCGCTTCTCTCACTACAGTGTCAATATCTATTTTCACCGTGGTGTCGTTTTTGTAATCATTGGCATCCCAATCTCTGAAAACTTGACGCCAACAGGAATATGTACGCGCTTTTCCAGCAGGTGCAGCGCCAGATCAGCCTTCTCATTTGTCAGCCCGCTATCAGGATCGGTGCGGACAAGCATCTCGCTCATCCATCCAAAGTCAGGCTCGCTATCAATCACGACGAAGGATTCAACGCCACTCCTACCTATCATCCCAGCCTCGTAACTTCCTGATTGTTCGCACAGGCGAAACCATGCTTCGATGTCTTCGCGCCGCGTCCTGCCTGCGGCCGGAGTTACATCTACGACCGTCCCGGTAGCTCCCCACTTCTGCAACCGATAACCTACTAGTCCCATACCGTTTGATCGCCAGTTGGATGTAGCGACGATTTTGGCGCCGGACAGGGACGTAATCCTGTTCAGCGCCTCGATGCAGGGCGGATGGGCCTTGGGCGGCTCGTTCATCAGCCGCGCCGTAACATAGCACGCTGGCAGAAACAAGACACCGTGAAACTCAAGAAAGATGATTTTCAAGTCAATTCCTTCCGTGGAGAAAATGGTACTTTACTTCATCGCGATGATGCTTCGATCACAGCGACCAAATATCCAAGAACATAAGCTCCGGCCATGATGGCAAGTGCTCCAAAGAAGATCCCCGCAATGCGGCTCCATTTGGGGGGCTCCGAGAGCACATTAGCGTGCGGGTATGGGACGGCGGTCGTCACATCCTCGCATCTGGCACATATCGTCGTACCAGCAACTAAGTTGGTACAGCCCGGTGAGGCGCAGCGCGTCAATGGAGACTGGTTGAGTTGGGCAAGCCGTAGCAGGTTCTCCTGCTCTGCTCTGATCCTAGTGGCGCGCTCAGCATCTTTCTGGCGCATCCAGTAAGGTGAGGTTGGGTCATAGGCTGAGAGTTCTAGGCTCGCAGCCCAATTGCCGAGTTCGGTGATTTGTTGTTCAATGGCCGTCATGGATCTCCTCCTGTGGTTTGGTTTGCTTCAGCTTTGCGGATTGCGGCGCAGTTATTTCCTACGATGTCAAATAGATCAGGAATAACATGGCGAGCAGGATGCCTAGCCGCTGCATGTTGGTGAGGCCGCGCCGGCGCTTCTTCGGCTGGGGCGGGACGTTGGCAAGTGGATAGCTGCGTCCGGACTCAACGACGTTCATGCTCGTTTCCACGCGCGTCCTGCTTGGTCCGTTATCACTGTAAGCGTGGATGGTGCTGCTGGTGCGAAAGACTGGGTTCATTTGCCCTCCCGGTTTTGGTTGTGCTATCAGGTTAGTTCCAGCGCGTGGCCGAGAGGAACCGCTGTGCCTCGCGGGCCAGGTTGTCAAATGCGTTTTCCATAGTCTTCGGTCTCCGTGGGGGTTGGATTCCTGTCAGCTTACGCAGGTGTGTTTACTCTTCAAATCGCGCTGCCGATAATCCCGCCCAGTTTGGCGAGCGCTTCCCGGTCATCGCGATTGGTGATCCTGCCGCCCGATAACTTCAGGGCGAGATTGGACGCGTCGCGGTTGTCAATGATAATCGTGGTCAGTTCTCCGTCCGTGGTGACGGATGCGGAAATGCAACTGCCGCCGTCCAGGTCGTGCTGCGTGAGACGCGGTTTCTTCGGGGAGCTATCAGCCGCATCCCCGCCGCAGTTCAGCCGCTCGCAAAGCTCGTCTATCTGACCTTCAGTGAGCGGTTCAATCCTGCCGCCGTCTGAGGCTATGTCCTGCTCGCATCCCGCGCTCATCAGGCCCTCGCGCTGCCAGTAGCGCAGCGCTGCCAGGACTGTTGCCAACTCTGCCCCTTCGAGCGGGCGCGGGGCTACGTCGATGCGTTCCAGCTTCCCGGTCTGACTGCTCAGGAAAGCAACGGTCTGCTTGACCGGAATAAAATACAGTTGCGCGTCCAAGTCAATGATGTCGTAATAGTCGGGTTTCGTGTAGCTCTCGTCCATGGTGCGCGCCAGGTCTGCAAGTGTGTTCTCATTGAGCGCCCAGACCGCGTCGCCCGATTGCCGCTCTACGGCAAGATACTGGAGCGGTTGAGCGGGAATCTCGAAGCCGTTCTCCAGCGCCTCAGAGCCTTCGAGCGCGTCGGAGATTCGCTCACGCCGTAGCATGTAAGTGTCTGCTGCTGTGTTTGTCATTGTGCGCCCCTCCCAGGGCTGCGCCAGTTATCCCACTGGCGAGGGGTTATGCTGTTTGCCTTACAACACCCAAGCGCTCGTTGATGCGCTTGACGATTCGCCGCGTCCAGACCGCGTGTGCCGCCTGAAGCGAAGCGGCCTCTATCAGTTGATCCCCTATCAGGTAGCCTTTAGCCTCGCGGATGCTCAGGCCCCGCGACTGCTCAGCCCAAGTTACCCGCAGTGTCCGTTCTGGAGCCTCGATGCGTTCGGCATCGCATACCAGACGCGCGCCTTCCAGATTCGCAGCCTCAACCTGCAGGCCGGGGATGAGTTGCGCCGTGCGCGCATTGGTGACGATGGAAACGGTTTGCGTAGTTGCCGCGTACCGGCATGATCTGCCGTACCGTCCCCACTCAGCAGAGGTGCGGACAGTGATCTTCGCATTCTCGCCTAAGTTCACTATCAGGCTAAAATCCCCCGGCGAGTCTGACTTACGGTAAGGATAGACAACCTCCCCGATACACTTGCGCGTGAGGTCATCGGCCAGCGACTCAGCATCGTGTTTCGCCATCTGGCCAAAGCGCCGCATGGCGCGCTCGCCGCGCCGGGTAAACACGTATTCGCGCACTTGAGTAAAAGTATGTCCTGCATGGACAGCTTTGCGCTTGCGGTGGAAACGTGCGCCAGTCTCCATCGGTATCCAGGCATTCGCGCCGCACGGTTGCCACGGTTCGGCCCTGCACGCTACGCAGCGAACGGTGAGCGGTCCGTCCTCGGTTGTCGCTACGATCCCCGGTAACGGATGACCCAGATGCGCCAGGAGCCAGCGCATAGCTCCGTTACGTGTGTTTGCTGTCGATCCGCGCTCGCGGGCAAGAGCCACGATCTTTGATTCAGTTCCCATCGCTGTGCGCCCCTCCTCTGGGCTTCGTATCAGGTGATTGGTTTGCGCCGGATCTACCCGCGCAGTTTCCGGGTTACCGCGTCGATGTGCGCAAGCGCCATCATTTGACGGACTATCAACCGGCGTTCGCCGGCAAAGTCGTATCCAGGAAACGCGTAGACGGTTTTCTCCATCGGGAATCCGCCGCCGCGCCCTTTGCTCAGGTAGCCCTGCTTGACGGCCCGCTCTAACTCCCGCTTGTCAACGGGAGTGAGTTGGCCGATGTCGGTAACGGTTTCGACAAGCGCCCGCTTGACGATCTCTGACAGTCCTTTGTTCTGTCTCATGCCGCCCTCGCAGTCTGTAGGATCTCGGCTCCTACGGTCGGAAAGTGTTGGGAAATTTGCTCCCAAGTCGGATACTCGCCGCACTCGGCTTTGAGCAGCGCCGGGGCTTCCATGAGCGCCTTATATTCCTTCGCGTAGGCGACTTTGGCGTCTGCGATCTCGACAAGCAAGGGTTCAAGTTCGCGCGGAATGCGGCGCCGCTGCCCTTCCAGCAGGTCAGCTACGTACTCACCCCAGGACTTGATGAATTCATGTGTTCCGGCCTTGACGGCCGCAACGGTTTTTTCGTGGAGACCCCAGTTGTCAGCTTCGGAGTGCCACGGTCCGCCGCAAAACAAACCGCTGAAGGTGTCGGGGAGCGTCAAGGAATATGCAAAGGGTACGCTTACCCATTGATCCCAGCGGTCACTCCCGGTAGGCTGCACGTGTGCGGTGACGCTATCGCGATCTCGCGCACAGCCGTAACGCTTCAGCACTTCCATATCAGCGGAAGGATAGAGCGCTTCCACGTGCGCGGTGATGATGCGCTTGGTTTCCGATGATTCCAGGCGTGCCCGGAGCGCCGCATCGCGCACCTTCCACGCCTTATCATTCAGGTCTCTCAAGAGTTTCCGGTCAGCTTTGGGCCGGTACTTGTCTGTCAGTTTCATGCCCTAGCACCTCCCCGTGTGTTTCGCCGTCGCATCCTCCATCATGACTTTCACGGCTGCGATGCGATCCTCCAGTTCGCGCCGTTCCTGTATCCATTCGAGCACTACGGTGTAGCGTTTGGCTCCCCACTTCGGATGGTCTAGGTCTGGGTAACTTCCCGGATCGTCCTCTTGCCAGCGTCCCCGGTAGGGGCGCGATTGTAGGGCAGCTCTCTCTAGCCCGGTACGCATGAACGTCCACAGCTTACGCGGCTCCACATACTTGTGGAACGTGTCTATGTTCTGCCGCCGTTTGGTATAGCTATCAACGGCGGAGAACGTAGTAACCAGCACGTCGGGAATCTTGCGCAACTCCTGATACATTTCCCGCGCGTCCAGTTTGCCCGCCCGGGTGAGCGCGGCAAGTCTGCCAATTTGCGCCCTAGTGGGCTTCTGTGCGAACCATTCGCGCCATTCCTTACGCCAGTCCTCCGCATATTCGCCTTCATAATACGGGCCGGTAGAGGTACATGGATTTGCGATCTCCGGCCGCTCACCCAGCTTCGCAAGGGCCTTGTCCAGCCGCGCCAGTTCCTTACGGTACTTTGCCAGCGGGTCACGGGTCGCGGCGGCCGGCTTCGGTTTGTAGCCTTTGCGCCAGCGTTCGGCGGCCTTCATCGGGTCACCCCAATAGACAAGGTGATCCCGCCGCAGGCTTGCCGCCTTCATGTGTGTGCGGCACCTTGGACCGGCCACGCCGTCTACAATCAACGCGCGGTTGCCGTTTTCATATACCTCCACGTACATGTGAATTGGCTTCACGCCATTGAGCGCTCGCACAAGTTTGTCACGCTGAAAGATCAGCGGGGCATGACCGGGAATCGGCACACCCACGTATGGAGCTTTGGCCTTCAGCGCGGATTGCAGCGGCCGCGCCAAGTCGTAATCGGGATTGATAATCATAGCTGTTAGCCCCTCCCAGAGCTTGCCCGGTGTTACGACCGGGCGCGATATCAGGTCGGATGGTTCCGCTATAAGCGGCACCCTACAACAATCGGCCCGTCACCGTCCGGGCGCCCGTCGCGTGTGACGTGGAGGTTCGCGGCCGGACAACGGAGCGCTTCCCCGCCGAATACGTAAAGCTGATAAGCGCCCGGTGATCCCTGATAGACCACTTGCACGCGTTCTTTGGCGGTTGGAGTTGCGCCCGCCGCGGCAAAGGCGAGCAGGCAAAGGACAGCTATCAGGAGTCCTGTTTTCATGTATTAGCGCCCTCCCAGGCGTTACGCCGGATGCGCCCCGGCGCGGGCGGTTTCCGATTGACACTATCAGAGCACAACTCGCACCGAAGTGTCAATAGTATTTGTAAACAATGGCCGGAGTTGGCTTGCCGTAGACCTCTACTGCGATCTCTAGGCACGCCGCAATACGTTTCTGGGCGCGCGCGTCGTCGCGGTAACGCTCGTGGACAATAAAAGCCCCGTCAGCATACTGCCCTATCAGTTCGCGCACGCCTTTGCGAATGATTACGATGTTGCCAGTCCGCCCGAAAATCTTATCTCCGATGGTTTGCATGGGCTCTCCCTTCAAGGCGGTTAAATCCGGTTGCCGTCTTCGTCAAACTCGTATTCGTTCGCAATGATGTTTTCGTCAACGTACTCGTCCTCTTGCCGGGATTCATACTCGGCTCTCAATCCCTCATATATCCAATCGGCAAAGTCACGCATCAGTTCCCGGAACGTTTTTGTGATCTCGCTATCATCCGTTTCGTCGCCGGTCTCGCTATCAGTGACAATCGCATCAATGACGAAATTGCCACGTTGGTCATCCGTCACCTTGCCTTCCAGGTTTCCCGGTCCCGCGCCGGACAGCTTGTAATGCGCCTGTAGCGCT
Organism: Acidobacteriaceae bacterium; assembly: GCA_027452245.1. GTDB lineage: Bacteria > Acidobacteriota > Terriglobia > Terriglobales > Acidobacteriaceae > Sulfotelmatobacter. The sequence continues at coordinate 28,885 of DAIDGW010000121.1, forward strand.
TGCAATCCGTCGACTATGGTGTGCAAGGGCATATCGCTGGGGAATTCCGCCCGGACAGCACCCGCCGCGCCCCTTGTGAACGTGTGCGTACCGGCGAAGGATGCGCCGTCGCCTTGGCAGTAGGCAAGACTCCATGAGATATCTGGTTCCGTGTACGTCTTGCCGCGGGAGGTCTGATAACTCCGCTCTGCGAATTCAATACCGATGAGACGCGCCGCTGTTTTCGCGGCATCAAGGATAAATTCATCGGCGCTGAAGTCTTCCGCTTCGCCCTCCCGGTACCATTCCCGCGCCCGTTCCTTGGCTTCGTCGGACAATTCTTCAAACTGGTAGACGGTTGTTTCCATTACTGGCATAACTCCCTCCCGGGATGCTCAGATACGCTCTGGGCCGGCGGTTGTTTGGTCTCGTATCAGCGAACGGCGGTAAGCAATTCCAGGCGCATCAGGTTGAGCTTGTGGGCAATGCGCGTCATTTGCGCCGCCCACTTGTGCGTCTCACTGTTACGCTTGCGGATCTCGCCGGGGTATTCGTCGTAAAAACCGGAAAGCAACCGCTCGCACTTCGCTTGCACATCCGCGCGGCACGTTTCCAGTTCATCGGCGGTCAGGGTACCTTTCCCTTTGGCCAATAGCTCACCATTGGGGCCGATTTTCTCTTGCAGGTCCGCATCCTCGACGGCGCAAGAGATTTCAATGCAATCACTCACTGAAAGAGCTTTCATCGTTCACACCTCCCGGTTGTTTGGTTGCCTATCGTCGGACACACGCACGTTAACTAAGCTGTGTTGTCATGCCGTAGTTATCAGCGACAAGGCGCAAGAGTGGGACAAAGTTAACCCAGTTGCCCTCAAAGCAACGGACGCATCCTTCGTGATCCTCGAATTCCCACCCGGAGATGTACCGGCCTCGGGGGAGATTCCCGCCGCAATTCCAGACGTCTTCAAAGCGCCGGACCGTCCAGTAATACTCTGTTCCGTCCTTATGGGTCATCTTGATCCGCATTGCTTTGGCCATGTTTTCACCGTCCTATCAACGAGTGCGCTATCAAAGCCGCTGGGTTCCCGCCAACGCCAAGCGCGGCGGGGTAACGCGCGGGAATCCGCCCGCGCACGGGTTAGTTCACTATCAGACGTTTGGTCTCAATGCTTGCTCAATCGGCAAGCGCTTAAGCCGTGAGTGTAGAGTTGGCAAGGGAATGTTTAGGCGATTCCCCCATTCTGTGAGCGTCAACGTCTCACCGTTGAACGTGATACGCCTGTTCCGGCGCGTATTATTGGCTTGTTCTTTCGGAGTTGCCCAGCGACAATTTCCGGGTTCGTAATTGCCCACCATATCAGGGAAGCGGTCTATCGAACGACCCTCGGGACACTCGCCCATATCGGCAAGGAAAATAGGAAATTCGTGCCACCGCTCGCACACCTTGATTCCCTTCGCGCCGTATTCCGCGAAAGCACCGTTAGCAGTGTTCTCGCACCGCTGTATCATCCCGGCCCAGATACGGTAAGTTTTACTGACCCCGGATTCGGGCGCGTGACCGTGCCGAAAGTTGGACGGTCCCGCGATTCCTTGCCGGTTGAGGCACCCGCAAGATTTAACTTCCCCCTTGCGGAGATACTTCCCCATTGCCGTGACTTCCCCACCGCAATCGCAGCAGCAAAGCCAATACGCGCGCTTAGGATCTGGCCCAGCGGAGCGAGCTATCACCCTAAGGCGCCCACTCCGAAAGCCAATCATGTTTTGTGCAACGTCACCCATGCTTGTTTTCTCCTATCGATTGACAAAAACAGTCTCACCGAAAGGTGCCGTTACATCCTCGTTATCGGTCAACCACAATACCGGAATACTCGGAATTGCGGTTGGAAAGGTGGCTTCGAGGTCACTGATAGCGACTATGCAAACGGGCGGTATTTCGGCTTTCTCCATCGTATCAAAAGCCGTGGTAAAATTCGTTCCGCCGCCGCCCTTTGGTTCCCATATCAGCGGTTCGCCCCGTTCCAACCTTTGAATGTGCTGTACTGCAGCGTCAACAAAGTAGAGGGTCACCCCGGCCGGCGTTAGCTCTTCTATCAGTTGCTCAATGATGCCCCGGCAGAATTGCAGAGCCACATCATTGACAGACCCGCTAGTGTCCACAAGAATTGCAAGCTCGCCCAGTGAATGAGACTGCAGAGCGGGCATGTAAAGGCCCTGACAGACGTACCGTGGATTAGGGGTAACCCAGCTAAAGTCTGCAGCGGCGCGCTCAGTGAAGAATCGATGCAATAGCGCGTGCGGGTCAATCCGTGTTTTGATGGCCCGGCCCACTTGCCGCTGCATTCCAGCGCCTAGCTTGCCGGCCATCTTTGCTTGCTGCGCAGCGCGGCTTACTCTTTGTTTCCAGTCTTCCGCGCTTGGCGCCGGTGACCCGTCCGCATCCGGCCCGTTGGGCGCGTCCCGCACTTCGCCTAATGGGTTAGGCTGTGATTCATCCGCGCCCGGTTGCCCGGGTTGCTGGGGTTGCGGTTGCTGGGGAGCTTTGCCCGGTTGCTGCGATTGCTGCCCCTGCCCCGCGCCGGGTTGCGGTTGCGGTTGCTGCGAGCTTCGTTGCTGCAAGTGGGCATAAATCCATTCTGCAGACTTGCCTTGCTCCGGGCCGGTCGCATAGAGACCATCCGGGGGAAGCTTGAAACCGGAGTCCCTTAGATCCGGGTTTATCGCCTTGTCACAAGCGATATTCCATCCCTTCAAGTCACGCCCATCACGGCGCCATGGGTGACCCATGGCGCAATGCGATACCTCATGGGCGAGCAACCCCACAACCTGATCATGAGAGAGTGATTCGATAAAAGCCGGCTCATAACCCAAGGTGCGACCGTCAACCCATGCGGTTTGACAACCCGGGTCAGGTTGCATCTTGAGATAGAGGGCGAGCGTACCCCAGAATGGATGATCAAGGACTAACGCCGTGCGCGCCGCTGTCATTTTGCCCTTTGCACTCATGCTTGCACCCCCGGCCCATAGGTAGAGAGCATAGCGTCAAGGATGTTTTGCGCTTCGCGCGCGGTTTGCATCCGCACATCGGAATCTTTGCGCAGTGTTTCCGGCTCCGTGAGCGCTAAAAGCTCGGTTTGCTTGCGGAGAGCTTCCAAGGCCGGGTCACCGTCAAGGTTCAACCGGGTAAGAACATCGCACAGGTCGCGGGCATTCGTGATGAGTGAATCGCGGAACACCCCAGGTTTAAGCTCGCCGTCATCCGCTTTGGTTACGGCCGTCAGACGTTCATGGATGTGCGCCACGGCATCATAGAGACGTTTCACCACGTCCCGTTGCGCCGTATCGTATGCGGCTTTTACGCGCGCTTCCGTGTTACTGGCCAAGACATCAATCTCCTCTTGCGACAATTCAACCCGAAAATCTCCGCCGCTCGGAACAGGTTGAAAGTCAACATCGATGGAGTACAGCTTGCGGATGTTCGCCGGATAATCGGCGCGGTTAAACAAGCCGTTTCGCTCAACCCGCGCCCGTTCGATAAGGGCCGGATAATCCGCTTCCAGGAGGTCAAGCAAGCGCTCGGATTCCGCGCGTCCCTTGCGGATTACTTCCGTGTACGCGTCATAGTTCGCAATAGGGAGAATGCGCCACCCGCCATCTGACCATGGAAGCGTATTTGCAAGATGTTTCAAGCGCAACCCGCCAAGGTGCGAGTTAACCGCTTTCCAGCTTTCCGCATCCTTGGGCATCAGGTTTTTGTTATAGCGTCCGGCCGTCACGTCGGCGCCGTGAGACTCCGCCACTTCTTTGGACACTTTCCGGTCATACTTGTGCGCTTCCCAGATGGACATAGAAAGCTTGGCGAGAATCGCGCGGCTGTATACATTCGTGTGAGTCATGATCGTTTTACCCCTCCCAGGGTTGCCCGCGTATAAGGCGCGCGGGCGCGCACTCAGAGGTGACTAGCTAGCTTGCCCGGTAATCAGCTTTCCCACAGGACCAGAGCAAAGCTGGATGTACGCGTGACTGTGAATGATTTTAGCGTCACGCCGGACGGCATCCCGGGAGCAAAGCACGGCGAATTCCCCCCGGTCCGCTTCCGTCACCATGCGAGTGACATACGTTGCAATGCGGGCGAAGTTAGTTGAATTCGCCTTGCCCGCCAAACCCACGGCAGTAGCGTAAAGCTGTGACGGCTCAGAGGGTATCGGCGCGCGGTCTGGGTCCAATAGGATAGCGTCCAAATTGACCAGTTGA
>DAIDGW010000122.1 GCA_027452245.1 Acidobacteriaceae bacterium
GCTCATAACCCAAAGGTCGCAGGTTCAAATCCTGCCCCCGCAACCATTTAAGGTCAATGACTTAAGCGCAAGTCATCAGGCGCAGCTTCGAATTGAGGTTGCGCCTGAGTTGCGTTCAAGCGCATATCACAGACATTCCGAAGGGGCGTCGGCTGTCATGCGTGCCGTATGTCCTAATCCACTAAAAGGCGTTCTGCGGAGCCTTGTCAAGCATGTCAACAAATGATACGTCTGCACCAGGAACGAGATGTCCGTAGGTGTCGACTGTGACCTGAATCGAGCTGTGGCCCATCTGTTCCTTGACGTAAACAATTGAGGCGCCGTTCTGGAGAAGCAATGAGCCGAAGGTATGCCTCAAGTCGTGCAGCCGGATCTTGCGAATACAGGATTCCTTCAGGATCGGCAGGAATTAGCGATGATATAGGTTGTCGGGATCAATGATTCCCCCATCGGGGGATCGAAACACCAACTCCTTCGAGATGTCCATCGCCGTCGATTCCGACGACCGTAGTCGTTGATTACGACACTTGATCAGGGCACGTCGCAGTTCGCGCGACATGTCGACGCGGCGGCTCTTGTTGCTCTTCGTGGTGGTGTGCTCCCGGCGCACATAGTTGTGCTGGACGAGTATAAAGCGATTGCTGTCATCCTCGTCCTTGGCAAATTGAATGTCACCCCATTGCAGTGCGACCAGTTCTCCCCGACGAAGGCCCGCTCTGACTGCCAGCAGGAAGATCGGGTAGTACTTGGGGCAAACGCGCTTGGCTGCGCCCAGGAACTTCTCAACCTCGGTTTTGGTCAGGGCCACTCCCTTCACCTCGGAGCTCTTGGCGGCTCTCGTGAACCTTCCGAGGTTGGCAGCCGCGTTCGACTCAAGCAAATCATCTTCAATTGCCTGGTTCAATATCCCACGCAAGATACTGAGCGCGTTCCTGATCGTGCTGCGGGTCAGGCCTTTCTCGATGGGCTCTGCGATCCAACCTTTGACATCACGGCGTTTGATTTCGTCCAAGCGCCTCGGCGAGAACTTTGGCCGCAGGTGCTGCCGCAGCACGCTTGCATACCGTGTCTTCGTAGATACGTAATCAAAGGAGGTACTTTTGGGGGCGGGGCGGCGAAAGATATAGCGAAAGCATCGGATGGCACGACGGATTACAGATTCAGCTTTCGCGAGCCGACCGCAAGCAAGTCGACGAGTTGTTGAGCGGCGGAGTACAGCCGGTGCGAACGGTGATTCGTGCGCTGGTTCTGCGGCAGATGGATCAAGGGTGCAGCACGGTGCAAGCTGGAGCCGCAGTAGGCATTTCGGCCAAGGCCGCCTGGCAGATCGGCAAGCATTACTTGGAGAGCGGCCTGGAGCGGGCCATTGACGATGCGCCGCGTCCTGGTCAAAAGCCGTTGCTGGACAGCGAACAAGGGCATCGCATTATCGCCATGGTGTGTGAGCCGCCGCCAGCGGGCCGGGCGCGCTGGACGGTTCGGCTGATCTCCGAGGAGGCGGTGAAGCGCAAACTGGTCACGCAGGTCTCGCCGGCGACGGTTTACATCCTGCTTCGAAGCTACGATCTGAAGCAGTGGCGGGAAAAAAATGTGGTGCGTGGCGAAGTTAGATGAGGAGTACATCGACCGCATGGAAGACGTTCTGGCGTTATACGAAAAGCCGCTCTCGGAGGAGGAGCCGGTGGTCTGCATCGATGAAAAGCCGGTGATGCTGCACCGGGATACCCGTGCTCGGTTGGCGGTACGGCCAGGAAGGTTGGCGCGGCGCGACTACGAGTACAAACGCTGTGGCACGGCCAATGTCTTTTGCGGCGCGGAGCCCAAGGCGGGCCGGCATTTCCTCAAGCCCACGCCCGACCGCGCGGCGGCTGAGTTTGCCGAGTATCTTCTGAAGATGGTTGCCCGCTACCCCGATGCCCGAACCATCCACCTGGTCATGGATAACCCGAACACGCACGGCCGCAAATCGCTCACCGACTGCTACGGCGAGAAGTTGGGCGGCTTGTTGTGGAAGCGTTTCACTGTTCACTACACACCCAAACACGGAAGTTGGCTCAATCAAGCCGAAATCGAAGTGAGCCTGCTCAGCCGCTTATGCCTGGGCCAACGTAGTATCCCGGACCTGCCATATTGCGCAGCGAAGTTCGCGCCTGCGGCCTGCGTCTCAACCGCGACCGCACAACCATTGATTGGAGTTTCACGCGCAAACAGGCGCGACGGAAACTCCACTACTCATTCACGAAGACACGGTACTAGAGCCTATTATTAACTTTGAAGAGTGCCGTGAGCGAATGAGGTGCTGTAAATCCCAGCAAAACGCGGATTAGGCGTGTGTTCTATCTCGATCGCACTTGCGATTTGCATTTATTTCGTGCTAATTGTCATGCTGATTTAATTTGGTTTACGTCCACGACGTTAATAACAGACTCTTTCACTTGCACAAAGGCTATATAAGTACACAAGTATCCGCAGGTCAGGAAGATGTAGATATAGCTCTGTCAGCTGCACATGGGAGAAAACGCATGCGATTTACAATCGGCGCTCAGTTCGGTCTCCTCAATGTTGTGCTCTCAATGCTGTTGTTTGCTCACCCATGCAAGGCTCAGCGACAGAGCGCTATAGACAACTATTCAGACACGTGGGTCGCTACAGATGCGCTGGGAAGGAAAGTTGAATATCAGCGTGACCCTAGACCTGACCGCAAGATTGTGATGTTCTATTTTCTCTGGCTAGGTCCGGAAGCGCACGGTAGCGGCCCGTTAGACGTGACACGAATCCTTTCCATCGATCCGGATGCGATCCATGAGGCAAACAACCCCTTGTGGGGACCGCTTGGCGGAGCCCACCACTGGGGAGAGCCGCTGTTTGGCTTCTATAACTCGGCCGATCCATGGGTTCTTCGCAAACACGCCGAAATGTTGGCCGATGCCGGAGTGGATGTGATTATCTTCGACACCAGCAACAAAGCGACCTATCCAGGATCCTACACGGCTCTGATGGAAGCCTTCGAAGCGGAGCGGAACGCAGGCAATCGAACGCCGCAGATTGCTTTCCTTACTCCGTTCTGGGATCCTGCATCCACGGTATCTAAACTCTGGCGCGACATTTATAGTAAAGGCCTGCATAAAGACCTCTGGTTCATGATGGATGGCAAGCCCTTCATTCTTGCCGATCCTGCCAAGGTCGATCCGGTTCTCCGAGATTTCTTTACGTTTCGTAAGCCGCAGCCTGACTACTTTCAGGGGCCGACCGGGCCGGATATGTGGTCGTGGCTTGAAGTCGCACCGCAGCACGTCTTTCGTGATGCTGCGGGAGAAAAGGAAGAAATGTCGGTGGGTGTGGCTCAGAATGCAGCAGACGGCAAATTGAGCGCGATGAGCAATCCACGCTCGCTCGGACGAAGCTACCACGACGGCAAGTGGGAGACAGGAGCCAATGCAGAATTGCAAGGGTACAACTTTGCCGAGCAGTGGGAGAACACACTGAAGCAGGATCCGAAGTATGTCTTTGTCACGGGCTGGAATGAATGGATCGCGGGGCGTTTCAAAGAATTTGCCGGATATAAGGCGCCAGTGGTGTTTGTAGACGAATTTGACCAGGAGCACAGTCGCGACATCGAACCGATGAACGGCGGCCACGGCGACGATTATTATTACGAACTCGTTGAGTATGCCAGGAAATACAAAGGATCACGGCGCCCGCCATTAGCCGGACCGCAGAAGACGATCGATATTACCGGAAGCTTTGACCAATGGAACGATGTAATCCCCGAGTATCGGGACGAGCGAGGGGACATTTTTCACCGTAACTTTCCGGCCTACAACTCGGTGACCCGAATGACCGACGATAGCGGGAGGAATGACCTGATTCTAATGAAGGTTGCTCGGGATGAGACGAACATTTATTTCTATGCGCAAACCATGCAGAAGATAACTCCGTCATCGGATCCGCACTGGATGACACTGTTTATTAATGCGGACAGAAACCACGCAACCGGATGGGAAGGATATGACTTTCTAATTAATCATATCGTCAAGGACGATCATACGACCGTGCTTGAACGAACTGATCACGGTTGGAATTGGGAACCAGTCTCTGCCTTGGAATATCGCGTCCAGGGCAATCAGATTATGATCAAGGTGCCGCGAGCGTTGCTGGGACTCCAGCGAGAGCCTCTGGAATTTGAGTTTAAGTGGGCAGACAACTGGCAACAGGATAACAACATCGACGAGTTCACGGTTAACGGAGATGCTGCACCTCCGGGACGCTTTAACTATTTGTATACATCGATTCCTCAGCAATGAGATAGAGAATCGATCTCTTCAGGGAACCCTCTGCGCAGATATTCCGCTCTGGGGAAAGAATGTAACTACAGTTATGAGACGTGGGACGTGCAGTAAGAGGGGATCCAATTTGCGCCATAAAGCGAGCAAGACCCAAGCGAGTGTGAGATGAATAAGCATAGGTTCTGGATTATCATGTTGACGATGTGCTTGTGCTCTTGCGGGGCAATGGCACGAGAGAGTCAGTTCGCAAAAGGTTATCAGCCCGCAAACGGCCATCTCGAAGCTCTGAAGGCTAGTCAAACTTTAGTTGGAATCCAGTACGAGCAGTGGTTCATGGGGCCGAATAGTTGGAAAACGGCCGAAGCAATTCCGATGTTGGGGAAATATACTACCGATGAAGCGACAGTGACACGACACTACGCCGAATTCGGGGAACTGGGCATCGACTGGCTGCTGATTGACTGGAGCAACATGTTATGGATGAAGCCAGAGTGGGAACAGCACACCGGTGACAGTCTCAAGCTAGAGGAAAAGACGGACGTGCTGTTCAAGACAGCAGTCAAGCTTTCACGACAGGGCAAATACGCGCCCAAGCTTGTCTTCATGATCGGCCTGCAGAACGGTCCGCGAGTTGAGCGTGGGGTCGAGCGGCTGAATGGCATGCTGGCATGGATAGAAGCACGATATCTAAACCGGCCCGAATACAAGGACCTCTGGCTCTATGTCAACGGCAAGCCGCTGATTGTCATTCTCTATTGGCCGCGGCATCCATGCTCTCAACTAAAAAGCGAACTCGCGGCGAACTCACTTCGATCAAGCGCGTGGACAGTCAGGTGGATGGCCTCACAGCTTCAGGATAACCGTGCCGAGCGCTGCGGAATGTGGTCGTGGATGGATGGCACGATTCCGCAAGTATTGACAAGGCGTGACGGAAAGCCAGAGGAAATCGTTGTCACTCCAGCAAGTTTTCGTCTCCCAGGAGCGGGCACCGGGTGGACGGCACGCTCGGCGATAGGACGCGACTATGGGGTTCCGTATCTGGAGAGTTGGCGTGCGGCATTCGAAGACCGGCCCAGGTTCATTCAGATTCACCAGTGGAACGAGTTTACCGGCCAAAAAGATGGAGAAGGAATCCCACTCAACTATTGGGGCCAACGACAGTCCCCCGCAGAACTGGGCCAGCAGTCCGCGGTCTACGGCGACGAATACAACCTTGAGTTAAGCGACGACATTGAACCGACAAAACTGCATGAATGCACACTGCGTGGATGCGGCGGCTGGGGATACTACTACTTTAACCTGACGAAGGCGATTCTCTCGCTCTATCGTGGTGAAACTCCAGATATCACGGTGTTGGCGATGTCAGACCTCCAGGATTCGCGTGCGGTTTACGGTAAGGTGTTAAATTTGCGATGGGAGTATCTCGGAAAGAAACCGCTAGGTTATTCGCTTCTGCTCGATGGAAAACCTGTCGACGTGGAAATTGAAGCGAAACAGTACACGCTTGATCTATCCCATGTCTCTGCTGGCCAGCATAGTGTGGAGCTGATTGCGGATGGCGTGTATACCTACTTTGATCTCGACCCTACTGTTCCGACGTTACGCTCATCGGCTAAGCTTCCCGTCAAATCGGAAATCACTTTTCATTACACGCGCTAGACCGCGACTAACATCTGGCATGCAGGAGTGAGGGAGGATAGTGCGAATGAAGTTTCTGTGGTGTTTTGCTCTGTTGGTTGTAACTCCTCTGTGGGCGCAGGCGATTCCGGATGTGTCCTGTGCATTGGAAGATTATCCAGTGAACACGGTTCGCGCATGGCAATTCCCGCAGGCGCAGAACAAAGTTGAGGTAGTAGTACTCAAAGACCCAACGGGTGAACAAGAGGCACGCTTTGACATAACCCACGGCACCAGCCTGATCTCACTGCGTTACAAAGGAAAGGAGATGCTGTTCGGACAATCCGCCGGAGCCAGCGTATCTCTGTTCTCACTACGCAGGAGCGATTCACCAGATCTGAAGGGAATGAATCCCTACTGGTCCGCATTTAGTCCGGATCAAGGGGACTCAAGTATGGGTGTTACTGCAACTACAACGGGTGTGGCTTGTACCGGACAGCTGTCGCTGCGCGCATTTGCTGTGATGGAAGATCGTGGAGCGGACAACTCGTTTCAGAAGCGAGCCTTACTCGGGGTGGTCGCTGGTAAGATTAGTGCGAACTTTCCACCGGGTTACTCGACGCCATTCGTTATCGAAACGGATGCCAGTTGGGTTCCAAATCCGTCAGGCGAACCCAGGTACTATCTGCGTCTAGAGCAAACCGTCGTCAATGTTCGCTCTGAAAAGTCGGGCCCGCTCGAATGGTACCTTGACATCGCAGCGCCATGGAGGGATGCACGTGCGGTAGGCTATCCGGCCGAATGTATAGAGAAGCATCCATGCTCTTCGGCTAAGATCGGCGCACTTGCAGCAGGACGCTACGAAGATGCTCAACGGACAAGCGGAATCGCAATGGTGGTGCCTACGGCGGGCTGGCGTGCCGACCATGTTTATATACGGCCGAATGCCGAATATGTTGTCCTGCTTTACAACGCCGTGTGGGCCGCACCACGCCACACGTTTGCCTTGGTATTGCGCAGATCTCTGGATGGTGTAGGATCCCATCGCTTTGTCTGGTATGTTTGCGCAGGCCCATGGAGCGGAGTTCAACAATTCGCAGCGAGCCAGCCGGTAGTGGATTCCAGAGTTCTACCCAAGGAACCGCCATTGCCAGCCAACAAAACGACGAAAGCCCCTGTGACAGCTGCTTGTGAAGAGACAGAATTCACACCTCAACCTGGTCAGGTAGATCATGCAGTCGTGTTGCATGATCCAGCGGGCGAGCAAACGGTGCTCTTAGACACCACCCAGGGTGGAGCAATTGTTTCATGGAAATACCAGGGCATTGAACATGTATGGGGATGGAACGGTGGCGGGTTATTACAGATGGCCTTTCACAGGACGATGGGCAATGGAGCCTGGGCTGGCGACTATAACCCAACGCAGGCTGGCGACGGTAGTGCGGATTCACCGGTAACCGGAATTGCGTGCGAAGGCACGCACAGGGTCGACCTGATGACCATGATGCTTGACTTTAATCATAATAATGGGTTTTACAACAAGCCATTGATCGCCGTTTGGGATGGACGGGTGAATGATATGGTTCCGTTGAGTTATTCGAGCCCATATGTTCTGGAGACACAGGCCGACTGGGTCCGAAATCCGTCGGGAAAGCCACACTATTATCTGCGCTTACAGGAACGCCTGGTGCATCTAGCTCAAGAGAACATAGGGCCGTTCGCTTTTGATTTTGCCGCATATATGCCCTGGCAATTTGACGTTCGTGCTATCAGTCCCGAGAATTGCCCCTGCAGCAAAGAGCAAACGAATTACATGGCGGGAGGGTGGTATTTAGACTCGCAGCGCAAGCAGGGCTTGGCTATAGTGATGCCGAGTGGTAACTTTGTAGGTCAGCGCGTTAGTGGCGGCTTTAACAGCGATTACATGTGGCGCAATCGCAACTTCCATCTAAGCGTAAACTACGCTTTGGATGGCATCGGAGCGAAGGACTTTGTTTGGTACGGTATGACGGGGTCCTGGGATGATGCGTTGAAGTTTGCACACACATTGAAATAGCAGAGAAGGGGAAGAATGCCGTAAGTTCCAGTCCCAGTACTACTCAATGAATAGTCCAAGGAGTGTACAATGAAACGTTTTGGATTTGTTCTGCAGCTTCTCGTGCTTATATCGCAGATTGCATTGGCACAAGGAATGCAAACGCGAAAGACCAATGTCAGTCTTCAAATCACCGTCGACCGAAGCGAGACCGGCGAGGGCGAAAGTGTCGTGATTAATGCAATTGCCCAGGACGATCACACGCAGCCGGTTGCAGATCTTACTGTACATGCGCAAGTCAACGGGAAGGATTGGGGCGCGAAGTATCCAACGTTGCCTTCCGGCGTCGCGCATATTCTATTGCCACTTCCCGAACAGGGAGATAACAGAATCGTTGTGACAGATGGCACGCATGTTTCGAATGCGGTTGATGTGCAAGTTCATCCCAGGCAGTTCAATATTCTTGAGGATTCCAATCACCTCGTCATCATGGAATACGAGACCTGGTTTGGGTCTGGCTACGCGCAATGGGGCCACGAAGAGGCAACGCCAATTCTTGGCCATTACAGCTCGCTTGATCCGCGTGTGTTGCGTCAACAGGCGTTGTGGTTTAATGAACTCGGCATCAATGTGGTTGAGACAGACTGGACGAATAACCTGACAGCGCCCTTTCCGACACCGCAGGCGAAGGAGTGTATCAAGGCGACTGATGAGTTGTTTCGCGTATACGCCAGCATGAAGCAACATCCTAAGATCCTTTTCCTGATGGGCCCTGAGCACAACAGCTGGATCGACGCGAAGGACGTTTATGATGGCCCGTGGTACAAGGAACAACTGAATTACGTTTACGATCACTACATCAATAATCCGCAATATCGGGATATGTATCTTACCTACGAGGGAAAGCCGTTACTGTTGCTGTATCTGAATGGTCCTCGCACCGGTATTCCTCCTGATATCCAGGATGAGCGCTTTACGATCCGCTATGTCGGAGCCTGGCTGCAAACTACCCATCAGGAAAAGTACGGTGTATGGTCGTGGTACGATCAGACGCCGACTCTGGTTATGCACAAGGGGTCCGCAGAAGCTTTGACGGTTACCGACGGGTACCCGGCGGTGCATCAGACAGCAACGAAGATGGATAACTGGCTTGCGCAGGACGCTGGCGGAAAGAACTATGGGGTGACCTATCTGGAGCAGTGGAAAGCGGCGATGAAGTACAAACCTCGTTTCCTCTTCATTAATCAGTGGAACGAATTTGTGCCACCAGACCAATACAACGCGAACCTAAGTAATGATATTGAGCCAACTCTGATGATTGAGAAAAGCGATGCGCGCGCGAGCGGCTGGGGCTTCTATTATTTCGACCTGACACGAGAAGAGATCCGTGAATACCATCGAATACTCAAGACGCACAACTGACAAGTATCTGGTGCCAGGTATCTCATCTCTGACAGGCGTTCGTCAGGTGGCACCCAAGAGCTATTCGAGTTCTCGATCGATGAAACATCGCCGATGGGAAACCGCGCTGCGGTACATATTCTTGAGAATCTACCGGAAGAGACCATATACAGGAGATGGCGACCCAAGTTGTGAAGTAAGCGTGTATTCCAGGCCGTCTGGTAAGTGATGGTCGGTTGTGGTGGAATGACTGGTTGTGTCCACGAATTTTCGAAGTGGACACGACTGATTGTATGGATGAGATGGGTCAGGAAGCGGGGTTGATCTCGTCGGTGTAGATGTCCTC
>DAIDGW010000123.1 GCA_027452245.1 Acidobacteriaceae bacterium
GAAGTTCTTTGAAATCTAGATTTTGCGAGTATCTCGGATATCTCCAAGATATGCGGCTATTTAAAATCAAGCACTTGCAAAGCAGAGGACGCCGTTCGGGACTCAAATGTACTCCTAAGTCCTTTCGGCTGAGGATTTTACCTCTAAGTCTCAGAGTCTCAATATTTTACCTGGGCATGTTCGAGGATATCCCGTACCTAACTGACTGCTTTTCAATGCCTTGCAGAGAACGACGTATTTTTTGCGAAGGCATATTCCCACTCAATCGGTGGCGCTCAACTCCACTTTCGGCGGCAGCCTCCATCCTGAATTGCTGCATCCAAAGCACGACTCCAGTGAGGACCTGGAGTGTGCCGTATGCCCATACGCTCTTGCCTGGTCGTGGCCCTGCTGTCGGTGTCTCTCGGCCTGCTTTCTTCCTGCGCCGGATCCGGCAATCCCCAAAGTTCCCAGAACTCGCCCACGCCGGGGACCACTCCGCCGCCCAGCAACTTCCAGTTGACGTTGAGCTTCACCGGTAACGGCACGGGAGCCGTGGTCAGCAAGCCCGCTGGAATCTCCTGCCGCACCGGGAATACGACCGGCTGTTTAGCATCATTTACCTCGGGCGCCAGCGTGAAGCTGACGGTCACGCCGGATAGCGCAATGGTCTTCGGCGGGTGGAAGGGCGGGCCATGCAGCGGCGCCGCGCCCAACTGCACGTTCAACATCAGCGCCAACACGCAGGTCGTGGCAACGCTGACCAAGGCTCCGCCCCCTCCACCCGCCAACGCTCAATTGACCTTGATCGAATCCGGAGGCGGCCAGGGTTCGGTGGTGAGCGCGCCGGCCGGCATCAGTTGTCCGGGGACCTGTACCGCGGCCTTTCCGCAAGGCACGCAGATTACGCTCACCGCAACGGCCCAGCAGGGCTCCTCATTTGTGGGATACAGCGGCGCGTGCACCACGCAGGGTGTACGGCCAAGAACTCGAGATTCGGAATCACGGGATGCGCACAAGCGAGCCGCGGCCGGCGCGGCCGGCAGTTGTACCTTTGCGGCCACCGGAAGTGAATCGGTGACCGCCGCTTTTACCACCCTGCAGGCGCCGCCCCCTCCCCCACCAACTTCTTCATTATCGATATCGGTAAACGGAAGTGGCTCGGTGGTGAGCGACCCACCGGGAATCGATTGCCCCAAGACCTGCAGCGCAAATTTTGATCAGGGAACCACCGTCACGTTGACGCCCTCGGCGGATGCCGGCTGGCAATTTAATTTCTGGACTGGCGGAACCTGCGGCAGTTCGGGCTATACCTGCCAGGTTGTAACTACGTCGGCCAGCCAGTCATTCAGCGCAACCTTCCAGAGTTTGAATCTGAACTATCTGGGCGGACCAATCGTCCCCGCCACCAGCACACAGGTGATTTTCTGGGGAGTGCGCTGGTCCGATCCGACATTCGTGGCCGACAAAATCACCGGCATGGATTCCTGGTACCAGGGCGTGGGCGGCAGCAGCTACGGTGGTTCGGTGGACGAATACACCGATGTTTCCGGGCAGCAAGTAACCGCAGCATCTACTTATCAGGGTCACTTGGTCGACAACTCGGTCGCCAGCGACACCGGAGCGGTCAATGAAGCCTGCACGATGGCCAAGAACCTGGCCGAGAATTCGTTCGTGGGCGTATATCTCGACGAGACCCGTCCCGCCAATGCTTGTGCCTGGCACACTTACGCGACCTGCCCGAACAACTCTCTGCAGATCGAGGTGGCGGTTTTTTACGACCTGGATGGCGATCAAGGCTGCGACCCCAACGATACTTTTACCAGTCACTCCCAGGGACTCGCCGCCATCGCCAATGTCAGCGGGCATGAATTTTCCGAAGCCCGCACCGACCCGGAACTTACCTCCTGGCTTAACCCCGACGGCGAAGAAGCAGCGGACCTCTGCGAGTGGATGTTTCCCGATCCCTTCGTAACTTTCTCCAACGGATCGCAGTGGAGAATCCAGGCCAACTGGTCGAATTATGCCAACAATAACGGCTTGGGGCAGGAGAACGGCGGCTGCATCGACTTCAACATCATGGGGCAATAAGGATCGGAAGGGCACTGCTTCCGCCCTTGGCTCCGCGCTCTCTGGGGACAGTAGGGGATTGCGTTTGGATCGGTTTCTCTTCAGGCTTCCCCGTAAATTTCAGCTTGGGACTTAATGCCGTCAACGATAGAATGGATGGGTTGTCTCTCCCTCTGCATCAGGCACACGACTCTCCCCAGCTTGCATGAAATTGCACTCCTTAGCCTGGATTGTTCTTCTTTCCGCGGCATGTCTTCTCTCCGCTTCGTCGGCGGTGGCGCAAGCGGCGTCGGTGAACGATCAGAAACCCGCTTCGATTCAGGGCATCGTCACCAAAGATCCCGGCGGCGGCCCGGTCAATAAGGCGCTGATCGAACTGATTGCGGAAGACCAGACGGCGGGCAGCAATTACACGGCGCAGACCGAAGCCGACGGCAGCTTTCATATCGATTCGATCGCTCCCGGTCACTATCGCCTCTTTGCCGAGCGCCCCGGATACATTGAGGGCGGCCGGAACCAACGCGAAGATGGACGCCTGCTCTCGCTGTCTTCCGGCACAGAAATTAAAGACATTCTGATTCACATGGAAGCCGCCGCAGTGATTGCCGGACGCATCACCGACGAAGATGGCGAGCCCATGGCCAACGCGCAGATCGGAGTGCTGCGGCAAAGCTACCGTTCTGGACGAAGGCATTGGGATCAAGTCGCAGGGGCCAACACGAATGATCTGGGCGAGTACCGCGTTTTTGGGCTAACCGCAGGAACGTATTATCTCTCGGTCACGCCGCCGCCCGATTTCAAGGCGTTGATCGAAGGTGCAGGCAAAGGCTCACGCCCAAAGGATGCCAAGCCGGCGACTTCCTACGCCGTGACGTACTATCCGAACACGCGTGATCGCTCGCAGGCCTTGCCCATCGAGGTGCATGCGGGAGATCAGTTTCCAGCAGATTTCTCCCTGATCGCCACTCCCGCGGTGACCATCCGCGGCTCAGTTTCTAATGTGCCCAAAGATTCCTCCGCCGGACTCTATGTGCAATCGCAAGATGTCGGCGCAGTGACCACCGGTGCGGTCATTCATCCCGACGGAAGCTTCGAACTGCACGACGTCGCTCCCGGAAAATATTCGATGATCGCCGTAGTCACCGGCGATGTGCCGCTGATGGCGCGGGAAACTGTGCAGGTCGGCTCGGATAGCATCGACGGCGTGCACCTCTCGGCGCAACCGGGCGCGCTGATTCGCGGACGAATTCGGGCGGAATCTTCTTCCAGAATCGATCCGCGACAGTTCTCCCTGGAACTTCTTCCCAGCAGCGAGGATGGAACCGGCTTCTTCGTTGATGGATTTAATCCCAGCACGCGCGTGGCAGGCGACGGCTCGTTCGAGTGGAAGAACGTGCCGCCGGGGCACTACTACCTGGGACTCGGCGTCAGCGGCGCAGGCGCCAACAACTGGTTTCTCAAGTCGGCGCAGGGCGCAGGAGACATCACCGACATGGGGTTGAACGTCAACGGCGGAACAGTTTTTCTGGACGCCGTCGCCAGCGCGAACGGCGCCATTGTCGAAGGCGTGGTGAGCCGGGATGAGCAACATGTGCTAACCAATGCCACGGTGGTCGCAGTCCCCGAGCCGCGCTTGCGCTCGCGTACCGACCGCTACCATCTCACCACCAGCGATCAGCAGGGAGCATTTACGCTGCGCGGTCTCCCTCCCGGCGAGTACACACTGTTCGCGTGGGAGAGCATCGACGCCGACGAATACTACGATCCGGACTTCCTCAAGAACTACGAAGGACGCGGCGTGGTCGTGCGCGTCAATGAAGGCGAGCACAAAATTGTGCCGCTGACCGCTATTCCCACGGCCGAGGGTCAACAATAGAAGCCTGCCGATCGCTAGAACCCCTTGCTCTTAAGCTGCGTGTCGAGGTCTTCGGGATGCTGGGCGCGCACCATCGCATCTTCCCGGCTGAGATCCCCTTGCATAACCAGTTGCGCCAGCGACTCTTCCATCGTGAACGATCCCTGCTTGCGCGTGATCGTAATCTCTTGATGCAGATGTTGCAGCGCATTCTTCCGGATGTGCTGTCGCGCACCATATCCCACCATCAACAGTTCGGCGGCGGGAACACGCCCACCAGTGCGCCGCGGCAGCAGATTCTGCGTTAGCATCGCCGCCAGCGCCATGGCCATTTCCGCGCGAATCGAGTGCTGCCGCTCCTGCGGGAAAGAATCGGC
>DAIDGW010000124.1 GCA_027452245.1 Acidobacteriaceae bacterium
GTCCCGCCACCGGCATCACCGCCAGAGATACGCAAAGCAGGCCCGCCAGGCAGCGTGACGCCCTGCGGGCAAATTTGTCAGGGGAAGTCTCGGCCTTCATATCTCCACTCTATGCCGCTTTCGTCCCCACGTCCCTCCCCCCGGAACCACTGAGGTTACGGCGCACGCCCATCGCGACGGCCGCCCCACCGCAAACCGGGGTCCCCACCGGCATCTCATCACCCGTGAAGTGCAAGTGCCTCGTGGCGCGCGGCGTCGCCGTCCGGTAAACTCTTCTTTTACGGTCCTGCCCGCGTCCCTTCGGGCTGAGCCGCCGGATTTCCGCAACCAACGCCCATGTCAACCATCCAACCTATTGGAGCCGAACTCGAACCGCATCCTGACGTAGCCCTGGTCAACCGGGTCCGCGCCGGAGATGTCTCGGCCTATGACGAGCTCGTCCGCAAATACGACCGCAAGGTCTTCCGCATTGCGCAGCACATCACGCAAAACCGCGAAGACGCGGAAGACGTGGTGCAGGAAGCTTTCCTGAAAGCGTACGGCAATCTGAATCAGTTCCAGGAGCAGTCCAAGTTTTACACCTGGCTGGTCCGCATCGCCGTCAACGAAGCGCTCATGAAGTTGCGCCGCCGGCGCCCGGAGCGCATGGTTTCGCTCGATGAAGATATCAAGACTGAAGATGATTCTCTTCCCCGCGAAATCGCCGACTGGAGCCCGAATCCAGAGCAGCAGTACACGCAGGCGGAACTGCGCGAGATTTTAAGTAAGACCATCCAGGGCCTGCCGCCAGGCTTCCGGACGGTGTTTGTGCTACGGGACGTGGAAGGACTGTCCACCGAGGAAACCGCATCCGCGCTCGAGTTGAGCGTGCCCGCGGTCAAGTCAAGGCTGCTACGTGCACGCCTGCAACTGCGGGACCGGTTGGGACGCTTCTTCCAGAAACGCGAGAGTGGAGATGGGACAAAGTGAAATGCTCTGAGTTTTTGCACGAGCTCACCAATTACCTTGACGGCGTGCTCGACGAGAAAACCAAGGTCGAACTGGAGAATCATCTCTCCTGGTGCCACAACTGCTACGTCGTCTGCGACACGACCAAGAAGACCATCGAAATTTATCGCGATTCCCAGCTCTACGAGTTGCCGGAGGATCTCCGCGGACGTCTCCGCTCCGCGATCATGGCGAAGTGCCAACAGCAGAAAAAACGCGGCCCCCAGAGCGTCTAGTTCCGACTCTCTTTAATCAGCGGTTAAGATCCTCATCGGCTCTACCCGGACGCGCATTCCACAGGCTCCTGCCATCCGAAACTCCAGAACGTATTCACCCGAATTTGCTGTGCTACCATGCCTGTTTCCCTCGGAGGCGACCCGTGTCGCATCGCGTTTGCCCGTGGTGGCTCGGCTATTTTCTCGCCAGCCCCATTCGCCGCCTGCTCCAGAATCCAGACCAGATTCTCGCACCGTTCGTCCATCCAGGCATGACCGTGCTCGAACCTGGCCCCGGTATGGGCTTTTTTACAATTCCTCTCGCGCAACGTGTCGCGGAAAATGGACACGTCTTCTGCCTCGAACTGCAGCTCAAAATGATTCGCTCTCTGGACCGTCGGCTGCGTCAGAAAGGTCTTGCCGATCGCGTGCAGGTTCGCCACTGCAACGCTGATACCATGCATATCTCCGATCTTTCCCGGCGGATCGATTTCACGCTGGCATTCGCCGTAGTTCACGAGTTCCCCAGCTCCGCACAATTTTTCCGGGAAGTGAGTGATGCCACCAAACCCGGAGGTACATTGCTGCTTGCCGAACCCCGCGGACACCTCAATGACTCCCAGTTTGCAGCCGAGTTGCAAGAAGCTGCAGCTGCTGGTTTTCAGCTTGAAAGCCGCCCTGTGATCCCTCGCAGCTACGCCGCGATTCTCCGCAAATGATTGATATTCAAGCCGCAGGACGAATGTTGTGAGTCCTATCACGCCTTTACCAGTCTGATACTCGCCCCTGCCTCCTATGCTCCTTCCAGAAACAAAGATCAACCGTTTCAAGCCGGGGTGAATCTAAGAGAAAGGATGAGCCAAACTGGTTTTTGAGGGGGCGCTCATTCAGTATTCACTGAACTAACTTATTTCTCCGGCTGTGGGAAGGTGTCTCATGGTTGCGAAACTTGTTGAAGCCCTGTTCGGTTGTCGGCATTCGCGGTTCAGTTTTCCGGTTACCATTCGTTCCAGCGCGCGCCGCCCCCAGGCCGCTGCTTTGACCGGAACCTATGTCGTGTGCCTGGATTGTGGCAAAGAATTCGCGTACGACTGGCAGGAAATGAAGGTGATCAACTCCCCCGAACGGCATCGCGAGCGGCTGGCTGAATTGGCCACTAAGCACGCAGCTTGATTCTCATTGCACGGAATTGCGCCCCTTGTTGCGCGGCAACCGACTTCCCCAGTCGCACCGGGGGCCTTCCATGCGGACGGCATTTTCTCCGAACTCACAATAGAAATGGGCTTCCTCGTCGGAAGCCCATGATATTTTGCCGATCCCCGATTCAGTTCGAGTTCGAATCGTCCCGCCGCTTCAACGTTGGACGATCATCTCCACTGTCGCCAGACTGCCCGTCTGAGTTAGCGGTGCGCCGCAAGCTTGGCTTGTTCGAATCCTTCTTGTCGAGCAACTTGTGCTTGTTCTCGATGGCTGCCAGCCGGGCCTTGACCTCATCGAATTCCGAGGTCGTCACGATATATTCGGCCTTGGCCGGCAAGATCGTCCGTATCTCTTCCTGCGACTTCTCGATGCGGTCAGGCGTCTGCGGATGCGTATCGAATGCCTTCGCCAGCGATCCCGGCTTCTTTTTCTCCATCGCCTGGATCTTCTCGAAGAACGATACAAACGCCGATGGATCGTATCCCGCGCGATACATGTACTCGATGCCCAGATAGTCAGCTTCCGCCTCGAAGTTCCGCGAGAACTTCAGAATCCCGAACATTCCCGCCAGACCCGAAGCTTCATAGCCTGCATATCCAATGCCGCCGCCCATGAAAATCAATGGAATCGATGCCATCTGCAGCAGCGTGGCTCGAGTCTGCTCGCGTGCCGCATGGCACGCCGCCACGTGCGCAATCTCGTGTGCCATCACGCCCGCCATCTCGGCTTCTTCATCCGCAGCCAGAATCAAACCGGAATTCACATAGAAGAACCCGCCCGGCAGCGCCATGGCATTCACCACATCGGAGTCGATCACCTTAATCGTGAACGGCACCTGCGCGTCGGAATTGCGCACGATATTCTGTCCCACCCGGTTTACATATTCGGTAATGACCGGGTCATTAATCAGCTTTACCTGCGACTCAATCTGTTGCGCGAATGCCCGGCCCATCGCAACTTGCTTTTCCACGCTATACCAGTTGCCTACGCCGCGTCCGCAACCCACGTTGCGGTTGCCGATCGCATCCACGTCATCCTTGCCCCCATCGTGCTTGATGGCATCATCGGGCTTGGTGGGCAGCGCCGCCGGTTGTTGCTTGGGCGCATTCTGCACGTCTCCAGCCTTCGGCTGGCCCTGATCGGGGTCGGAGGTTGGCGCTTGCGTCGGGCTTTGTCCTGAAGGTCGTGTCTGCGCCGCAGCCCACGTACCCGCACACGTGAACAACGCGCCGGTTAACGCGATTGCCAGCCATCTGGATTTCATGAGAGTACTCCCTTACGCCTCGATTATACGCTTGGCCCGCAACGAGGACAGCCAGAACAATGCCTAGCATTTAGACGCTTTTCCTACCCTTCGGGTTATCCAATCTACTGAGGAAGTCTGGTTTCTCCTCCTTGTCAAGTCGCCCGCAAGCCATTTCTGCCCTCATCCAGTTACGGCTCTTGCTGGTGCTTTCCCTGACAGTCCGCATCCCGGATTCTCCTCAATTCCTTTACACTCCTCCCTCCGTGGTTGCGGGTTAAAACGTTTCTGGCCTTGGGCTCGCAGTAGCTCTGTTCTACGACTTTGCACAATTTTGGTTGAAGGTTGCTGTCGTTTGCGTGTATTTTGTTTCGAAAATTTTCAGGACCGCTGCCCAACAATTCTGCGGACTGAAATCCTACAGGTGCCCCATATGTCGTCTCTCCGTTCCGCCGTATGCCGCTTCGTACTTGCGTGCTTCCTCATTTCTTTAACGCTGTCATTCGAAACCACTTTGGCGGTTGCTCAAACGACGGTCGGAACCGGCAGCATTGTAGGCACCGTGATGGACCCGACGGGTGCGGTGGTCAGCGGGGCAAAAGTGAAAATTACCAATATGGCGACCGGCCAGACCGTCCTTCTGACCACAAATCAGTCAGGGGCCTACAACTCCGGTGCGCTGGTGCCCGGAGCCTACAAGGTACTGGTCTCCTCTAAGGGGTTCAACTCGTCGCAGATCGGATTGACAGTGTTGGTCGGCAATACCGCCAACGGCAATGTCAGGCTCGCGGTCGGCCAGGAAAATCAGGTGATTGAAGTACAGACGAGTTCGGTGGAAGTGAACACTGAGCAGGCGATTGTGCAGGGAGTATTGAATTCGCAGCAGATCGAAAATCTGCCGGTCAACGGGCGCAATTTCCTTGACCTGGCGCAGCTTGAACCCGGCGTCCAGATTCAGGACGGCCAGAACTTCGATCCGACCAAAGCTGGCTACTCCTCAATCTCCTTTGGCGGCCGCTTCGGGCGCACCGCCCGCATTGAAGTCGACGGCGTGGATGTCTCAGACGAAACCGTCGGCACTACCACCATGGACATTCCAGCGAGCGGCATTCAGGAGTTCCAACTCAGCCAGTCCAGTCTGGACCTTTCCAACGAATTGACTTCATCGGGAGCTGTAAATGTCACCACGCGCTCCGGTACCAACACGCTGCACGGCGAGGCATTCGGGCTCTTTCGCGACAGCTCGATGGCCGCAGCGCTGCCCACCCCACCGGGAATCGCCGCGCCCTTTCAGCGCTCGCAATACGGCGGGCGCGTCGGCGGCCCGATCAAGAAGGATAAGGTCTTTTACTTCCTCGATGGCGAGCGCACCTTCCAGCATGAATTCGCGCCCGTTCTCGTCGGGGCCCCGTTCACTGCATACTCCGGCGGCTTCACCTCACCCTTCGTCGAAGATAACCTGATGGGTAAACTGGATTACCAGCTCACCCAGTCCGTTCATCTCTTCTATCGCTTCAACTACTTCAAGAATTCCCTGCTGGCCAACGCGGGACTGGGATTCTCGGTGTACGACAATAAGGACATCACCCGCACCCACGTCCTGGGCGCGGACTTCAATACGGGCAACTACACGCACAGCTTCCGCTTCGAGTATTTGAAGTTCCAGAACCAGATCGTCGACTCCACCCGGGGCACGACCCTGCCTCTCGCAAATTATCCGGTCGAGATCCAGATGGGCAGCACGGGCTTTGTAAGCGGACCGAATTATCTCGCCCCGCAAAGCACCCTCCAAAGCAACCACCAGTTCAAATATGACGGAAGCAGGACGCTGGGGACGCACATCATCCGCTACGGATTCGATTTCAATCACATCGTGGGTGGAGGCTTCGCCAATTTCCAGAGCATTGCGCCCTACTTGGTGACCAATGTCGGAGCGCAAGAAACAGGCTTCGCAGCTACCAATCCGTTCGGACCCGGTGGCGCCAGCAACCCGCTGAATTATCCTGTGGAGTATGTCTACTTGGGAAACGGCCTCGGCTATTCGAGCACGATCCCAGCATTCGGCTTTCCCGCGGGCGGAATCACCGACAACCGCATCGGCGCCTATATCGGAGACGGCTGGAAGATACGACCGAATCTGACCATCGACTACGGCCTGCGCTACGTGCGTGACTCCAATCGCAGCGACAGTTACCTTCCCCCAATCCCGGCACTCAGTCAGCAACTACCCGGTTTGGGCAATCGTGTGGCCCAGCCCAACCTCAACTTCGCCCCGCAACTCGGCATCGCCTGGGATCCGAAGGGCAACGGCAAAACATCAATCCGCGCCGGCATCGGACTGTTTTATGAAAACGCCATCTGGAACAACGTCGCTTACGACGCGCCCGACCGCCAGCAGACCGGTGCATTCGGCCAGTTCCCAACCGCCTGCAATGGAGCCAACACGCCGCAGCCGGTTGTGGCTACCACGGGAGCCCTTCCATTGCCGTCGTTCTGCGGAACGGCTTCAGGTGGCTTGGTCGCCATTGGAAGCGTAGCCAGCCAGATCCAGGCCTATCAGCAGCTCTATCAATCGCGTTCTCCGTTCAGCAACAACATACCGAATCCGAATTATGCGGGAACACTTTTAAACCAGGGCTATGGCTTTGGCACGGGCGCCTCGATGTTCGATCCCAACTATCAAACCCCCCGCTCGATCGAAATGAATTTCGGCGTGCAACACGAGATCCGCCCCGGCATGGTTTTCAGCGCGGATTTTGTCCGCAACGTGCAGACGCATTTTCTGTTGGGAATCGATGAGAACCACGCCGGCGACGTCCGCTATTTCAATAAGCCCGGCGCCGTGGACGCGATTAACGTTACCAATGCGCAATTTAACTGTCCCGCCGGCGTAGGCGGCATTCAATGCTCCATCAACAATGGGGCCACGATGTCGGCATACGCTGGCAACGGACTTACCTCGTCTGCCGACTTCGACGTCGCCTGCACCAATCCGACCGCGGGCTTCGGCTATCCCTGTGCATTCGGCGGCATCAATCCCAATGCTCCGCCATTGCCCTTCCTGCAGTCGATCGGCCGCTCGGTCTACAACGGCTTGCAAACCAAGCTCAATGAGAACGTAAAGCACCCGTTCCGCGGCGTGAACGGATTGAATTTCCAGATATCGTATTCGCTCTCCCGTTTCGAGAACAGCGGCGGTGCGGCCGCCACCAACCCCGGCGCCTCGGATCAGGACTTCATCATCAACGCAGCCGACAATGCCGACCCCAACCGTTACTTTGGCCCCTCTGTGCTGGACCGCACTCATCAACTCTCGTTCGGCGGCTTTGCCGACCTTCCCGCCGGATTCCAGATGAGCCTGATGTCGCACTTCTGGAGCCCGCTCTCCACCACGCTCGTGGTGCCGAACACAAACCTCGGCCCCGGCGAAATCTTCCGCACCGATTTCACCGGCGACGGAACCGTCCAGGACCCGATCCCCGGCACTCACATCGGCAACTTCGACCGCGGTATCAATGCATCCAACATCAACAAGATCATCTCCAATTACAACACCACCATTGCCGGACAGGCGACTCCCGCCGGACAGGTACTGATCAACAACGGTCTGTTCACGCTCAAGCAGTTGCAGCAGATGGGCGACGGAGTTGCTCCAACTATTCCACTCGCCCCTCCCGGACAGGTCAATCTCGCCTGGCTGAAGGCCTTCGACATGAAGTTCACCTGGAACCACACATTCCGCGAGCGCCTCACAGTGCAGCCCAGTGTCGGGTTCTATAACGTGTTCAACTTCGCAAATTTTGATCTACCCGGTGCCACGCTGAATGGGCTTCTCACCGGCGGCGTCGGTCAGATCAATGGAACCAACGGCCCCTCCCACAACATTGACCGGGTAGGGGTCGGAACCGGCGTTTACGGATTAGGAGCGCCCCGGCAGGTCGAATTCGGCCTGCAGCTCTCGTTCTAATTGGCAAAAACGCGCAGCCCGCATAACGCCATCCCAGACCGCGAGTCTAGAAATCGACCCGAAAGTTCGCTTTCACCAGTTTCTTCCCATTGGCACGGGAGCTATTGCGGAACACCAGATAGTAGCGGACCGGTTCAGCGAAAGTCGGGCCCAGGTTCGTGGTCACCTCCTGGTCATGAGAGTCCGCGGCGGAGAACACAACGTCGCTTTCTTTTCCATCCATGAGCGTCTCGTACTGCTCTTGGTTGAGCAGGAGAAATTCCACATCCGCCGAAGTCTCGTCTACTGCTACTAGGCCTTTGGGCAAAAACGAACGATACTTCCCATGCAGTTGTGGATTTGCCGAATGCGCAGGAACCTCAAAGGGCACGCTCACCAGCCCCGCTACTTCAAACGTCTTGCGCAGGATTGGTGTGCTCGTGCCTACGGGCGACTCCCCAATCACGCGGTCCATCTCGCCGGGCTTGCAGGACGGCGAGGAACAGCGGTTCTCAGAGCTGCCGCTCGACTCTTTGGTTTCCGAGTCCTCCGAGTTCCCGCCTGAGATGTATTGCGCCAAAGGCCCCGCGACCGTGACCAGGCTCTTCGCCTCTTTCTCTTCAGGCGACTCCGCATTGCCAGCAGACTCGTCCGCCGCGGAATCGCTCTTCTCAGTTGCAACTGCTGTCTTCGGCACTGCCACCGACTCTGCCAGTTGCGACCGATGCGCCCACGTATAAAGCGCCGCCATCGCCAGAACACAACCTGCTGCCAGCCACACCAGCCCACGAAACATACAGACTCCAAATACCGGAATATTTTCCACGATGAACTCGCCGGCGTGCGGTGATGGAGCGCACTCGCAGGTTACTTCGGTTTGCCGGAAACGCCGGACAAAGAAAACCCGATGGCCGCTTTGGATCCGCCCAAGTGACGCCGCGACCACTCAGCCTCATTTCTTCCCTTTCCGCCGCTTCCCTTTGCACTCCCCTCCGCCTTTGTGAGATGATGTCCTGTTTTGACACGGTGACTGGTTACCGTCACCACGAAAGGACTCATTCATGTACCAGAAACGCCCCGGAGTATTCATGGCCGATTGGTGGGACGCCGACGGCCGCCGTCATCGCAAGCAGTTCCGCTCCGCTCAGGACGCGAAGAAACACGAGCATCGCGAGACCGCTTTGGCCCATGCCGAGCGTGCCACCCGTGAATTGCGCATGGCCGGAGGCCCGTCAGGTGGCAAGAAACGCCCCCAGGCGCGTACTGAATCTGCCACCTCTCCAGACACTTCCCCGGCCAAGGGCAAACTGGGAGTCATGATTCCGGGCATGGGCGCCGTCGCCACTACTTTCGTGGCGGGCGTGGAAGCGATCCGCAAAGGCATCGCCAAGCCCATCGGTTCCCTCACCCAGATGGGAACCATCCGCCTCGGCAAGCGCACCGAGGGCCGCTCGCCCAAGATCAAGGAATTCGTGCCGCTGGCTTCGCTCGACGACCTGGTCTTCACCGGCTGGGACATTTTCGAAGACAACATGTACGAATCCGCCTCCAACGCCGGGGTGCTTGAACCGCGCCTGCTCGATCAACTGAAGCCGTTCCTTTCCTCGATCACGCCGCGGGCCGCCGTCTTCGATCACAACTACGTCAAGAAGATCGACGGGCCCAACGTGAAAAAAGGCAAGTCCAAGATGGAATTGGCGGAGCAGCTTCGCCAGGACATCCGCGACTTCCGCAAGTCGAGCGGAGCCAGCCGCCTGATCACCATGTGGTGCGGATCGACCGAATCTTACATCGAGCCGACCGAAGCGCATCAGTCGGTAAAGGCTTTCGAGAAGGCGCTGCGCGACAACGACGAGAAGATCGCGCCTTCGATGATCTACGCCTACGCCTCGCTGATGGAAGGCGTGCCCTTCGCCAACGGCGCTCCGAACTTGACCGTCGACCTGCCGGTCATGCTCGAACTCTCGCGCAAGAACGAAGCCCCGATCTGCGGCAAGGACTTCAAAACCGGCCAGACTTTGATGAAAACTGTGCTCGCTCCCGCTTTCAAGGCACGTCTTCTCGGACTCAGCGGCTGGTATTCCACCAACATTCTCGGCAACCGCGACGGCGAAGTGCTCGACGATCCCGGATCATTCAAGACCAAGGAAGAGTCCAAACTGGGCGTCCTCGAGCACATTCTCCAGCCCGGCCTCTATCCCGAACTCTACGGAAACATATTTCACAAGGTGCGCATCAACTACTACCCGCCGCGCGGCGACAACAAGGAAGGCTGGGACAACATCGATATTTTCGGCTGGCTCGGCTATCCCATGCAGATCAAAGTCGATTTTCTCTGCCGCGATTCGATTCTCGCCGCACCCATCGTGCTCGATCTCGTGCTCTTCCTCGATTTGGCGCAGCGCACCTCCGGACTGCGTGGCCTCGGCATCCAGGAGTGGCTCAGCTTCTACTTCAAGTCGCCAATGACGCCTCCGGGACTCTATCCCGAACATGACCTGTTCATTCAGATGATGAAGCTGAAGAACACCCTGCGCCACCTGAAGGGAGAAGAGCTGATCACGCACCTGGGACTCGAGTACTACGACTGACGGAGCGACTTTCCGTTCATATTATTGAGGTCGCCCTGCCAAGCTTCGGGCGGACAAATGGGTGAAACTATGTCTCCGACGATCTGAATTTTGCCCTTTAGCCGCCCGAAGGTATGCGTGCCACTTCTTGTTCCAGCTGAGGACCGTGACGGCTTGTTCCATTTCGATTTCCTCGGCTAGGCCATGCCATACCTCCCGCCTAAACTCCGGGCTGACTATTCCTCGCGATTTCGCGCCTGTATGCGTCAAATGTCGTGAGAAAACGGTCAATGTCTTTCTTCTGCACGTAATACGGCATCGATAATCTCAGCTTGCTGGGATCTCCTCCCCGTATGCGGATCTTGTGCGTCGTCCACATCCAGTTCTCCAGCTTCATCCGGTCAACCGGAGGCACGTTCACCGTCACGATCGCGCAGCGCAGCGCCGCATCCGGCGATGTCCACGACTGCGCTCCTCGCTTCGTCATCTCCGCCAGCGTGTAATCGGCCATTTGCCGATGCCGGCGTTCAATGTTCTCCATGCCAATCTGATTCGCCAGTTCGATCCCTGCACGCAATCCATAGAGTGACGGCACATTCGAGCTTCCAATGCGCTGGAAGCGTTCCGCCCGCAAATTCGGTTCATTCCAACCTTCGGTGACAATCGTGTTCCACAGGCGGTCGATCACCTCGTCGCGGACGTACAAGTATCCCGACCCCTTGGGCGCCATCAGCCACTTATGCGGACTCGACGAATACATGTCGCAACCGATGTCCCGCACATTCAGCCGCATCATCCCGGTGACATGGGCGCCATCGACCGCGGAAAGAATTCCCTTCGATCGCGCCAGCGCGCACAGCTCTTTTGCCGGAAGCACCACCCCGGTCGCCGTCGTAATGTGGCTGAAGAACATTACCCGGGTGCGTGGCGTAATCGCGTCGTTGAACAGGTTCAGTACCTGCGCTCCATCCTTTACCGGGACCGGCAGACTCACTTTTTTCACGACAATCCCGTACCGCTTCGCCTTCAAGTTCCACGGATGCTCGCCGCCGGGATGCTCCTGGTCTGTCATGAGCACCTCGTCTCCGGGTTTCATGTTCAACCCGTTGGCGATGTAACTGTTCCCTTCCGTGGCGTTGCGCAGCAATGCGATCTCGTCGCGGTTACATCCCACAAACGCCGCCAGCGGATCACGAAACTCGTTCCACGGCCCGTATCCCCAGATCGGATAATCCTCCGGATCCCGCTGATCCATCTTCTCCGTGGTCGTGTAGCCGTCAAAGACCGCGCGCAGTACCGGCGCCGGACTCGATCCCACCGTTCCGTTGTTCAGATAAATTTCGTCCGTCGGAATCAGAAATTGTTGGCGCAGCGCGGCCCAATACGCATCTTCGTTCTGGCTGCGCAACGACGGATCAGGCATGGGCGGGATGTTTTTCAGTTGCGCAAAGAGATGGTCGGACAAGGAAAGTGAGGCCGCGATTCCTGCTCCCGCGACGCTCATAAAGCTACGGCGATTCAGCATGGCGATGTCTCCCTTGAGACTTAAACCGCCATACTACGACCCTCCCAAGCACCGGGCAAGCCTTCGCGATGAACCCCGCCGCGGGCGCGTTGCTATCTCGCTCCGATGGGTGTGATCAGGAACATCCACACCAGCATGGCAAACAGAATCGCCGCCACCAGCAATGAGTAGAGGGAATGTCCGGAATGAAAGTGGAAGAAGGGACTGCGGCGCAACCGATCTCGATGCACGAGCATATTGCCTCCTCGCACAACGTTGCGTGCCCAGAAGAACTCTGGCCTGTATCTATTTTCCCACCGGCACCCTCTTGTGGAAAGCGGTTTCATTACCCTGAGGCGTAGCTTTTCGCGCCGGACAACCTACCCGTTTCCCGTAAAATGCTTCCTGCACTCAGCACGATCTGACGGGGAAGACAGAATGCCTCACCACGACGAACCAGCCATCCTTCAGCTTTTTATCGACGGCGACCGCGCATTGATGTCCGCCAATGTCGCCGAACTGCAACGGATTTACGCCGACGACTACATTCAGTACGACGAAACCGGAGACCCGATCGCCAAAGAAAACCTCATTCGGGACCTCACTTCCGGCTCCATGCGCCTGCTCTCGATGGCATCGACGGGCCGACGTATTCGTATGCTGCGCGATGACGTCGCCATCGTGCACGGCTCAGAAGACGACGTGATCGAAAAAGACGGCCAGCGCTCCTCTGCCCGCTACATCTACATGGATGTCGTCATGAAACGCGAAGGCCGCTGGCAAATCGTGGCCTCGCAGCTCGCCCGCCCCCGCTGACGTTGTCACTCCGAGGAGAGCGGCGACGAGCAATCTGCTGTCTGGAGACGCCGCGACGCAGAAGCAAGATCACCCGCATTACCGCTCTTGCACTTCCGCTTCCCTGCTCATGCGGTGCTGCCAATGACTCCAGATGAACCACACGATGGCGGCGACGATCACCGCCCCGATGATGGCGTCGAATTTGTGGAAGTATTTACCCAGTTCGCGCCAGTTCTGGCCGAGTTTCATCCCCAGGTATGCCAGACCCAAACACCATGGCCATGATCCCAGAAACGTATAGAGATGAAATCTGCCGCGGGGCATGCGCGCAACCCCTGCCGGGAGCGCGATGAACGTGCGGATCACCGGCAGCAGCCGTCCGAAAAATACCGCCAGATATCCCCAGCGCGCAAAAAACCAATCGGCCCAGTCGAGTTCCCGACGTCCCATCAGGATCCAGCGTCCATAGCGCTCCACCAGCGGACGTCCGCCATAGCACCCAATCTCATACGCGACCAGCGATCCCAGGTTGCATCCCAGCGCGCCGATCGTCGCCACCCAGTACAAGTTGAACCGACCGAGATACACGAGGTATCCGGCGAAGGGCATGATCAGTTCCGAAGGCAGCGGAATGCAGGCCGACTCAATCGCCATCAGCAGCAATACGCCGCCGTATCCGGCTGCAGCAATCAGTGATTTGATGAATACGAAGATAATGGCGAGAATTTTTTCAGTCATTCAGAAAAAAATCACACAACAGTTTCAGAAGCTCTCCGTTTGCACAGGATGATGCTGTTTCCGCACCCGAGCGGCAGATGCCCTGCATTAGTGTATAGGAATCTTCCTGATTTCCGGCGGATGAGTCAGCCGCCGGCTAGAACGAGCCGTCTTGTGTGAACGTATATCCGGGCAGGGCTGCCCCCTGTGGGCTCTTCGTCACCTTCACACGAACGCTGGGCGCGTCCGGAGCCGTGATTCCCGCCGGCCGCAGCATGGCAAATTGGCTGAACACCTCGTTATAGACTTTGGTCACGAGATAATCCTGACCGTCGGAATCGCTGCGCCACACCTGTCCGAGTTGAATCGAGCTGACTGCCACTGGAGCTTCCTTCCTGGATAGATCCAGAGTACTGACCCGAGACTGCATCGTCAATCATTCCGAAGGTTACCGAGGGACAGGGAGCCATTGCCGATTGTGCGCTTTGGCGATCGCAACATTTCGCCGTTCAGTGAACGATTCGCAGTTGCATTCCTGCTAAGCACAAATTGCCAGACATTCGCTGCTCCCATGGCCTTACCCCGGCGCAAGAGACCTGAACAGCCTTTGCATGTGCCCAGTCATCCTGCCTCAATCCAGCTTCCCGTCGGAATGTACCACTTGTCTCTATTAGCGTGCTGTCACAGGTGTATGTACATCGGCGATACTCGCCTGGGCACGGTCGGGCCATCGCCTAAAATGCCATTTGCGGAGGCTGCAAGGCCCCCTGGGACGATCTCGCCCTCACCACTCAGCCCCCTCAGACACACGCCCGAATCGCTCTAAAGGGCAGCAAGCCCTGCTAGCGTCAGTTCTGTACGATATTGTAATTTACTATCTGTATGTACATTGGTCGATATCTTGTGCGAATTAAGAGACTTAATGAGCTTCCGGTTTCGTTTTGCATGGCTTTTCGGTGCAGATTACGCCGGGTAAAGCTGGCCCAGGCTCCAGGCCCCCGACGGGGGCCGGCACACTCACCTATTCGCCCTGATTTGCTATGATTCCCGCAATCCCGCACTTGGAAAGGAATTCATGGCTCGCGGCATCACTCCCCGCCAACCCGCCCGCTCCGGCCTGCAAGATCGTGTGTCCAAGACTGCTCATGTGGAGACGGCCGCCCTCGGCCGCCCGGACCGAGGCAAAGCCGCGGCAGGACCATCATCACGGAAACGAGACAGCATGGCCGGTGCAGAAGCAGCCGCGAAACGGCAGAAGAATACAGCCCACGGCGACCGCCGCGGGACGTCGCAAATAAGAGCGACAGCTCCGAAAGAGCGAAAGACGACCGAGGCTTCGCCGGGCACCAGGGGCTACAGTCCCATCGCCCCCGAGCGCGTCACAGAAATTCTGCAACGGCTCGATCAGACCTATCCCGACGTGACCTGCGCTCTGACTCACCGCAACGCCTGGGAGTTGCTGGTCGCGACCATCCTTTCGGCCCAATCGACCGACGTCAACGTCAACAAGGTCACGCCGGAAATTTTCCGTAAATATCCGACGGTGCAGGACTTCGCGGCGTTGCAGCCGGAACAACTCGAGCCCGATGTCCGCTCCACCGGCTTCTTCCGCAACAAATCCAAGTCCGTGGTTGGCGCGGCCAGGAAGATCGTCTCCGATTTCAGCGGCGAGGTTCCGATGAACATGACCGACCTGCTCACGCTGCCCGGCGTGGCGCGCAAAACCGCCAACGTGGTGCTGGGTACATGGTTCAAGATCGCCGATGGAGTGGTCGTAGACACCCACGTCACGCGCATCTCGCGCCGCCTCGAACTGACTCGGGAAAGCGATCCCCAAAAGATTGAACAGGACCTGATGAAGGTCATCCCGCGCGAGAAATGGATCCTGTTCTCGCATCAGATCATCTGGCATGGGCGCAAGCTCTGCTTCGCCCGCAAGCCTCTGTGCGTCGATTGTCCGCTGGAAAAACTATGCCACGCCGGCGACAAGACCTGGAGCACCGTTGCAATGCACAAAGCGGCCCAATGACATTGCGATTCACCTCTTGCACCGCATGCTGTAGTAACATTCGGTGAATTTGTACCGGGAAATGCAGGCGGGTACCGATGTGATTTCCCTGGGCCGTGGGCCCGGTAGTCAGTTCAACCTTCGTTTTTGCCGGGTGCTGAGTTATCTAACTTGCACAATTCTTCAGCGGTCAGTTCCCGAACCAGCGCATCAGGCCGGTGGGAGCGAGGTCGGGAGCAAGAAACCTGCGTTCCTTCCCGCCACTCGCATGCCACAACGCCTCTGCCGCCAGATAGCCGCTGCGGACGGCGCCCTCCATGGTGGCGGGCCAACCGGTATTCGTCCAATCTCCTGCGAGAAAGATGCGCGGCCATTCCGTCGTCGATCCGGGGCGATAGGCATCGATGCCGGGACGAGGCGAATAGGTAGCGTGTAGTTCCTTGATCACGGTCGACTTCACCAGATTCGCCTCACGCGCTGCCGGGAAGAATTCCCTTACTTCGCCCAGCGCCAGATCCACAATCTCGGACCGTGACTTGTCGATCAGGCTCTTCGACGAACTGACCACCAGTTCGATGTAGCTTCCGTTCGATTCGCCCCGGATGGGCTGCAGCCGGGATTTGTGAAACATCCACTGGATGGTGCGATCTAGCAATACCGCATGATCAAGATCGGAAATTTGCCGGTCAAACCAGAGGTGAATGCCGGTAATGGGAGAGGTCTCGAAGCGCGCGAGCATGCCGCGCAGGACCTTGGCTTCTTGCACATCGGGCAGAACCCGTGCAACCGCATCAAAGGGAAGCGCCATGATCGCGTAGTCGAAACTTTCCTGACGCGATCCTTCGTCCTTCGAGGTCAACCGCAGTTGCACGGACTGATCGCCGGCGGTGAATCCCTCGACACTGGAGCGCAGCACAACCCGGCCGCCGCGGGCTTGAATATATGCCCCCGCTGCATTGTAAAGCGCGGTGAGCGGCACGGTGGGAACGCCCATTTGGCGAGACTCCAGTGACTGCATCGACACTCTCACCACCTGTGCCGCATACGGAACCGCCATCTTGTCGAGGTCTTCGCTCAGGGCGCTGATGAGGATGGGTTTCCAGAAGCGCTCCACGGCATGATGCGTCTGGCGGTGCTGCTCGAGCCAGTCAGCAAAGGATTTTCCGTTATCGGGCGGGCGCGTCAGCATCAGAGGAAGCATGGCGCGCGCGATGGCGGCTTTATCTCCTGCGCTTAGAAATGGAAAGCGCAGGAAGGACGGCATGGTGTGGAGCGGCGCGGGGAGTCCGGTGGAATCCATGCGCGACTGGCGGCCGCCGGGCTCGATGAAAGTCATCTGATCGTACCAGCGAATTTCCTTTTCGGCCCCGATGCGCTGGTAGAAATCAATGAGGTTGGTGCAGCAGCGAAACAGGACGTGCTGGCAGTTATCGACGACTTCCCCGGTGCCCGGATGTTCGTAGGACGAGGCGCGTCCACCGACAAACGGGCGTCGCTCAAACAGGGTCACGTGGAAGCCGGACTCAGCGAGCGCGCAGGCCGCAGCCAGTCCGGCCAGCCCGCCTCCGGCAATTGCCACGGTGGATTGTGTCGCGTCGTCGCTCATGCGGAGTGAATCAAGAATTCAGTTGTTGAGTGAGTTTGAAAAGGAAGCGATCGAAGCGTGCGACGTTGCGTCGCTAAAAACGCGACGCCTCGCGCGGATCGCCGGGATCCTTCGCTGCGCAAAAACGGCTTGCTCAGGATGACATCTGTCCGATCAAGATTCACAGGACGCGCTGCACGAATCCTTTCCCCAGGATGCGCAGCTTTTCCCACGTCGTGAGGCTAACCTTGCCGCTGAAGACATCGAACTGACGTTCGCCAATTTTCTCCAGCAAGTGCCGATAGATGTTCACCAGCACCCACAAGGCGGGTTGGCTATCTTCGGAGATGTACGCCAACAACTCGTCTCCCGAGCGATAAAACTCACGGGCGCGGTCGGCTTCGAAGCTGAGCAGCGGACGCAATTTCGCCGGATCCGGAGAAGCCTGCAGATCGGAAGTCGAAAGCCCGAATTTCGCCAGGTCCTCTTGCGGAAGATAGACGCGGCCCATGGCAGCGTCTTCCTTCACATCGCGAATGATATTGGTGAGCTGAAAGGCAAGCCCGCAACGCTCCGCCAGCGGCTCCGCAGCAGGATCGCGGTAGCCGAAGATGTGAATGCAAACCAATCCCACGACCGATGCCACACGGTAGCAATAGAACCGCAGATCCTCGAACGTTTGATATTGAATCGGCGTTGCTGGAATGCTACCTTCGGCCGATTCGGTGGCTTCGACGTCCATGGCCGTTCCCTGGGCGAGTTCGTCCAGCAGACCAGCGGGGATCTGGTAACGGCGTTGCGCATCAGTCAGTGCCAGAAGAATCGGATCGTCGGTGGGCTGGCCTTGCTGCGCGCGGTGCAAGGCGTCTAGCCAGGATTCCAGCTTGCGGCGGCGCTCCGGCGGAGTCAGGCCGGGATCGTCGGTGATGTCATCGCAGCGCCGCATAAATGCATAGACGGCACATAAGGCTTCGCGCTTGCGGCGCGGCAACACCAGAAATGCGTAATAGAAATTCTTGGCCGTGGAGCGAGTGATGCCACGGCATACGGAATAAGCCATCGCCAGTTGCGGCGGAGCCGGACTCCACTGCACGGCGGCGGGCTGCGCACCTGCGCTCATTGCGCGCCTCCGAAAAGCTTTCCCATGGCGGCCCGAGCGACCAAGGCCAGCTTGCGGGATTTGGAAATTGCCGGGCGCTTGCCGAGAACTGCGAATCCCTGGCGCTCGATGGCATTCAAAATCTCCATGCCTCCGCGACTGAACAGGTCCAGATCAACCGCCAGTTCACGACCGACTTTCTGCACCAGCGGCAGGCCTTGCCGGAACCAGTCCCGGGCGCGCTCTACTTCAAACTGCATCATGCTGCAGAACGATTCCGTGTTCCGGTTCTGCGCAATGTCCTGTTCTGAGACACCGTACTTCCGCAGATCTCCAAGGGGAAGATAGATTCTGCCTTTGGCGTAATCGACGCTGACATCCTGCCAGAAGTTTGCCAGTTGCAGCGCGGTGCAGGTGAAGTCGGAAAGCTGCTGGCGCTCGGCATCGCGGTACCCGCAGAGATAGAGCACGAGATGGCCGACGGGATTCGCCGAATAGCGGCAGTAGGCCAGCACGTCGTTGAACGTTTCGAAACGCGTAACGGTCTGATCCTGCCGGAAGGCGGTGAGCAGGTCAGCAAACTCCTGCTGGGGAATGTCGAATTTGCGCACGGTCTCTGTGAGCGCCACGAACACCGGATGCTTCGGCGTTCCGTGATAGCACGCTTGCAGTTGCGATTCCCATTGATCGAGAAGCGCGAGCGAGGCCGAGGCGTCGCCAACCTCGTCTCCCAGATCGTCAGAGATGCGGCAGTAGGCGTACACGTTAAAGAAATGCTGCTTCAGCCGCTGCGGAAGGAACCAGGTGGCCACCGAGAAATTTTCGTAGTGGCTGCGCGCCAGCCGCTCGCAATATTGCTGCGCTTCCAGCAACGAGGGGGCGCGCTCGGGGATCGCGTATTCCGACGGCAGCCGGCTCCATCCCAAAACGGACGGGGCTGCCGGAGAAGCTTGCACGCCGTTGCTGGCCATCTGTGTCATGAATAAAAGTCGAAGGTCCACTTAGAGCAGGTCAGCGACAGCTTACCGCAATGCCAGGACAGGATTGCCGGCACAGCTCAGTGTCCCGGAATGATTGCCGTCTTGATGTCGCCGCCACGGTTGAGCATGTGGCGCATCACCTGTTGCAGGCGCGATAGTGGAGCCTCCCCGGTAATGTAGTCGGTCGGACGGATCTTCTTGGCGGCAATCAGGCCGAAGGCACGGCGCACCGTTTCTGGCGTGTGATGGAACGTGGCTTTCAGCGTGATTTCCGAGTAATGCAACCGGTTGGTATCGAGCTGGACTTTAGTGCCGGTGGCGCATCCGCCAAAGAAATTGACCGTGCCTCCCTTGCGGACCATCTCAATCGCCCACTCCCAGGCTTCGGGACGGCCTACTGCTTCGATGACGACGTCGCATCCGCGCTTGGAGGAAGTAAGAGACCGGACCGCCTCGACCACATTCTCTTCCTTCGTAGTCTGGATGACCTCCTGGGCGCCCATCTGCTTGGCCGCCTGCACCTGGCCGTCGCGCTTCACGACCGAAACCACATTGCAGCCGATGGCGCGGGCCACCTGCACGAACATGAGTCCGATGGGACCCCCGCCGATGATCACGACGGTGTCGCCGATTTCCACCTTGGTCTCGTGCAATCCACGCAGCACGCAGGCCAGAGGCTCGGTCATGGCAGCGTCTTCGAAGCTCACATTGGGAGGAATCACCAGCATGTTGGCTTCAACAATGCGCTTGGGAACCCGGATGTATTCGGCATACGCGCCGTTGTTGAAGAGCAGGTCTTCGCAGAGATTTTCCTGATGCTTGGAGCAGTAGAAACACATCTGGCACGGGGCGGAATTCAGGGCCACCACCCGCATGCCCTTCTTGAATCCGGTGACACCGGCACCGACCTCTTCTACAACTCCGGCCAGTTCGTGGCCGAACAGCGCGGGAGGAACAATCATGCGCGCGTGATAGCCGCGCTGATAGACCTTGAGATCGGTCCCGCAGGTCAACGCGACCTGCACTTTCACCAGCACCTCGCCGTCGCCGACGCGAGGAATGGGGACCTTTTCAATCTTCAGATCTTCTTTGCCGTACAGGACGGCAGCCGTCATTTTTCCATTCACAGCTTTATTCCTTCCCAGTGGCTTCCGGGCTGAATCATAATTTTCATGGACGAAGACTGAGGGTGAGCCGCCAAATCCAGAGCCTCCCTTGCCTGCTCCAAGGGGAAGCGGTGGCTGATGAGCTTTGCCAGATCCATCTCTTTGCTCATGACAAATCGCACCGAATCCCACTGCAAATCTACGGAAGCGCTATAGGACCCCACCAGCGATTTCTCGTCCACACAAATGGCTGCCGGATCGACCACCGCCTCGCCGTGCTGTGTCTGCGCAAATAGTAAAACCCGGCCCCCGGGACGCGCGGCGTCCATGGCAGGCCGAATCAGGCCGTTGCTGCCCACCGCCAGAATAACGGCGTCAGCCCCCCGCCCTTCCGTTAGCTCGCGGACTCGTGTCACTACATCGGTGCGCGATGCTTCTATGCTTTGTCCTAACCCGAAGCCTTCTCCTATTTTAAGCCTCTCTGGATACAAATCGGAAGTAATTACCCTAGCCCCGGTACGTTGTGCCAGCACCCCCAGAATGATGCCAATCGGGCCCTGCCCGATAACCAAAACCTGCTCGCTGGATTGCAGGCGCAAGGCCTCAATCCCCTTCATGCAGGTGTTGACGGGTTCCACAAAGCAGGCCTGCTCGAAAGAAACCCCGTCGGGGATTCTTACGGTTCCATGCTGGACGATCCAGTCCATGACCCGGA
Organism: Acidobacteriaceae bacterium; assembly: GCA_027452245.1. Lineage (GTDB taxonomy): Bacteria > Acidobacteriota > Terriglobia > Terriglobales > Acidobacteriaceae > Sulfotelmatobacter. The sequence goes on from DAIDGW010000124.1 coordinate 20,674, forward strand.
CATATTCCGCGAAACCACCCCCGGAGGGCTCGAATCCCGCGGTGCAGCCCACTTTCTTGTAGGTAGCGCACTGGGCAAAAGTCTTATGGCGGCAATAGAAGCATTCCCGGCAGGGGATGTGATGAAAGACCATGACAGGGTCGCCCACCCTGTAGTCGCGGACCCCCTCCCCGACTGCCGCGACAACGCCTGAGGTTTCATGTCCGAAGATCCTGGGGGCAGAATGCGATCCGGTGGCGATCTTCTTGAGATCGGTTCCACAGACCCCGCAACTGTGCACGCGGACGAGCATCTCACCGGCCCCGATTTTGGGAACCGGAACGGTCTCCAGCCGCACGTCGTTAACCCCGCGATACACGGCAGCGCGCATCGTTGCCGGGATGGCTTGTACCTGGTCTTCTATCGTGTACTGTCCTGCAATTGCCATGAATTTGTTCGACAGCCTTTCGCATCTGGAATGTTCGTTACTGTTGCCGCGGATCATTGTTGGTCAGCTTCACATCTACCGTCATCGAATCGAGATATGGCGAGTCGGGCGGCATGAAGTGATAGGCCGTAACCTGCAGTACCACGTAAAAACCGTCTACCTTGATGATCCGCCTGGAACCGATGGGGACCGCCGCGAAACGCCAGGGATTCAGCCAGCCCAGGATATCTTTCGGCTCGGCGGTGCCACCCGGGGTTGTGGTCAGGATATTGTCATAAATCGAGTGATGCAGGTCGGTCATCTGCGCCCGCCACCCCGTGATTTGCGTTTCCCCCGGAGCCTGCACGGGAGCGAGGGTGAATATATAGCGGTCGGCTCCCCGCGTGTCCTTAACGCGCTCTTTATAGATTGGATCATCGGGAGTCAGCTTAGCCTCAAAACTATCGTCCGTGATTTTAGTTGGGCCCTGCCGGAAACTCTCAGCATAGAAAACCGGGTTCGCGCTCTGCGCGCCCGCAGCCAGGACAATCAACAAAACGAAACCAGCAGTACGGCTCGGCAATCTCATCAGTCTCAAGAACGGCTCCAACAACATTTTGGGCTCGGTGCTGCGTACCCACAAGCTATTCGCGTTAACGAACTTGCTTCACCTTGTCCTGTTCGATCTACCCATTCAAGTCAAAATCAGGCTTGAATGGGGCACCCACCTTTAATCAGGACGCTTAACCGGTCGCACAGGGTTCGGGATGCGTGAGAACTGTTGCGGGCCAGATGAACCACGCTCTTCCAGAGCCACGGACGCACCATCACGAAAGCCGCAAACCTCCCTGCCCGGAAATCGCCATCATGCGAAATGAAGGCTTCGTTGGCCGGCAAGGCGAAGCGGCTGTCGTCAGATATAGATTTCACGGCGGCGAATTTGATTCTACGCGCGTCGGCCGCTCGCGCCACAAAGGCGGCTTCCATGTCGACGGCGCAGGCGGAGAACCAATCGGCAAGCTTTTTCTTTTGCTCGGGAGTGACCACGGAACCAAAACTGATCAAGGTTCCATGACCCGCACCAGTGTCGACGCTGCTGCAATCGCGAGCATCGAGGACGCGCTGTGGAACCACGATGTCGCCGACCTTCAGATTAGGATCCAACGCTCCCGCAAAGCCCACCGAGTAGACGATCTCAGGCGTATAGAGAGCAATCACAGCTTCCGTGGCGCGGCGCGCGGGTTCGGCGCCCATACCTCCGGCAACTGCCACGGCATTCTCGCCTTCAAAGAAGCGGAAGCGTCGTCCGTCGTGTTCGCGCTCGGTCGCGTGCCAGCCTTTGACGAGGGGGGCAATTTCGCGATCGAGAGCCGCAACGATAGCGATTCTAGGCATATCCGTTGGCCCGGAACCAATCCACGGCCCGCCGCAGCGCATCTTCGACCGGGACAATCCTCCAGCCCAGCTTCCTCTCGGCTTTGTCGGAACTGGCGAACATTTTCTTCCTGCCCATGCGGACGGAATCGATGGTGGCGCGCGGTTCGCGCTTCAGCAGGCGGCCCGTGATGGTCTCGTCGACGACTCCCGTCGCGTAAGCAAAAATGTAGGGCAGCTTCACTTTGGGTGAGGGCAAGCCGGTGATAGCAGCCAGCTTGTCGAGAATCTGCTTGAACGTAAGATTTTCGCCGCCCAGGATGTAGCGCTCGCCCGACTTCCCTTTTTCGAGGGCCAGGATGTGCCCGCGGGCGCATTCGTGCACATCGACCAGATTCAGTCCGGTTTCGACGTACGCCGGAAATTTTTTCTTCAGGAAGTCCACGACAATACGGCCGGTAGGCGTGGGCTTCACGTCCTGCTCTCCGATAGGCGTGGTCGGATTGACCACCACAACGTGCAGACCGCTGCGTCCGGCTTCCAGCGCGACCTGCTCCGACATGTACTTGGAACGCTTATAGGGACCGATCATGTCGGCCAGCGAAACCGGAGAGTCCTCGTCGGCGGGATGGCCGTTGCCGGTAAATCCCACGGTGGCGACGCTCGAGGTGTGGACCACGCGTTGCACGCCATTCTTGCGAGCCGCGTCGAGAATCGCGCGCGTGCCTTCCACGTTCGAGCGATACATCTCCTCGGGATCGCGCACCCAGAGCCGGTAGTCGGCAGCGACGTGGAAAACGGTGTCACAACCGGACATCGCTTTTTCGAGCGAGGCCGGGTCGCGCAGGTCACCCACCGCAGTGTCCGCTCGCAGACCTTCCAGGTTCTTGAGATTGCTGGTCGGACGAACCAGCAGGCGCAAATCAGCGCCCTGCCCGGAGAGGACGCGGGCCACATGAGAACCAAGAAATCCGGTAGCTCCGGTAACGAAGGCAAGCATTCAGCACCCAGCATTCAGCACTCAGCCGGGATTGTCAATCCCGGCTGAGGGCTGGACGCCGAAGGTGCGCGCCGGGGCGCGCGAATGCAGTTATTGAATCTGCATCGAGTAGGTGTCGCTGACGAAGTTGCCGGAGGTTTCTCCGCCGAACATGATCATCTGATCGATGGCGAAGTCGTAGGCCATGCCTTGCGAGTCGATAGGGGGCGGGGGATTCTGGGCGTTGATGTTCCACCAGTCTGTTCCCTTCCAGGCCCAGGTCGTGTTCGCGCCGGAGCCTCCGCCGAAATTGACTACACCGGCCAGGTGCGGATCGTAGGAAGTTCCCGAGTAGTAGGTCCAAAGCGGCTGCGTCTTCGGATTCTGCTCGGTCCAGTTGTGTCCATCCCATGTCCAGGTATTGACTGGGTTCACGTCGGCGAGACCGCCGTAAATCACAACGGTCTGGTTGGCGTAATCGTTGCCGACGGCTGCCGCGCCACGCGCCAGAAAAGTCGTTTTGGTGTACAGCTTTTTCCAATCGGTACCTGTCCATTGCCAGGTGGTGTTCTGATAGAAATTACCGTCGAAGCCGCCGATCATCTCCGCGCGGAAACTCACGGGATCCATGAACATCATGGGCAAGGTGACCGCTGTGGGCTGCTTTTGAGGAGTGGCTTGGGTCCAGGTTTGAGAAACGCCATCCCAGATCCAAGTGTCGCCCAGGTATTGATTGCCGTTGTAACCGCCGAACAGGACCATTTTCTGCATGGTTCTGTCGAAAGTGATCCCGGCGGCGCTTCGGGCCGGCGGGGCATTGGCAGTATCGATTTGCACCCAATCGGTGCCGTTGAAAATCCAGGTGTCATTCTGGTAAGAAGTGCCGTCAAATCCTCCGAAAAGGACAATATTGTTCGCTGCCGGGTCGTACGCCATCGCCGGGTTAAGACGCGCCGAGGGATGATGGGCCGGATCCAATTTCACCCAAGTTGCTGTTCTTGCCGATGCTGCGCCTGTCAGTAAGGCAACCATGAGAGCGAAGCCGACCGCACGGCCCGCACTTACCACATTCCTGTAAGCCATAGAACCCCTTCCATTGCAGAGTGCTTGCGAAGAGCGGAATTTTTTATAGCAAAGGAAAGATTGGGCTGGATAGAGCCCAAGGGCCCTGTGGACGTGAAAAATCACAGGATGAAATGTCTGAAGGACAAAACCTTACACAGCGTGCAAGTTTTGTTGTGCGACGGGGTTATCCCACTTGTCAACACTAGTTGCCGTTGCCGTTTTTCTCCATCACCTTCGCGTAGGTAGTCAGCGCCAGCAGCGGGAAATATTGCCGGTACAGGTGATACATCAGATAGAACACGCGAGGAAATCCCGTGCCGGTGTAGAAGAGTTCGTCCCATGACCCGTCGGATTTCTGAGTGCGCAGCAGATAGGAGATTCCACGCGCGACGCAATCGCTGCGAGTATCGCCCACGGCCAGCAATCCCAGGATCGCCCATGCCGTTTGCGAAGGCGTGCTGTCGCCCTGGCCGCGCAGGGTGGGATCGTCGTAGGATCCAACCGTCTCGCCCCAGCCGCCATCGGAATTCTGCACCATGCGCAGCCACTCCGCCGCCTGTTGGATATAGGGCTCGTGATTATCCACCCCCATGGCTTCAAGACCGCGCAAAACCAGGAACGTGCCGTAGATGTAGTTCACGCCCCAACGCCCGAACCAGCTGCCGTCTGGTTCCTGCTCGTTGCGCAGAAACTTGATCGCGCGCTTCACGGCCGGATGATTTTTGTCGTACCCGTAGGCCGCCAGCATCTCCAGGATGCGGCCCGTAATATCGACCGTGGGCGGATCGAGCATGGCGTTGTGGTCAGCGAAGGGGATGTGCTGGAACACCATGCGGTCGTTGTTTTTGTCGAACGAAGCCCAGCCGCCATTCTTGCACTGCATGGAGAAGATCCAATCTATGGCGCGCTGCACCGACTCGCGCTGGTAGCGGCCGTTAGGATGCTCGGCCCGGCTCAAGGCAAGGCAAACCATCGCGCTGTCATCGACATCGGGATAGAACTCATTGTTGAACTCGAAGTACCATCCCCCCGGCTCTCCCTGAGGATTTTTAATCTTCCAGTCGCCCGGCTTACGGACCTGCTTCTGCAGGATCCAGTCCGCGCACTTGACCAGCCGCGGATCGTCGGCCGGAACTCCGGCTTCGCCCAGCGCGAACAAGGCGTACGCCGTATCCCACACCGGAGAGACGCAGGGCTGCATGCGAAACGTGCTTTCTTCCTCGATGCCGAGTTTTTCGAACTCATCCATGGCGCGGATCACTTGCGGATCGTCGAGTGAGTAACCGAGGCAACGCAGGGCGATGATCGAGTTCATGATCGAGGGATAGATCGCGCCCAGCCCGTCGCTCATCTCAAAGCGCTCTAGCATCCACTTCTCGGCCGTTTTCAGCGCGATCGAGCGTAGGGGGCGCACGTGAATCCGCTCGAACCAGTGAATCGTACGGTCCAGCACCAGGAAGAAATTCCGCCAGGAGACGATCTTCTTGGACCAGTGCAGGTGCATGTTGGCCTTCTGCATACCGCCAACAAACAGCTCCTCCACACCCATCTCGCGAGGAATCTTCTTGAACGGCTTCTTGGCGTAGCAGATCGACAGCGGCACCAGAATCGCGCGCGACCAGGAGGAAATCTCGTAGATGTTGAACCAGAACCAATTGGGAAACAGGACGATCTCGGGTGGAATCGCGGGAACGGCGTCGTAATCGTACTGACCGAAAAAGCAGAGATAGATTTTCGTAAAGGTGTTGACTTCGGTGACGCCGCCCAGTTCCAGTATCTTCTTCCGCGCCCGGACCAGAACCGGATGATCGGCGCTGTATCCGGCCAGCTTCAAACCGAAATAGGCCTTCACAGAGGCGCTGACGTTGGACGGTCCGCCGATGTAAATGCTCCAGCCCCCGTCTTCATTCTGGTGCTGCAAAATCCAGTTGGCAGCCTTCTGAAAGCGCTCGGAGTTGCCGGTGCCCAGCAGCGTGTGCAGCAGGATGTAATCGGACTCCAGCGTCGTGTCGGCTTCGAGCTCACCGCACCAGTAGCCGTCCTCATGCATCTGCGAGAAAATAAGGGTTTTCGCCGCCTCGACGGCCGCACCGACGCGGCGCGCGAGTTCGTCAATTTTCCCGAAGATCAGCTTTGGAGTGGAATCCGTCTGGGTGACTGTGCTTACGTGCGACTCGGGGGAGTTCGTTTCCATGCTTATTCAGCTCCAATCATTCGTGAAGCCATCTGTCTTTCGAGCCTGCAACGATCTGCGTTGTTGGCGTGCATGTTCTCGTGCGCTGCGGCGGTAATCAATCCGCGGTCGCGGTCGCCGGAGCTGCCGCGATCGCCTCGACGATCTCCGGCGGCAAACCAAAACGCACGTTTTCGGGCATTACCTCCAGCTCCTGCATGTTGGTATATCCCTTACTGCGCAGGAAATTCACAGTCTCTTCCACCAGGCATTCGGGAGCCGAAGCCCCCGCGGTGAGAGCAATGGTCTCCACACCCTGCAGCCAGGTCGCTTCGATATCGTTGCAGCTGTCGATCAGGTGAGCGTTTGTGCCCAGATTGCGGGCCACTTCCACCAGACGATTGGAGTTCGAACTGTTCTCCGACCCTACGACCAGCAACAGATCGGATTCCGAAGCCACCTGCTTCACGGCAACCTGCCGGTTCTCGGTGGCATAGCAGATATCCTGCGCTGCCGGCCCCTTGATGTTGGGGAACTTCTTGCGCAGTGCCGCAATGATATCTTTCGTTTCGTCCAAACTGAGTGTCGTCTGGGTCAGATAGGCAACACGGTTCGGATCGGGCACGGTCAGGTGCTCCACCTGCTGCGGCGATCCCACAACCTGCGTGACCATGGGAGCTTCGCCCAGCGTCCCGATGACCTCATCGTGATCCTTATGGCCAATAAGGATCAGCGAGTACCCTTCCTTGGCAAATTTTACGGCCTCCACGTGGACCTTGGTCACCAGCGGGCAAGTGGCATCAATCACGCGCAGCCCGCGCTTGCGGCTATTGGACCGTACTTCCGGAGAGACACCGTGGGCGCTGTAAATGATGCGCTCGCCGTTTGGGACTTCATCTTCACTGTCCACGAAGATGGCGCCCTTGCCGCGCAACTCATCCACCACAAAGCTGTTATGCACGATCTCTTTGCGGACGTAGATCGGAGGACCGAATGCTTCCAGCGCGATGCGGACCACGTCGATGGCTCGGACGACCCCCGCGCAGAATCCGCGCGGCTTCAATAATAGGAGTTTTTTGCCGTTATTTGATGCCATTCCCAGTTTCCTGAATCAGCCTTCCTGCGCATTTCCAGCCGCAGCCGGAAACGCAAAATAGATGTAGCCCCAGCAAGAGTCTGCGAATCTACTTCGTTAGATGCATCGCAAGGGACCATTTCCTAACACTTGGTCTCGTTACCCTCAGGGTACACAAACCCCATTCTGGCAGTATCCAAAAGTTACCTGAAAGAACCCTGGGGGTCAATGTAAATGACAGAAATGGCACGGATTATCAGCTAATGGCGACAATCGGGCGGTGAATGGAAGAACACCGCAATAGCATTATTGCAATCACAATTCCCTTCTTCCACATCTAACGGTTTTAGAACGTGATCTTTGGATCGACCCACAGACCGTTCTCCCAATTTGGAGGAGGGTTTACATGGAAAATCGCTACATCGTAACGGCCGTCATTGGCCTCGCTATGTGTCTCCCAGCAACAACCAAGCTCCAGGCACAACAGAACCCGCCCGGCGCCGGCGTTCCCGTACACACCATCGTCACGCTCGAACCCCAGAAGGGAAACGAGATCCCGACGGTGAATCAGTCCGATGTCATGGTCTATGAAGGAAAAGACCGCGATAACGTGACCGAGTGGACTCCCGCGCAGGGCAATAACGCGGCTCTGGAATTGTTCGTTCTGCTGGACGATTCATCAAATATGACCCTGGGCACGCAACTGAACGACATCAAGAATTTCATTAGCGCGCAGGCGCCGACCACTAAAGTTGGTGTCGCCTACATGCAGAATGGAATCGCGGAGGTGGTTCAGAATCCGACCAGCGATCACGCTGCGGCGGCAAAGTCGGTGCGTCTGCCCATGGGATACGCGGGGGCCAATGCCAGTCCATATTTTTCGCTAAGCGACCTGGCGAAGAAGTGGCAACCCGACAATACGCGGCACGAAATTGTCATCGCAACCAGCGGAATTGATCGCTACTACCAGGAACCGGATTACTACGATCCCTACCTGAATACAGCCATTGACGATTGCCAACGCGGCGGCATCGTGGTCTACGCCATCTACACGCCCGGGGTCGGTCATTTCGGCCATAGCTTCTGGCAGACGTACTGGGGACAACTCTATCTGGCTAAAGTGGCCGACGATACCGGCGGAGACTCTTACTACATCGGATTCACCGGACCGCCGGTTGCGTTTGCGCCGTTCCTCGACAGCGTCTCGCAACACTTGCAACATCAGTACATTCTCGGCTTTGATGCCAAACCGCAGAAGAAGACCGGCCTGCAATCTATAAAAGTGCGAACTGAAGTCCGCGGTGTGGACCTCGTGGCACAGCACAAAGTTCTTGTAGCCGGCGAAAAATAAGCGCTCGGGCCCTGCTCCGGCCGCGGAACGTGCGGCGGAGTGGGGCGCTGGCGTTCCTGTGAATAACTTTCCCGTCCTGGCGTATCTCTTCCACGTAAAATGGGCCGCACACCGTAAAATTAAAAGAGGCCCATGTCTCAATTCGTCCACCTGCACCTGCATACCGACTATTCCCTGCTCGATGGCGCCTGCAACATCGACAGGCTTTGCCAACGCGTGAAAGAACTGGGCATGCCCGCCGTGGCCATGACCGATCACGGCAACATCTTTGGGTCCGTCGAGTTTTTCAATTCGGCACAAAAGCATGGCGTAAAGCCAATCATCGGATGCGAACTCTACGTCTGCAAAAAAGACGATCACCATACCGAACGCACACCGCCCGAAGGCGATACCTATAACCACCTGGTGGTACTGGCGGAGAACGAAGAAGGCTATCGCAACCTTGTAAAGATCACTTCGGAAGCTTCCCTGCACGGTTTTTATTACAAGCCGCGCATCAGCAAGCGGTTTCTGGGGGAACATTCCAAGGGGCTGATCGGGCTTTCCGCCTGCCTCAAGGGAGAAGTGGCGGAACGCCTGACGGAAGGCAATTACGACGCGGCACGCACTGCCGCCGGAACCTTCACCGACATTTTTGGCAAGAACAACTTCTACCTGGAAATTCAGGACCAGGGGCTGGCGATGGAGCACCGCATCCATCCCGGGCTCTTCCAGCTGCAGAAAGACTTAGGCCTGCCGCTGGTGGCGACCAACGACAGCCACTATCTGTGCGAAGACGACGCGCACGCGCAGGATGTGATGGTCTGCATTCAGACCGGCAAGTCGATTCACGATACGGCGCGCATGAAGTTCGAAGGCACGCAATTTTTCGTGAAGAATTTCGCCGAGATGCAGCGGGTTTTCAAAGATTCTCCGGACGTGCTGACGCGCACACTCGATATTGCGGAGCGCTGCCATTTGAAGCTGGAAAAAGTGGCCACGCCGTTCCCCCAATTCGACGTGCCTCCCGGATACACTATCGACAGCTACTTCGTGCACGTCAGCCGCGAAGGATTCGCCCGCCGCATGGAATCGCTTCGCACCCTGCAGGAACAAGGAAAGCTCAAGCACTCCATCGCGGATTATGAGCAGCGGCTGGAGCGCGAGCTGGCCATTATTCAACAGATGAAGTTTCCCGGCTACTTCCTTATTGTTTGGGACTTTATCCGCTACGCCAAAGACCATGACATCCCCGTCGGGCCGGGCCGCGGATCGGCCGCCGGATCGCTGGTCTCCTTTGCCCTCGGCATTACGGACATCGACCCCCTGCAGCATGAGTTGCTGTTCGAGCGCTTCCTGAATCCCGAACGCGTGTCGATGCCCGATATCGACATCGATTTTTGCATGAACCGGCGCGGCGAGGTCATCGATTACGTCACCCGGAAATACGGTCGCGACAATGTCGCCCAGATCATCACCTTCGGAACCATGGCGGCCAAGGCCGCGATCAAAGACGTTGGCCGCGCCATGGACATCCCGTACAGCGACGTGGACCGAATCGCCAAGATGGTTCCCGCCACTCTGAATATCACCCTCGATCAGGCGCTGGAGGATTCTCCGCCGTTCCGCGAAGCTTACGAAAAAGACACGCAGATCCGGGAACTGATCGATACGGCGAAAAAGCTGGAAGGCCTGGTTCGTAACTCAGGGGTTCACGCCGCCGGGGTCGTGATCTCGCCCAAGCCGCTGACCGACCTGGTTCCGTTGCATCGCACCAAGAACGACGAAATCGTGACCGCCTTCGACATGGTCGCCATCGAGAAGATGGGATTGTTGAAGATGGACTTCCTGGGCCTGACCACGCTGACGATTCTGACCGACGCGCTCAAACTGATTCAGCAGACGCGCGGCACTCCCCTGACGCTGGAAGAGATTCCTCTGCAGGATACGGAAACTTATCAGAAGGTCTTCCACAAGGGGCTGACCTCCGGCGTCTTCCAGTTTGAATCGCACGGCATGCGCGATGTGTTGCGGCGCTATCAGCCGAATTCGATCGAAGATCTCACGGCCTTAAACGCGCTCTACCGTCCCGGGCCGATTCAAGGCGGGATGATCGATGATTTCATCGACCGCAAGCACGGGCGCAAGAAGATTGAATACGAACTGCCCGAACTTCAGAAAATCCTGGAAGAAACCCTGGGCGTCATCGTTTACCAGGAGCAGGTGATGCAGATCGCGAACCGCCTGGCCGGATATTCGCTGGGTGAAGCCGATCTGCTGCGCCGTGCCATGGGCAAAAAGAAGCCCGAAGAAATGGCCAAGCAGCGCGAACGCTTCATTGAGGGCGCGGCGCAGCACAAGCATCCGCCGAAGAAGATCGAGAAGATCTTCGATCTGATGGCGCAGTTCGCGGGATACGGATTCAACAAATCGCACTCGGCGGCCTATGCCCTGCTCGCCTATCACACGGCCTATTTGAAGACGCATTATCCGGTCGAGTTCATGGCGGCACTGCTGACCTCGGTCACAGGCTCGACCGACGACGTCGTGAAGTACATCAATGAATGCCGCGAAATGGGAATCACGGTGAATGCGCCCGACATCAACATTTCGGACGCAAACTTCACGCCGCAGGGAGAATCCATTCGTTTCGGGCTGGCGGCGGTGAAAAATGTCGGCGGCAACGCGATTGAATCGATCGTGGCCGCGCGCAAAAAGCTGGGCAAATTCAAATCGATTTTCGAATTTTGCGAAAACGTCGATCTGCGCCTCTTGAATAAGCGCGTGCTCGAATCGCTTATTAAGAGCGGCGCCATGGATTCCCTCGGCCGGCGTGCGCAACTGATGGCGGTGCTCGACAAGTCCATCGAGCAGGCGCAGAAAGTTCAGCGTGATGCGGAATCGGGACAGCACGGCCTGTTCGGCGTCTTCCAGCAGGAAGAAGCGGTCGAAGACGTAAACGGCAAGTTACCCAATGTCCCCGATTGGGATGAGCACACCCGGCTGGGCGCGGAAAAAGAGATTCTCGGCTTCTTTATCACCGGACATCCTCTGGAAAAATACAAGGACAAGCTGGAAGGCCTGCACGCACTGACCATCGAAGAAGTCGCCGCCATGAAAAATTCCACCGGCAAAGACGAGACCATTCCCACCGCGGGAATTATTACGAATGTTCGCGTGCTGAAGTCGAAGCGCGGAGACTTCTACGCGCAGGGCACGCTGGAAGACATGTCCGGGTCAATCGACATGATCGTCTTCCCTGAGGCCTACAAGCGCCTCCAGGAAAAAGTGAAGCTCGAGGTTCCGGTACTGGTGAAGGCCGGAGTAAGAATCGAGGAAGGGGCAAATCCGAAGATCACTCCGTCGGAGATTATTCCGCTGGAAGACGCGAAGGTCCCGTTGCCGAAAGCAATCCGTATCCGGATCCCTCTGGAAAACGCGGGGGAAACCACGGTGGACGATCTGCATTTCCTTTTCCTCGAACGCAAAGGCGAGGCAAAAGTATTGTTCGACGTGGAACGCCAGGGAGATTTCATGGTGGTTATGGAAGCGGAAGGCTATAATGTGCTGCCGGACCGCAACTTCATTTCGCGGGTCGAGCAATTGTGCGGACGCGGCAGCGTTCGCGTGATCAGTTGATATGGCAGCCAGCGATAAAGCACAGCAGGAACTCGAGCAGATCGAGCAGCAGGTCGCGGAAATCGAATCCGCTCCTGGCCAGAATGCGGACACTCGCCGCCAGCTTACCGAGCTTCACGGCCGGCTCGAAACGCTGCGGCAGGAGATTAACTTGCCGCCCTCCGCGTGGCAAAAGACTGAACTCGCGCGCCATCCGCAGCGCCCGCAAACGCTCGACTATATCGAACGCGTTTTCACAGATTTCAGCGAGATCCATGGCGATCGCGCCTTCGGAGACGATGCCGCCCTGGTATGCGGCATGGCCCGCTTCCACGGCGAAGAGGTGCTGGTCATCGGCACGCAAAAAGGACGTGATATGAAGCAGCGCGTCCACCGCAACTTTGGAACGCCGCATCCCGAAGGCTATCGAAAAGCGCTGCGGGTCATGAGAATCGCCGAGAAATTTCGCCGACCTATCTTCACTTTGGTCGACACCGACGGGGCTTATCCCGGAATCCACGCCGAAGAGCGCGGGCAGGCGGAGGCGATCGCGCACAATTTGCGCGAGATGGCGCGCCTGGAAATCCCCATCGTCACCACTGTCATCGGAGTGGGTGGCAGCGGCGGCGCCTTGGCCATCGCGGTGGCCGACCGCGTGCTGATGATGGAGAATTCCATCTATTCGGTAATTTCTCCCGAAGGTTGCGCCGCCATCATGTGGCGGGACGCAACCAAAAAAGAACTCGCAGCCGAAGCCATGCGCATCACGGCCACCGATCTGAAGGAACTCGGCGTCATCGACGATATCGTTCCTGAGCCCGAAGGCGGGGCCCACCGCGATTATGAAGCCGCCGCCAATTTGCTGGATGTCAGCCTGCAAAAGCACTTGGCCGAGCTGAAGAAATATGCTCCGCCAAGGCTACTGGAAGCCCGCTACGAAAAATTCCGCACTATGGGGCAGTTTTTCAGGGTGGAGTAGCCGCTCGTTTCCCGCTTGCTCCCTACCGCGCCTCCGTGGACATGCCGCACGATCCGGGTTTCCCGCAGTGGCACTGCCAGTTACCCTCCCGACATCGCTCAGAAGCCGTATAATTCAGGTGTTTCCCATTTCTTTCACCAAGAGCTGGGGTTCTCGCTCTTAACACAAAGGAAGGTGCAGTAATGGCCACAACAGATGTTGTGCCCCATGGTGCTGGAGGCGAATTGGGGCGCCCGCGCATCGTCAACGACATGAGCATTCAGGTCGCAACGGTGAACGGTTCGGGTTCACAGAGTTCCAATACCGTTCTTCTGCGGGCAATCTTCCAAATGGGCGTTCCGGTATCCGGCAAGAACATGTTCCCCTCGAACATTGCCGGCCTGCCGACCTGGTACACGATCCGCGCCAATAAAAAGGGATACATCGGCCGCAAGAAGGAAATCGACTTCCTCGTCGCCATGAATCCCGAGACGGCCCACGACGACGTGAAGTCGCTGGCACCGGGAGCTTCGGTGCTCTACGACGAGCCGCTCGCCCTGCACAAGCTGCGCGACGACCTTGTCTTCTACTCGGTTCCCTACGACAAGATCGTGGCCACCGTCTGCCCGGAAGCCAAGCTGCGCAAACTGGTCAAGAACATGGTTTATGTCGGCGTGGTGGCGCAGTTGCTCACCATCGACATGGGCGAGGTCGAGAAAGCCATCCGCAAGCAATTCGCCAAGAAGGTAAAGGCGGCGAACCTGAACCTGGCCGCCGCGCAGGCCGGATTCGAATACGCCAAGGCGAATCTGGAAAAGCGTGGAGCGTTCTACATCGAGCGCATGAATGAAACTGCCGGCAAGATCATCATCGATGGCAATTCGGCGGCAGCGTTGGGCTGCATGTTCGCCGGATGCACGGTCGTGACCTGGTATCCGATTACGCCTTCATCGTCGCTGGTCGAAACGCTGATCGAATACATGAAGGAATACCGCATCGGCCCGGATGGCAAAGCCACCTTCGCCATTGTGCAGGCCGAAGATGAACTGGCCGCCGTCGGCATGGTCATCGGCGCTGGATGGGCGGGAGCCCGTTCCATGACTGCGACCGCCGGGCCTGGCATCTCGCTGATGTCGGAATTCAGTGGTCTCGCCTACTACGTCGAAGTGCCCGGCGTGATCTGGGACATTCAGCGCGTCGGTCCCTCCACCGGGTTGCCCACGCGCACCTCGCAGGGCGACATTCTTTCAACGGCGTTTCTGTCGCATGGCGATACCAAACACATCATGCTGATCCCGTCCTCGGTTTCCGAGTGCTTCAGCATGGCGACGGACGCCTTCAATCTGGCGGAACAATTCCAGACATTGGTGTTTGTCATGTCGGATCTCGATCTCGGCATGAATAACTGGATGTCGGATCCCTTCGAGTATCCGACCACGCCGATTAAGCGCGGTAAAGTGCTGAGCAAAGAAGATCTCGACCGGCTCGGCGGCTTTGCGCGTTACAAGGACGTGGACGGAGACGGCATCGGCTATCGTACTTTGCCGGGCACACCGCACCCCGCCGCCGCTTATTTCGCCCGTGGCAGCGGGCACAACGAGAAAGCCCAGTACAGCGAGCGCGCCGACGATTTCGAACGCAACATGGAGCGGCTGAACCGCAAGTTCGAAACCGCACGGTCGTTCGTTCCGCGTCCGGAGATCACGAAGGGCAAAAATGCCAAGATCGGACTCATCGGATACGGCACATCGCACTGGGGAATCACCGAATCTCTCGATCAATTGCGAGAAGAGTACGGCATGGAAGTCGATTATCTCCGGCTGCGCGCTTATCCGTTCACGCGCGAAGTGCATGAATTCGTTGAGCAGCACGAGCGCGTTTACATGGTGGAACAGAACCGCGACGCCCAAATGCTGAGCCTGCTCAAACTGGACGTGAAGCCGGAACTGATTACGCGACTGCGCAGCATCGCCCACATCACCGGGCTGCCGCTGGACGCGCGCTCCATCACCGACGAACTGACCAGCATGGAAGGAAAGTAGCCGGCGTGCTTTGAAAAGGCGCGGCTTCAGCCGCGCCGCAACCGATTGTTTAACCGCGGCTTTCGCCGCTGAGGGAACTAGCCAATGTCCACCACCACGACTGAGCCAGGCGCAGCCACACCGGGTCCGAAGACGAATCGTATCGGCCTGACAATGATCGAGTACAAGGGCGGCAAGACTACGCTCTGTGCCGGCTGCGGCCACAACGCCATCTCCGAGCGCATCGTCGAAGCCATGTATGAGATGGGAGTCGAGCCCGAGTTCGTCATCAAGCCCAGCGGCATCGGCTGCTCCTCCAAGACGCCGGCATACTTCCTGAGCCGCTCGCACAGCTTCAACGCCGTCCATGGACGCATGCCCTCGGTCGCCACCGGCGCCGTGCTTGCCAACCGCAAACTGGTTTGCATCGGCGTGAGCGGTGACGGTGATACCGCTTCGATCGGCATTGGGCAATTCATGCACCTCATGCGCCGCAACCTGCCGATCATCTACATCATCGAAGACAACGGCGTCTATGGGCTGACCAAGGGCCAGTTCTCCGCCACCGCCGATCTGGGATCGAAACTGAAAACCGGCGTGCTGAATGATCTTCCGCCGATCGATACCTGCGCGCTGGCGGTGCAACTGGGTGCGACCTTTGTGGGACGCTCTTTCTCCGGCGACAAGCGCCAGCTCAGCGCCATGCTGAAAGCCGCGATTGCACATAAGGGCACAGTAATGCTCGACGTGGTTTCTCCCTGCGTGACCTTCAACGATCACGAGGGATCGACCAAGTCCTACAAGTACGTCAAGGAGCACGAAGAAGTCCTGCAGGAAGTCAGCTTCGTGCCTGCTTTTGAAGACATCAACGTCGAATACGACGCCGGCACAACCATTGATGTGACCATGCATGACGGCTCGCATCTGCAACTGCGCAAGCTGGAAGAAGATTACGATCCCACCGACAAAGTCCGCGCCATCACCCGTTTGACCGAAGCGCACGATAAAGGCGAAGTTCTGACCGGAGTTTTTTACGTCAACACCAAGGCCCCAAACTTCATTGAAATGCTGAACATGACCGATCAGCCGCTGGCTACCCTGCCGGAGTCGGTCACGCGTCCGAGAAAAGAAGCGTTGGAAGCCGCCATGGAAGAGCTGCGCTAACCACAGGTCTTCCACGCACTCGCAACGTTCGGCGTCCGCTTCTTCGCGATGGGCGCTTAGGGCTCTGCGGCAATTTACAAAACTTTACGTTCTATCCACAGAAACATCACCCTCTTTTTGCGGGTACATACATCTGATTTGAGGCTTATGGAATCATTCAGATAGGTACCTAATATCGGAGAAGGCATGAAACGGTCGCTGAGGATTCACGCCCTGCGGGGCGCGGCGGTCTTCTTACTCGCTGTGTTTGCTTCATCTCTACCAGCCGCGGCTGTGCTGGGCGGCGACGAAAGCTCGGTGGAAGCCGATAGCGCCCACATGAAGGCCAGCGTGCAGGTCACGCAGAGCAATGGCTACGACATTCACCAGATGCGGACCCCCGAAGGCACCACGGTCAATGAATATGTCTCGCCCGGGGGACGCGTATTCGCCGTCACCTGGAGCGGTCCGTTCGTGCCCGATATGTCGCAGATTCTCGGAACATACTTCCAGCAGTATTCCAATGCTCTGCAGGCGCAGAAAAAGCGCTATGGACGTGCACCGCTCAACCTTCAGCAACCGGGGCTGGTGGTGCAGATGGGCGGTCACATGCGCGCCTACTATGGCCGCGCGTTTGTACCGGAGTTAGTCCCGCAGGGCGTCAAATCGGACGAGATCAAGTAACTGGCAGGAGGGCTCGGTGCGCAAGTTCGTGGAAGTTCTGTTGCTTGGCGGTTTGGGATTCTCGCTTGCTTGTGGAGGCAGCAGCCATTCAACCACTGGGAGCGGTGGAGGAGGTACGGGCGGCAATACCGCCAATGTCCTGGCGGTCGCGGTCGACGGAGGGCCCACCGCTACACAGCCCAGTGGCTCCATCTATGAGAACGGGTTATTCGCCACTGCGACCATCTGTGCGCCCGGCAGCACCAGCAACTGCGTCACCGTCGACCACCTGCTGGTCGATACCGGCTCGTACGGACTGCGAGTGCTGCAATCGGAGCTTGGGTCTTTGGCCCTGCCGACCGTTAATGCCGCGAACGGATCGCAAGCCTACGATTGCGTTTCGTTTGTGGACGGGGCCTTCTTATGGGGCCCGGTCGTCGCGGCCACCGTAACCTTGGGCTCAGAAACCGCGACCAGCGTGCCGATTCAGACGATCGCCACATCCACGGCAAACATACCCACCAGTTGTTCGAATGGCGGATCTAATCAGAACACGCAACAACTCCTGGGGGCGAATGGCATTCTCGGAGTGGGGCTGGAGCCGACCGACTGCGGAGGAGCGTGCGATCCCAGCGGCGGCCTTACGGCTCCGCCCTCCCCGGCCTATTACACCTGTGCTTCGAGCGGTTGCACTCCGGCGTTTGTCGCCCAGGCCAATCAGGTAACGAATCCAGTCGTGATGTTCCCTACCGACAATAATGGAGTAATCGTCGAACTACCCACCGTATCCGGTGAAGCGGCGACTGTAAACGGCTCTCTCATTTTCGGCATCGGCACTGAAAGCAACAATAAACTTCCCGGCAGCGCCAAAGTATTCACGCTCGTCTGTGACACTTTCAACACAACCTACGCCGGCCAGACGTTCAGCATTACGAATCCTTCCAATTGCACCGGCCCGGGAAGCTTCATTGACAGCGGCTCCAATGGACTCTATTTCCCTGACGTAAACAATTCCATTCCAACTTGCCCCACAAACACGCCCGTGGGAGATCTGTCCTCGTTCTACTGCCCGAGTTCGCAGATCAGTCTTTCCGCGACCAACGCCGACCCGAACAACGGCACCAGCGAAACCACGAGTTTCAATGTCGATAACGCGGAAAATTTATTTACCAATTCCAGCACATCGAGCGATGCCGCTTTCGCGGCCCTGGGCGGCACACAACCTTCCGGCGCGGGTTTCGATTGGGGATTACCCTTCTTTTACGGAAGAAACGTCTATTCTGCGATCGACGGCCAGACTCCGCCCTCCGGAGCCGCCGCTGCCCCCTGGTGGGCCTACTGAAAGACTTTGCAACTTCTCTCCGGCCCGGTGGCAATCCCACTTTTGGGGGATTGGCCATCGGGCCTGATTTCGCTACGATGTTGCATCATCTCGGTTGAGAGTCCCCAACTCTCTTCCGGCCGAAGCGGTTTCTGCGCCATTTCAGTCACGTCCCGCCCCAGGGTGACCGACGCTCCTTGCGGAAGAGGAGACACTAACGCGGGAAGCGCAACCTTAGCAAACACCGTCACCTTTGGCTCAAGCCAAACGATGAGGCTCGAAGTGAAACAGCAAATCTCACAATGGCGGGTGCTCGGCTGCGTCGTGCTCGCCGCCGCATGTTCTCTGGCACAAACGAGTGTCACGACCTACCGCTATGACAATTCCCGCACCGGCCAGAACACGCATGAGACTCTCCTTCAGTCCAGCGTGGTAAACCCGACCTCTTTCGGCAAGCTGTTCTCCCAGTCCGTCGATGGCCAGCTTTATGCCGAACCGCTTTACCTGGACAACTTGTTTGTCCCCGGAAAAGGCACGCACAACGTCGTATATGCCGCCGACGAGCATGACAGTGTTTACGCCTTCGACGCCGACAGCAACCAAGGCTCGGATGCGCAGCCGTTGTGGCAGGTGAGCTTCATCAATCCTGCCCAGGGCATCACCACGATTCCCAGTTCCGATGTGGGTACCAGCATGATCTCGCCCGAGATCGGCATTACGAGCACTCCGGTCATCGATCCCAACAATCGGACGCTTTATGTCGTCGCGGCCACCAAAGAGAATGGATCGTACTTCCAGCGCCTGCACGCTCTCGATCTCACGACCGGCGCGGAAAAATTTGGCGGCCCGGTTGTGATTCAGGCCACGGTTCCCGGCAGCGGCTGGGGTTCGGTCAACGGCACCATCTCATTTGATCCCTTGCGTGAAAATCAACGCGCCGCGCTGCTCCTCTCCGATGGCGTGATTTACATTGCCTGGGCATCGCACGGCCTGGAAAGTGAGGACATTTATCACGGCTGGGTCATCGGCTACGAGGAGACCACCCTCCAGCAGACGGCCGCATATTCTGTCAGTCCCAATGGCAAGCAGGGCGGCATCTGGCAGTCCGGATCCGGACTTTCTGCCGACCAGCAAGGGAATGTGTTCTTCGTCTCCGGCAATGGCACCTTCGACGCAAACCAGGGTGGTTCCGACTACGGCATGAGCTTCGTCAAACTCTCCACCAAAGATGGCATGACAGTAAAAGACTATTTCACCCCTTACGACGAAGCCACGCTCAGCGCTTCGGATGTCGATCTGGGCTCCGGAGGACCGTTGCTGATCCCCTATCAGGAAGACACGGATCATCCCTGGCTGCTGACCAGCGCTGGGAAAAACGGCGTGATCTATCTGGTCGACCGCACGCACATGGGCCACTTCAACAACAAAAATAATTCGCAGATCGTGCAGTCCATCGTCAATGCATTCAACGGACATTCGCTGTATGCCACCCCGGCTTACTGGAACGGCCAGGTCTATTTCTGGGCAAATTATGATGTACTGAGGATCTTCGGTCTCAACGAAGGGCTGCTCACCACCAATCCCATCGCAACTTCCAGCATCACCTTCTCCGCAGGCGCAACTCCGGTCGTCTCCTCTAACGGATCGACCGACGGCATACTCTGGGCGCTTCAAACCGACGCGGCCGGTTCCAGCGGCCCCGCCGTGCTTCACGCCTTCGATGCCAATACCGCGATCGAACGTTACAACAGCAGCCAGTCTGGCTCACGCGATACCGCGGGTCCGGCCATTAAGTTCAGCGTTCCCACAGTCGTGAACGGAAAAGTTTATGTAGGGACGGCAAATCAACTGGATGTGTACGGCCTGCTCTAGACCCCGCCCGATTCGGTGCCATCCTGTTTGCTCCAGATTTGGAACACCGCATTCCGCCAAGCTCGATACACAGACTTCCAGCGATAGTCTTTCGACTCTGCTCCGCGCCCAGAGCACCAGGCCGGTCATGTGTGCAGAATTCTTCACGTTGACACGTTGTGTCATTTCCCATTAAAGTTCCCCAGCTTGTTCTGTGGAGTCATTCGCGCTGATGTTCCACCCGCGAATGATTTTTTGGGTACTCACGTTGCTCTAGAAAAACTCTCAGGAGGAATTCGTGAAAAAAGTTTTTGTTGCAGTGGCCGTATTATCACTGACGACCTTCGCCCTCGCCCAGAAGGCCGCACCATCACAGCACCTCAGAGGAAATCCCAACGGGAAAATTAAGATGGCACCTCCGGGAACTCCGCCCGCCCTGTGCAGTCCCTGCCTGTTCTACGGCGGCGATCTGGTTCCCAGCAATCTGAATGCTGCTGGCATGTCCGATGAAAACACGCTGCTGATTAGCGACGGAGGTGGTTCCACCTACGGCGCGGTCGACATCAACAAGAATGTCGTGATTACCGGAATTCTGTTCAACGTTCAGGCCAGCGCGGCATTCGATCCGCAAACCGCCACCTATGACATCCGCAGCGGCGTCACCGACGGAAACGGCGGAACCGATATCGCTACCGGCAGTGGAACCGTTCAGGTTGCCACCACCGGCCGCAATTTCCTGGGCTTGAACGAATTCACGGTCGAAGTACCCGTGACTCCGCCGCAAGTCCTGGCGCCCGGAACCTACTGGTTCAACGTCCAGCCGCAGTGCACCAACACCCTGGACGGAAGCTGCAGCGTAGGCCGCATCTTCGTTTCGAACACCCTCGACGGTGTGAACAACGTTGCCGGAACCGCCCAGCCGGCCCACCAGATGTACTTCAACTCGGCTTACTTCGGGTTCACCTACTCCAACTGGTGCGATTCCGCTCTTGGATTCAACTCCATGCAGTGCGGATTGCTCTCGTTCGGTCTGGTTGGCAGCGCCGACTAAGCATTCTCAAAGCTGGTTTTTCTTCGGCCCGCCGCGAAAAGCGGCGGGCTTTTTTGTTCCGCCGCATGGGCCCACTTTCGCCGATTCACCACCAGGAAGGCGGATTGCGAAATCGCTCAGCCCATCGTCCCGGCGGTGGGCTCTTTTATCGGCCTCGCACATCGACGCCGCGATGCAGTCGCTCGCACCGCCGGTATCTCAAACTCGGGTCCCCATCCCGGGCACCTCACGCACTCTATCCCCCTGCAGGGTTCATGCGGATGTCGTAATCTATGAATGAGGAGCACTGTCTTGCGTTGCCCCCGTTGCGGTAACGAGAATCCGGCCACCAACCGTTTTTGCGGCACGTGCGGAGCGCCGCTGGCAAATGCTGCGCCCCCGCCCACCCGTGCTCCGGGTTCACCGCAAACTCCCGTGAGTGCAACGCGCACTCCCATTCCGCCGCCTCCAGCCAGAGTACAGCCGCTGCCGCCCCCCTCGCGCCCTGCCCCGTCACAGCGCGCCACGCCTGTCGAGCCGCGTGTAGCCCCGGTGCAACCGGAAGAAGTACCCTCGATCGCCGGCCCATCATTCCTGGGTCTTGGTTCTGCGCCTCAAACCGGCCGCACAGAACGTGGACTGAACCTCCGTCCCGAATCCGAAGGCACGTCGCGCAATCTCGACTACCTTCTCGAGGATGATGACGAAGAGCCCCACAGCGGCGCCTGGAAATTTATCCTGATCGTTGTCGCACTCGCCTTGGCCCTGGGCTTGGGATATCTGCGCTGGCGAAATCAGGGACTGAGCGCTCTGTTCTCGCGAGCGCAAAACACCCCGGCCGCACAGAATTCCAATCCCACGCAGCCGGATAGTGCCGTTCCCGCGGCCATTCCTAACGCGGGATCGGCCTCGACGGCTTCACAGCCGGCACAAATCCAACAACAGCCCGCGCAACCACCCGCAATCACTCCTGCCCCTGCCGGTACCGCCGCGCCTCCCCAGCCGGGTTCCAACGCTGCGGAACCTTCCGCGGCCGGAACTGCGCCACCGCAGGCCGCTCCGGCAGCACCGGCAACACCAACGCAGGATGCGGCGCCGAATGCCTCTGGCAATTCTGCGCCAGCGGTGACGTCTGCGCCTGCAGCCGCTCAGAACGATGTACCTGCCCCCGCTGCTGCCGCACCTCCAGCTAAAACCGCAGATCAGAAGGCCGCCAAAGCTGATTCGGCCGGGGATACTTCGAGCAGCGATAACGATGCCGCCGACAATTCTGCCGCTCCGGCCGCGGTCCCCAAGCCGAAGCCTCCCGCCGCAAAACCGGTAGACCGCGTCACCGAAGGTGAAAAATATATCTACGGACGCGGCGTAAGCCAGGACTGTGATCGCGGATTGCGCTTGCTGCGCCCCGCCGCCGATCAGGGAAGCACACGCGCCATGATTTCCATGGGATCGCTCTATTCCACCGGCACCTGCACCGCCCGCGATCTTCCCACCGCCTACCGCTGGTTCGCGCTCGCCCTCCGCAAAGCGCCCGATAACCAGACCGTGCAGGGTGATCTCGAACGTCTCTGGGGACAGATGACGCAACCGGAACGGCAACTCGCCATCAAGCTCAGCCAGTAGGGCAATACCGGTAAGTAGACTCTCCGCGCCGCGGGAGAAGACGTGGCGTTCGGATGGGAAGCAACTCCGGGCGTTAGGCTTCGTCCTGCTCTTTCAGTTTTGCGATGACGCTGAAATCCTCCAGCGTTGTGGTATCGCCTTTAACGTCGCCGCTCGTGGCCAGTTCGCGCAACAGACGGCGCATGATCTTGCCGCTGCGCGTTTTCGGAAGCGTATCGGTGAAGCGGATATCGTCAGGTTTGGCCAGCGCTCCAATTTCTTTCGCCACCCATCGGCGCAACTCCTCCTTGAGTTGGTCGGACGGTTGCCTTCCCTGCTCCAGGGTCACAAAAGCCGAGATCGCCTGCCCTTTCAACTCATCGGGACGCCCGACGACCGCGGCCTCTGCCACGGCTTCATGAGCCACCAGCGCCGATTCCACTTCCATGGTGCTGAGCCGATGTCCGCTCACGTTCAGCACGTCGTCGACGCGGCCCATGATCCAGAAATATCCGTCTTTGTCCTTGCGCGCGCCGTCGCCCGTGAAATACACGCCCGGAATCTGTGACCAGTAATTCTTCACGTAGCGATCGGGATCGCCATACACCGTTCGCAGCATCGACGGCCACGGTCGTTTGATCACGAGAAACCCACCCGCGCCGTCGGCAACCGGCTGTCCATCCATCGTAACGATATCCGCAACAACTCCCGGAAAGGGCCGCGTCGCCGAACCGGGCTTGGTCGCGATTGCACCCGGAATCGGCGTCAACATCATCCCTCCGGTTTCTGTTTGCCACCAAGTGTCGACGATCGGGCAGCGGTTCCCGCCGATCGTTTCCCGGTACCACATCCATGCTTCCGGATTGATCGGTTCGCCAACGGTGCCGAGCAGACGCAGGCTCTTCATGTTGTGCTTCTTCGGCCACTCCTCTCCCCACTTGATAAAGGTGCGGATCGCGGTGGGTGCCGTATAGAACACGGTGACTTTGTGCCGTTCGATGATTGACCAGAATCGGTCTGGCTCGGGGAAATTCGGCGCGCCTTCATACATCAGCGTGGTCGTGCCATTCTGCAGCGGACCGTACACGATGTAGCTGTGTCCGGTCACCCATCCGATGTCCGCCGAACACCAGTAAGTGTCTTCGTCTTTCAGATCGAAGACCCATTTTGTGGTGAGGTACGTTCCCACTGAATATCCGCCGGTGGTGTGCACCACGCCTTTTGGCTTCCCCGTCGTGCCCGATGTGTACAGGATGTACAGCGGATGTTCGGCCTCCAGCGGTTCGGCCGGACATTCGTCCGAGGCCTTCGCCATCAATTCGTGCCACCAGTGATCGCGCCCCGGTTGCAGGTTGATCGCCGTCCCGGTCCGGCGATACACCACGACATTTTTCACGCTCGGGCACGATTGGAGCGCCTCTTCCACCGCCGGAAACAACTTCACTTCCGCTCCGCGCCGGTACGAGCCATCCTGGGTGACCACCGCACACGCCTGCGAGTCATGAATGCGGTCAATGAGCGCGTTCGAAGAGAATCCGCCAAATACCACAGTGTGGATGGCGCCGATGCGCGCACACGCCAGCATGGCCACCGCCAGTTCCGGAGTCATCCCCATGTACAGCGCGACACGGTCGCCTTTCCTCACGCCCAGCGATTTGAGAACATTCGCGAACTTCTGCACTTCCTGATGCAGTTGCTGATAGGTTAGTGTGCGAATCTCGCCGGGTTCGCTCTCCCAGATGATGGCCGCCTTGTTCTTGCGCCACGTCTGCACGTGCCGGTCAAGGCAGTTGTACGACAAGTTGATGTGCCCACCGATGAACCACTTCGCCCACGGGCAATTCCACTCGAGAACCCTCTCCCATTTCTTGAACCAGTGCAGATCGCTGGCCACGCGCGCCCAGAACGTATCGGGATCGTCCACCGACTCCCGGTAAACTCGCTCGTACTCCTCCAGGCTTTTGATGTGGGCATGCCGGCTGAACTCCGCCGGCGGATCGAACTTGCGCTCCTCCTGCAGAATGGAATCGATGCTGGTGGCCTCGGAAACAGCTTTATCGGGCATGCGGGACCTCGACTGGGAGGAATCTTCTGTTTTCGCCTGTTCGCACTTGGCGAATCGCGAACTATTCTACACAGCCGAATCGCGCTTCACCAAAGCCCCTTCGCGATGGGTGTGTAACAATGGAACGTTTTTACTCTGACCGAGCGTCCCCCTTGGCATTCCCATGAAACCGCTCACTTACATTCTGTTGATCGCTCTTGCCCTGACCGCGGCCGCGTCGTCTCAGACTGGTCGCGCTGCCGCAACATCGTCCAACCCGGCTCCTATGGTCCTCACCGGGACGATTCCCCTGCCCGGTGTTCAGGGACGCATCGATCACATGTCAATCGACCCTCACAACGGACTGCTTTTTGTCTCTGCCTTGGGTAACGACTCCGAAGAGGTTGTGGACTTATCGGCAGGAATTCGCGTGCACACGATCACGGGGATTCCGCGGCCTCAGGGCGTGATCTACGCCCCCGAGGCAAACAAACTCTTTGTGGCAAGCGACGAAGGCAAGCTCTACATCTACGACGGCGCTTCGTACGCGCTGCTCGCAACCCTCGATTTCGGAGACGATGTCGATAATCTACGTTACGACGCCGCGGCCAAACGGCTCTACGCCGCCTACGGCGATGGCGAGCAGGGCGCAATCGCCATGATCGATGTCACCAATAACAAGCGTCTGCCGGTGGAGTTCAAACTGGGAGCGCACCCGGAATCTTTTCAGTTGGAAGCAGCGGGAACCCATCTCTACGTAAATCTGCCCGATCTGAAACAGATCGCCGCCGTCGATCGCAAGACCGGAGACATCGTGCGCTGGCCCGTCACGGCCGACAGCAACTTCCCTATGGCCTTGGACGAGGCTCGCCACCGGCTTTTCGTCGCCACACGGGGCCCGGCGCAGATGCAGGTTTATGACACTTCCACCGGACTTCTGCTTGCGGCTCTGCCCTGCGTACAGGCTTCCGACGATCTCTATTTCGATGCGGCGCGCCGCAGAATCTACGTTTCCGGCGGCGAAGGCTACATCAGCGTTTTTCAGCAGAAGGAGGCCAACAGCTACTCACCCATAGCCAAAGTTCCGTCCGCCCTGGGTGGGCGGACGGCTGGATACTTTGGCAAGGGACATAAAGGATTTGATGTTTTCTATCTGGCGGTGCCGGCGCGGATCGATCGCGGCGCCGAAATTCTCGTCTACACCGTCCAGGACTGAAGTAGCATCCCTTCCTCTCTCCGCCCTTTCGGCGGAGTCAGAATGGAGATCAGATGCCTCCCTCAGTCCCAGTGCTTCTGCGGGTGGTCTCTGCGGTTGAGAAGCGGTCACGCACGCGATCGCCGATGTCCTGAACTCGATCTTTCACGTTCGTCCGGAGTTCTTCGCCGCTCGAGGGTGCCAGCAGCATGCCGGCGCCGATACCCACTCCCACTCCTGCTGCAAACAGCAAAATGTTGCGCCCCACGTGGCTCTCTCCGTAAATCATCTCGCGTCCGCGGTCCGCGATATCCGACATGCGGTCTGACACTCGATCGCGTACATCGCCCATGTTGTCTAGTTGATCCATGACGTACATCGCCGTATTCAGGATGGATTTCAAAGAACGCAGCTTCACAGTTACTCCTCCTTGGGAATTCGAAATCGGGGCCTTATGGGACTCCTCACGGCCTCGGATAGGTTCGGACAAGAAAGCCACACTCCGAGTGCGGGCGGTTGGTCCGAACCTTGTTAGTTGCACGCATCCGCAATTGGATGCTTGGAATCCGGAGGCCCGTCGCTATAGCAACAGCGGGCCTCTTTCCGATTCACTGTAAGCGGTCAACCTTAGTGTACCTGAGCCGTCTCCTTCGCATTCTGCACGGCGTTCACAAAATTCCGCGCTTCGGAATTCGGCATCTTTGCCTGCCCCTCAAGAATCTGTTTGAAGGAAATGTCTTTGCCGTACCAGTCTTTGGTCGCTCGCGTATCCTGCGAGATATCCGCGCCATTCAGCGAGGCGCCAATGAAGGCTCCTTTGCTGTGCGAGTAAGTCAGGATGCCCGCTTTGTATCCCGCGCTTCCTGAAGCCTGCCGGCCCACCGGTCCTGCCGCCGCTGAAACGCTGGCCCCGACCTTGATGTGACCTTCCATGAGAGCAGTCATGGCCTGATTATTCATCATGAACATCACCAGGTCGGTGCTGGTCCCGCCAATCTGCGGACCCCAACTGATTCCCGACAACGCAAACGGCGCCGGCGCGCTCCATGTTCCTTCGCTCGTTTTGCACGTCGCGACGCCCGTTCCGTGCTCGCCGCCAATAACGAATGCTCCCTTGACAAGCTTGGGAATCACGGCGACGCACTTCGCCTTTTCCAGCACATCATTCGGGATCGCTTTATCCGCGCCCTGAGAATGCATCTGATCGATAACCTGGGTAGCCTGCTGCAACTCCGTGCTGGCATTCTTTTCGTTGCTGCCGGCAAAAGCAAACGTTCCAACACACAGGCATAAAACGCCTGTGACTATCTGAACCTTGGTGATCATGGCTCGTCCTCCGGCTTTTTCGATTCGCGAAGCACTGCGAAGTTTGCCGGGAAAAGGACTTAGAGCCGCTTCTGCCGGAAACGCCTTAGGCAGGATCTAAGGTCTACTCTGGATTTTCGGTTGAAGAGGACGCGGCTAGAGCTTTTTGCGGTATACGGTGCCAATCGCGGCGATCGCACCCCGCAGCCGCGCGCTCAGTCCGCGCCCGAATTGCAGGTCGACAAAACCTTCCATCTGCTGCCGGAAGGCCGGGCCATAGCCGTACCACCAGGACTTCTTCATCTTCGGCATCAGGTCCGTATCGATATATTTAAGCCAAACCATCTCCTGCAGCCCGAAGCGGCCATGAGTTCGTCCGATGCCGCTGGCTTTCACGCCCCCGTGCGGCGCTTCGCTGATGGCGAAGCAAGAGACGACATCGTTCACCATGACCGTCCCCGCGTGGATCTGCCGAGCCAGTCTTTCTCCTCGCCTGCTGTCGCCGGTCCACACGCTGGCCGCCAGCCCGTACAGCGAATCGTTGGCGAGCGTCACGGCTTCTTCTTCCGTCTCGAAGCTGGTCACCGGCAGCACCGGACCGAACGTCTCTTCGTGCATGACCCGCATGTCGTGACTCACATCGGCCAGAATCGTCGGCGCATAGAAGTTCGTGCCGAGGCCGGTCAGCCGCTCTCCACCCGCCAGCACGCGAGCGCCCTGCTGCTTGGCGTCGAGCACGTGCGCTTCAACCAGGCGCAACTGCCGCTCTGTAATCAGCGGACCGACCTCGGTCTCGGGATCCATGCCGTTGCCGACGCGCAGCGCCTTCACCTTCTCCACGCACAGCTCGAGAAACTTGCGATAGAGATCACGATGCACATAGCAGCGCTCCACCGAAAGGCAAGCCTGTCCGGCATTGACAAACGCTCCCCAGACCGCGGCGCTCGAGGCAACGTCAAGATCGGCATCGTCGAGAACGATCATCGGATCCTTGCCGCCCAATTCGAGCACGACCGGTAACAGGCGTTCGGCCGCCGCTGCGGCAATGCGTTTTCCTGTCGCCACACTGCCGGTGAAGACCAGTTTGTCGATTTCCGACGCCACCAGTGCCGATCCGGTTAGGCCATCCCCCACCGCGACCTGAAAAGCATTTTCGGGAATCTCCGCCGCCCGCAACATGGACTGCAGTTCCATTGCGCCCATCGAAGTCAGTTCCGAGGGCTTCAGGACGACCGTGTTTCCCGCGACCAGAGCGGCTAGCGTCTCGGTTGCGGGAATCGAGAACGGATAGTTCCAGGGAGAAACGATTCCAATTACGCCATAAGGTGCGCGCGCCAACTTTCCGCGCTTCAGTCGCGTAGCCAGATTTCCGTGCGGAATCGGCTCGTCTTGCAGCACGCCGTGCGCGTTTTCGATAAGGAAGCGCACCGCATCGAGCACTACCGAAACTTCTGTGACCAGCGCTTCAGACACTGGCTTGCCCGATTCGCGCGTGATACATTCGGCAACTTCATTCTTTCGGGCGTGCAGGATTCGCTGAAATTTGCGCAGCATCCCGAGGCGCTCCGGCAGGCCGCGATTTTGCCAGTCCATCTGCGCTTCGCGCGCCCGGCCCACCGCCTCGTGGACCTCGCCGCTCGATACGCAATCGAATTCGCGCAGCACCTCGCCCGTCGCCGGATTCACCGACGCAATCTTGCGCGTCACCATTTGTGCATTTGTGGCCATGGCAGCCGCGAGTCCTCGTCTGCTTTAAGAATTGCTCAAACTGGGAGGATACGCTGACATTGTAGACGGAGCGCGACGCTAAGTTCCCGAGAATCGCCTGAACTCGCACCGCCATCTGCCCTACTCTCATCGAATAGAATGGGAACTCCACCGTTTTCATGGACCTGCAGCAGAAAATTCGCACCATCCCGACCGAACCTGGCGTGTATCTCTACAAGAACGCCGAGGGCGAGATCATCTACGTCGGGAAGGCGAAGAACCTGCGAAGCCGCGTCTCCAGCTATTTTCATGAAGGACGCTGGTCCGACGCCAAGACGGGCACCCTCGTCCGCGAGGCCGTCGATGTCGATTACATCGTCGTCGCCAACAACAAGGAAGCCCTCGCCCTCGAAAACAACCTGATCAAGCAACGCAAGCCGCGTTTTAACATCCTGTTGCGCGACGATAAAACCTATCCCTACGTGAAGTTGACCCTGGCCGAGCGCTTCCCTCGCGTTTACGTCACCCGCCGCCTGCGCAAAGACGGCAGCGCTTATTACGGTCCCTACTTCCCCGCGAACCTCGCGTACCGTATCGTCGACCTGGTGCATCGTAACTTTCTGATTCCCTCCTGCAAGGTCGACCTCACGCGCTTTCATCCGCGGCCCTGTTTGCAGTACTACATCCGCCGCTGCTTAGGCCCGTGCGTTCAGGAACTTACGACTGCCGACGTGTACCAGGAAGCAGTACGCGACGTGAAGATGTTTCTGGAAGGGCGGCCCACGGACTTGGCGAAATCTCTCCGGGCGCGCATGGAGCAAGCCGCGGAATCGGAAGAGTTTGAACGCGCGGCGCGCTATCGCGATCTGATCTCGACCGTCGAACAATTGCAGGAGCGCCAGCGCATGGCCGCCGCCGAAGGTGACGACGCCGACGTCTTTGGATATCACTACGAAAATGGCATGCTGGCTGTGAATCTGTTTCACATGCGGGGCGGCAAGATGGTCGACCGCCGCGAATTCTTCTGGGAGGATCTGCCGGAGTTCGCTTTCCCCGACACCTCTGGCCGTCCTCCTGAGCCAGGCGAAGGATTAGCGCATCTTCTATGCGACGCCGATAGTGCAAGCGAATCCATAGATCCTGCGGAGCGACGCGATTCACAAAATGACAAGAGCAGCCAGCAACTGTTTCATCCCGGAGAGTTTTTCTCGGCGCTGCTCAAGCAGCTTTACATCGGGCAACCGTATGTCCCGCGCAATCTGTACGTTCCGTTAGATTTCGAAGATCGCGAAGAGCTCGAAGAATTGCTCTCGGAACAGATCGCGGGTACGAACCCGCGTATTGGGCGCGTGCACATCATCGTGCCCCTGCGCGGCGATAAGCGTTCGCTGATCGATCTCGCGGGCAACAATGCCAAGCAGTCGTACGATCAGCGCTTCCGCGTGCTCAAGCCCAATGCCCGCCGCATCCAGGAAGAATTACAGGAAGTGCTGAGTTTGCCGGAACTTCCCAGGCGCATCGAATGCTTCGACATCTCGCACATCCAGGGCGCGGAAACCGTGGCCTCCATGGTCGTATGGGAAGACGGCAAGATGAAGAAGTCGGATTACCGCAAGTTCATCATCCGCACCGTCGATGGCGTGGATGATTTCGCTTCCATGCGCGAAGTAGTGACGCGCCGCTACAAGCGCCTGCAGCAGGAAGAAAAGCCGATGCCGAGCCTGGTGCTGATCGATGGAGGACTCGGCCAGCTCCACGCCGCCGCCGCAGCGCTGGAGTCGATCGAAATCATCAACCAGCCGCTGGCCTCGATTGCGAAGCGGGAAGAGATTCTCTACGTCTATGGGCAAGAGAAAGATCCCATCGCGCTCGATCATCACTCGCCGGTGCTGCATCTCATTCAAATGATTCGGGATGAGGCGCACCGCTTTGCCGTAACTTTCCATCGCAAGCGCCGGCAGATGCGCGACCGTTCCACCGAACTGCTGGAAATTCCCGGCGTAGGCGCCAGCACCACCCGCCGCCTGCTGGAACATTTCGGGAGCGTACAGGCGGTGAGGCAGGCGGATGCCGCGGCGTTATCGGCGGTCGTCACCCGCACGCAGGCGGAAGCCATCCGCAATCACTTCACTAAGTAATTGATTCTGCTGATCGTTCGGCATTTGAAAGGGCTCAGCGTACCGCTATATTTGTACGTACACTGTACTTTTCAGGCCGAGGCGCCACCAGAACCTTGCCTAAAATGCCCATTGCGGAGCTTCTAAGGCCCCCAGGAGCGACGGGCTCTGGCTCGGCCTTCCCGGAGGTCAAATGCAGCGGCAAATCGCCCTACGGGGCTACAAAGGGGCCTAGCATCGAAAGCGTACGTCATTATAGCTATAGATATGTATGTACATTAGCTTTTTCTATATGACAGGCAAGGACTTAGCGGGAAATCAGGGCTTCGGGCTGGCGTTTCCCATGTCGAGGACGACCTTCCATTTGCCGTTGGCCTGCTTTTTCCAGATTGAGGTGTATTTGCCGTGTTCGACAATCGGGGCACCGTTTTTGCCTTTGGAATGAAATTCATAGGTGCCGTAGGTGTAGCCCAGGTCGCCAGAAGAAGAGACATCTCCGCCGACGGGAGTCCAGCTAAGGCGGTTGTCTTTGTTGTCGAGGAAGCCCATCGTCCTGGCGATGTTCGCCTTACCCTCGATGAGCGGAGCGCCATTCGGGACCTCGACGGCATCTTCGGCATAGTAGGAGAGATATCCGGCGGAACCGCGGTTGGCCGCGGCCTGCATGAATTCGCCTTCGAGTTTGCGCAGCGTCTCGACATTTTCCTGCGAAGAGATAGCGGACGCGCGCGGATGCGTGGTGGAAAGCAGGCACACCGAGATAAGAACCATTCCGGAGAAAGGAAGCAGCAGCGATTTCATAAATCCCCCTGAGCAGCGGATTATTCTACGTCACAGGACATAGCTGCAGATTGCGAGAAAATTCGCTCTGTCGAAGATCCTCACGTGCTGATGGAGGCGAGAAATACGCCACGCTGCTCATAACGCGGTTGGCCACGGCGCGCGAGCCAGATGACGCACGCCAGCATGCCGCACCAGCCGAGCAGGCGAACCACGGCGGCGATTTTCGTATCGTGGGCGAGGACTCCCACGTTTCGCGCTGGCGGAAGAAATACGCCGCCAGCAGAAATGGGACCAGCCACTGCAGTAGCGTGCCTCCCCAGAGCCCGAGCGTGGCGCCGAACCAGCCGAACAGGTTGTGTCCGCCTTCGTGCGCAACCAGGTTGGCGAAATCGATGATCAGGAATCCACCATGCGCGTGGAAAGCATAAAAGAGAAAGGCTGTGTAGAAGACGAGCCATCCCGCAACTTCAATGCGCGACACCGGCTTCCACGGCCGGTCGACGATCGCTTGCCAGTATTCACGCATGATTGCCGATTGTAGGAAGAGCGGCGTAGGCGCGGCAGATTACGATCGTGCGTGAAAAAGCACGGGCCTCAACGAATCGCCGGGCTAGCCGGCATTTCTCGACGCGCGAGTGATTGAGCCTCGCGATTCCAGTTCCTTCTTCAAATAGCGCTTCACCGTTTCAGGCAAGTGGGAATTGTGCAGCAGGTCGCGCAATTGTGCCGGCGGCATGCTGCGCGCGAACTCGAGAATGCGGGCGAGCGGAGTCTTGTCATTGCGGAGCAGGGCGCTGCGGATCTCCGGGCGCACGCTCCACTTGGAATGATGCGAGACAGCTTCTACAAGAGCGGCGCTGGCCGTGGGGCGCAACAAAACTTTGACGACAGCGGCTTCGGTGAGGCGCGGATTTTCCAGAGCCGGCCGCCACACGGCGGCTTCTTTGTCGAGCAGCAGGGCGGCGGCAACAGCCGCCGATCCGCGTCGAGTCAGCGAGATGCGCTCTCCCAGAGAAATCGACGAGAGCCGCGCCACTAGCAGTTCATCGGCCACGCGCTTCAAGTCGGCGGGAACGACCGGCGTCAAGGCAAACTGCATCAGATCGAAGCTGTAGAAGTCGCGGATCAGTTGCAGCGCAATGCGCCGCGGCGTGTGCAAATGGGAAGCCAGCGCCATCTTCACCTTGCGCAGCTTGCTCACGCTCGCGTTCCGGAACAGCGCTTCCAGAGCTTCGGCGGCAAGATCGGCGCGTTTCAGCAGAGCCAGGGCAAGATCTTCGGAGAGCGCGGGATCGGAGGCGCGCTCGAAGTCTTCTTCTGATGCGTGCTGCCCCGCATTTGAGACCTGCTGATCAGGTTGAACGTCGTCGAAATCCATTTTGTCGTTAAGCTGTTCGCCCGGCGCGAACTCCTGCCCGATTCCAATTTGCCGCTTATGGCTGTTTGCGAGCGAGTTCGAGCGCACCCGCGAGCGGATCGACGACCTCGGGATGCAGCGACACGCGGTCATCGCGGCGCCGAAGTTCATTGTAAAAAACCTCGCGTACCCGGGCGGAGTGACGAAAGACGCCCCCGGCCATGGCCACCGGGACGGAGGTTTGAAAGGGAGCCTTGTCGGCGGAAGCGGGAAACAGGCGCTCCATCACGATGGCGGCGATGGCGGAAAGTTCCGGTCCAGCCTGGGTGAGAACTTTGTAGGCGATGGCATCTCCGGCTTCGGCACAGGAAAGCACGATGGGAAACAACGCGGAAAAATCAGGCGCGGGCGTGGCGTTGGCGGCGCGAACCAGGTCTCCGACGGAATGGAGTCCCCACTTCTGGAAAATGGCGGAAGCGAAGGGATGGCCAGGCACACTTCCCTGCTCGAACAAGAGTTCGCCGCGGTCGTGTGCGCGGAAGAGTTCGGCGATCGCGTGGCACCCGATCCAATGCGCCGAACCTTCATCGGAGATGGCGAATCCCCAGCCGCCGGCGCGCGCGGTTTCGCCCTGGGCGTTACGGCCATAGGCAATGGCGCCGGTTCCGGCGATCACAATGATGCCGGGACCATCAGCAAAAGCGGCTTGCAGCGTGATTTCCGAATCGGCGACGACCGCGCTGGGACACGGGACGATCGTGGCCAGAATGCGCCGCACTACGGCGGAAATTTCCGGACTGGCGGCTCCGGCGGCTCCGATGCAGACGCGCGTGATCTGGGCCGCGGTGATTCCCGCCGAGGAACAGACTTCGTTCACGCATCTGAGCAGCGACTCTCGCGATTGTGCTTCGCCCACGCGCACCACGTTGCTCGGTCCGGCGCCGGCGGTAGCGAGCAGGCGATGATCGTCGCCAAGCGCGCAGGTGGTCTTGGTCCCGCCGCCATCGATGCCAAGGTAGTAAGGCACGCAGTAGTTCTATCATGATGAGCCCTGAGTCGCGAGCGGGACGTTCTTAGAGTTGCACTCGCAGGCGGCGGGGTGTGCGGCGATAATCGTAAGGACCAAACTTTATGAATCGGAAAGTCCGAATTGTCGAATTGGCGGATCACGGCGACGCGCGCGGCTACAGCTTCAGCATCCCGGCGGAAGCGCTGGCGTTTGTGGGTCGTATGGCGGACGTGCACGTGGCCTCGATCAAGACGGGAAGCGTTCGCGGCAATCACTATCATCTGCGGCGCAGAGAGGCGATCGTCGTGATGCCGGGAGCGCGCGGGTCATTTCATTGGGATGAGGGCGAAGGGACCTCGTTGCAGCAGCGGGAGTTCGATGGCGAAGGCGCGGTTTTGATCACGATCGAGCCGGGCGCGTCGCATGCGTTGCGGAATGATGGCGAGGGCGTTTTATGGTTTGCGGCAATCTCGTCGGAGACGTACGATCCGGCGGAGAGTGTGGCGCGGAAGGTGGTGTGAATGCCGTCCATGGTGGGACTTGCGTTCGATGGCGACGCTCACCCCCCAGTGACGCGCGGGGCTATGAATGCCGCCGCTGCGCGGCTGGGAACGCGTGGCGTCATGGTGGGTGAGATGAAATGCATGGATCTTTCGCACACAAACACGCGCTGGGATCGGATGAACGATGACTTTTGATGCGCAACATTCACACCACTCGGCATGGGACTGAACCGGCTGGATTTTCTGATTATCGCGCTGTACCTGGCGGGCATCACGTTGTTTGGGCTGCACTTCCGCCAGCGGAAGCGGTCGCTGCGCGATTATTTCCTGGCCGGACGCGACATTCCCTGGTGGGCGATCGCGCTCTCGATTGTCGCCGCGGAAACCAGCACGCTGACCATCATCAGCATCCCCGGGCTGTCCTACGACACGAATCTCGCGTTCCTGCAGGTCGTGCTGGGATACATCGTGGGACGCGTGGTGATCAGCTTCGTGCTGTTGCCGCACTATTTTCGCGGAGAACTCTATACTGCGTACGAACTCATTGAAAAGCGCTTTGGCAGCAAGCTGCGGTCGCTGACCGCCGGCTTATTTCTGGTGACGCGGGCAGCGGCGGAAGGGGTGCGCGTGTATGCCGTGTCGATCGTGGTGTCGATCGCGATCGGGACGGGCGAAGTGGCGTCGATTGCGATCATCACCATATTGACGCTGATCTATACGTTTGAGGGCGGACTGGCGGCGGTGATCTGGACCGACGTAGTGCAGACGGTGATTTACGTCGGCGGAACGCTGGTGGGGCTGGTAACGATTCTGCACCTGGTTCCGGGGGGATGGCCGACGATCCATGCGCTGGCCGCACATCCGGGCAAGCTGCAGATGTTCAATTTCAGCACGAACCCAATGGTTCCTTACACATTCTGGGCGGGCGTGGTTGGCGGCGCATTTCTCACGACGGCGAGCCACGGCACCGATCAACTTATCGTGCAGCGCCTGCTGGCGGCGCGCGGCGAGAAGCAGTCGGTAATGGCCCTGCTGTCGAGCGGCGTGGCGATTCTGTTCCAGTTCGCGCTATTCCTGATTGTCGGGGTGATGCTGTGGGCGTTTTACCGCGTGCCTTCGGCAAATTTCGGGACTTCGGACCGGATTTATCCCACGTTCATCGTGACGCGCATGCCGCACGGAATTTCGGGACTGCTGATTGCGGCGATCCTGGCGGCCGCGATGTCGAACCTGAGCGCGGCGCTGAATTCCCTGTCGTCGAGTTCGATTATGGATTTTTATGTGCGGTTCCGTCCGCAGACGGACGAGCGGCGGCGCATGCGGCTCTCGCGATTTTCGACGTTCCTCTGGGCGCTGGTATTGTTTGCCCTGGCCATTGTGGCGTTGCACAAAGCGGGGCGCGTGGTCGAGGTGGGCTTGCAGATTGCCTCGATCGCGTACGGTGCGTTGCTGGGCGTATTTCTGCTGGGCGTGTTGACCCGCCGCGCGAATCAGGCGGGAGCGATGCTCGGCATGGTGTTCGGCTTCGCGGCCGAACTTTATTTGTGGCTGGGCACGCGCGTGGCGTGGACGTGGTGGGTCATGATCGGAACCGCGGTGACGTTCGGTATCGGATGGCTGGCCAGTGCCGCGTTCGAAGGTACTGACGGAGCGATCCGAACTTGATATGGGGCCTCAGGAATTTTCGTTGCCAGGCCAGCGCGGCGTGCTTTCGGGTTCTGAGAAAAGATTGGGAGACAAGACAGCTCGCCAGAAACATTCCACCTCCATCCCACAAGGAATTCGATGAGGGTCGCCCCGCCAGGGGATTGAGCACACCAGTAACTTGCCGGCCGGGCTACAGCAAATCCCTGACGGGACAGGCAGTTTGCAGAGGCCAGCCGCTGTTTCCGGAGGGACGAATCGGTTGTCGTATACTGCAGCCGACTTCTTCTCTGACAGCGACGTTTACGGGCAATATGGAATAGCGATGGCGACTGTATCCGATCAACGAGTGGGGAAAGCCGAGCTCTCGCGGGAGCTGGGCGTCAGCCACGCCACCGCGGTGGTGGTGGGAACGATCATCGGCAGCGGAATCTTCCTGGTTCCCGCGGAGATGATGCAGGCGGTCGGATCGGCGCGGCTGGTCTACCTGGCGTGGATCGTGGGCGGGTTGCTGTCGTTCTTCGGCGCGCTGACTTACGCGGAACTAGGCGCGATGAAGCCGTACGCCGGCGGCGAATATGTGTACGTCCGAGACGCCTATGGTCCCATGGCAGGATTTCTTTACGGCTGGACGTGGTTCGTGATCGCCAAGCCGGGCTCGATTGCAACGGTGGTCACCGGGTTGGTGCGGATCCTCGGCACATTTTCGGTGTTTTCTTTTTTCTCGGTGAAGATCATTTCGTCTCCGCTGGCCGTGACCTGGGGACAACTGGTGGCGATTGCGGCCGCGGTCCTGATCTCGTTCCTGAACTACATCGGCATCAAGAAAGCGGGCGAGTTCCAATTGGTGTTCACGCTGCTGAAGGTGGCGATCATCCTGGGAATCGTGGTGATCTGCTTCGGAGGATTTGGCGTCGCGGGCCGGGGCTGGGCCAACTTCGCGACTTCATTCAGCGGAGCGAAGGCGGGAATGGCGGGATTCATGGCGGCGCTGGTTGCGGCGCTGTGGGCGTATGACGGCTGGAACGACCTGAACATGGTGGCGGGGGAAATCAAGCGTCCGGAGAGAAGCATTCCGATCGCGCTGATCGCAGGCGTGGCCATCGTTGGACTGCTGTATGTACTGGTGAATGCGGGAGTGCAGTATGTGATGCCGGCGAGCGCGATTGCGGCGTCGGCGCGTCCGGCGTCGGATGCGGTTGCGGCGGTGATGGGGCACATGGGCGCGAGCATCGTTTCGTTCGGCATGGCGATTTCGATGCTGGTGACGCTGAATGGAACGATTATGAGCGGGGCGCGCGTGCCATTCGCCATGGCACGCGATCGCTATTTCTTTCGCCAGTTGGCGGATGTGCACCCGCGCTTTCACACGCCGTCAGCCGCGATCGTGGTGCAGGCGGTGCTGTCGATCGCGCTGCTGCTGGTGGGCGAAAACTTCCGCCAGCTGTTTTCGCTGACGATCTTCGCCGAATGGCTGTTCTACATGATCGCGGGCAGCACGGTGTTTGTGTTTCGGCGGCGGGAACCGCAGGCAGCGCGGCCGTATCGCATGTGGGGATATCCGGCGGTACCCGCGCTGTTCGTGATTACGTCAGCGGTGCTGCTCTATTACACGTTCACGGAAAACCTGGTGAACTCGGCGGTGGGCGTCGCGGTGATCCTGGCAGGCGTGCCGATCTTTCTGTATTTCGCAAGGAAGAGGGAGAAGAGCTAAGAGCGTGAAGGGGGAGGGGCGGAGGGGCTCCGAAGTGTGATCGAGGCTGAGCCGATCAGAGATGCGCATGGATGAGTGAACCAGCTAACAGCGTATGCAGCAGATGCGGCGCATCTGCCGCCGCGGACCGTCTCTTCTGCCCGAAGTGTGGAGCGATCCTGCACCCGGCTGCTTCTCTAGTTGCATCCACGGGCCACGATGAACCGGCAACTCACCATGCCAAGCTTTCGGGAAAGGCGGTCATTGCCATATTCCTCTTCTGTGGACTTGCCGATTTCGTACTTGCCTATCTGCACGAACACTCGGTGTCGTTAGCATTGTTTGGCGTGATCCTTGGTCTTCCTGGCACAGGCCTCTTAATCTGGTTCTTTTGGCTCTCGCGCAAATAGACTCGGAGGGAGTGATGGAATCATCGAACTTAGTTGCGACAAATACGCCGTCGCTCAGCGCGATTGCCCCGGCGTGGCATACGGTCGTGGTGCTGCTGGCGGTGTTCGGGCTCTCGTTCGCGGGAGCGCGCTCGAACAGCATGCCCTTCGTCGCTACGCATAAACGCGTGGGCGGCTACATTCTGGTGATGGTGGTGGAATGGGCGATCGTGGCTTTCATCGCGTATGGCCTGAGAAGCCGCGGGGTCCGCGTGCGCGATTTGGTTGCCGGACGCTGGACGCGGGCGCTCGACTTCTTGCGCGACTTGGGATTGGCGATTGCGTTCCTGATTATCTCGGGCGTGATTTTGAATGGGTTACAGCACCTGTTGAAGGCGCATCCTAACGCGGCGATCCGCAATTTGTTTCCGCACGGTCCGGCGGAGATCGCGGTTTATCTGCTGATGTGCGCCACCGCGGGATTTTGCGAGGAACTGATTTTTCGCGGATATCTGCAGCGGCAGTTCGCCGCCATGTCGGGCATGGTGGGCGGCATCGTTTTGCAAGGCATCGCGTTTGGACTGGGCCACGGATACCAGGGCTGGAAATATATGTTAATGATCGCCGTCTTCGGCATCCTGTTCGGACTGATGGCGCAGTGGCGGAAGAGCCTGCGTCCGGGGATGATCGCGCACTTCGTGCAGGACGGAGCAGGCGGGTTGCTGGGGCCAAGATTCATGCGGTGAACGCGACTTGCCCACTCAAGCGAAAACCGGGATTGAATGGGCCTGCGCCCGGCCTAAATCATGGCGCGGCCAGTTCTCCGGGCTGACCGGATGCGGCAGGGGAGCAGGAGATCTCTCGCTTCGCCTGGAGAAAGCGCCTCCGCTCGAGATGACGGCATCTTTGCTTGACGCCGGAGTTCTGCGGGAGTTCAGTACGTGAGGCAGAGTTTACTGACGCCGGCGCGTTCGGATTCGCGGTCGAGGATCGCCTGAAATTTGCGGAGCAGGTCGGAAGGCAGCGCAGGTGCCTGCTGCTTCTCCAGAATTTCTTCCACGCGCGCGCGGGCGCGAGTCCAGGAATCGCTGGGCGGCTCGGAGCCGCGGGCGCTGCGATCGATCACGGCGGATGGAAGCTGCTGCTCGTCGCGGAACCAGGCGCGGGTTTCTTTCAGCTTTAGAAATTCTCCGGAAAGTCCGGTTTCTGCGAACATGGCGGTGGCCAGAGTTTCGCCGCGCACTTCGATGCCGCGCACCAGCCGAAACGCCGATGCGATCGACTCGGCGTCGATCACCAACTTTTCTACGCTGTGGCAGGCCAGCGATTCGAGCATGCCGGCCCCGGAAATCATGTTAATGCCGGTGAGCGCGCCCAGCAGCGCGGAGCGGGCGCTCTCGGCTCCGGCCTGAGCGTCGACGAATTTCGAGTCGGTGGCGACCAGATATCCGTGGGTAGGCATGCCGAGATACTTCCCAACTTCCGCGCAGGCCATGTTGAGCATGGCGGTTTCGACGGCGCCCATGGGCGTGCCCCCGGTGCGCATGTCGAAGATGGCGGGAGCGCCTCCCCAGACGATGGGAGCGCCGGGACACGCGAGTTGATGAAGCGTGATTCCGGCAAGAACTTCGGCGGCGTGCTGCGTGACCGAACCGGCGAGGGTGACGGGGGCGGTGCCTCCGGCGAGCGGCATGGAGACGATCTCGGCGGGAACTCCGGCGCGGGCGAGATCAAGCAGGTTGTGAGCGCCGAACTCCGACCAGTTCAACGGCGGCGACGGGCAGACATCGAAGATGGCGCGCGGCTTGGCGCGAAGATTTTCGTGGCTGCCGGAGTCGGCGGCGAGCAGATCGATCATGCCTTTGAGCCCGGGGGCGGAAAATGATCCGGTCACGATGGGCTTAGCGGAGTGCTGGAGTACGACGAAGAGGCGGTAGAGGTCTCCGATCTCGCTGGGGGCGTCGCTGCAAACGACGGCAGTGGATTGCGCGGCGAACTGGGGCAGAGCCTCGGCGACTTGGACAATCCGCACAAGATCGCGGGTTTCGGCGGGATGCGCTTCGAGTGTCTCGGGATCGAGGATGTTCACGCAGCAGGAACCGGGATCGAAATGAACGTCATCTCCGCCGTAGTGCACGACGGCTTCGCCGCGGCGGGTGTGAAGATAGAAACTCTTCGGCGCGGTGGCGATCGAACGCAGAACCAGAAGTTCCGGCAAATGGGCGACACCGTCGCGGACTCCGACTCCGGCGTCCTGGAGTAATTCAATGACAGCGGGCGAGCCCACGCGCACGCCGGGGTTCATGATCAGGTGGAAGGCTTCGCGCAGAATGCGGTCGATCAGATCGGGCGACAGGAGTTGGGTTCCGGGCCTCATGCTGCGCCTGCTTTGGCGACAAGCCTGCGAGCGAGGTCGAGGGCGTCGATGGCGTTGCGGGCATGGCCGTCGGCGCGAATTTCGGCGGCCCACTTGGCGGTGACGGCAGCGCCTCCGATGATGGCTTTCACCCGCGGGCGCAATCCGCTCTGGTCCAGGGCTTCGATGACCGCCTTCTGTCCGGCCATGGTCGTGGTGAGCAGCGCGGAGATGCCAACGAGGTCCGCATCGACTTCCCGTGCTTTCGCGACGAAGCGCTCGGGAGTCACGCTGGTGCCGAGATCGAAAACCTGAAATCCATGAGCGGAGAGAATAGTTGCGATGAGATTTTTCCCGATGTCATGGATGTCACCTTTGGCGGTGCCCAGGACTATTTTGCCAAGGGTTTCGCGCTGCGAGCCGCGCTTCAACATTTCAGGTTCGAGAATTTTGACCGCGCTCTGCATAGCCTCGGCGCAGGCTAACAGATC
This sequence comes from Acidobacteriaceae bacterium, assembly GCA_027452245.1. Classification (GTDB taxonomy): domain Bacteria; phylum Acidobacteriota; class Terriglobia; order Terriglobales; family Acidobacteriaceae; genus Sulfotelmatobacter. Next base: position 61,876 of record DAIDGW010000124.1, read on the forward strand.
GGGCAGGAACATCTCTCCTTTGCCGAATTGATCTCCGGCAAAGGTGATTCCGGCGGCGAAGCCTTGATTGATGGCATCGAGCGGATCGACGCCGTCGGTCAGCGCGGCTTGCGCCAGGGACGCGGCGCGCTCGGGCGCACCATCGATGATGCTCTGACGCATGTCCTGAAAGAGTTGTTGTGACAAGCGGGCCTCCGGTGGCGTTGCACTCCAGTGGTCAGTCTGAAAAGGAAACGATCCAAATGCGCGCTATTGCAGCTGAAGCATCGCGACGCATTGAGCGGGTCGCGCAGATTCTGCGCTGCGCAAAACCAGCTTGCTCAGCATTCCGACTGATCACTAAGTCATCGAGGCGGATTCTAGCGCGGAGGGGTGGGCGGTATTTGTGATTGGGATCACAGGGGAGGGTGGTTTGGAAGGCTCGGGGGAGTAAACGGATTGGCTTGTCGCTGCCGCGATTTCAGCGGGCAGCGGCGCTGGAGCGAACCGAGTTTAATCCCAGAAAGGCAAATGCGAAGAGCACGACGGCGGTGAACCATCCACCGAGGGAGAAGGTGTGCGGCAGATAAAGTCCAATGGTCACCCCGGCGCCGATCAACAGGGCGGCCAGAACGGCGAACTGCCGCATTCCATAGAGGAAAACGAAGGGAAGGTAGTGCGTCCCCAGGACGATCATGAATGCGGGATAAAACCAGTTCAGGCGGTGCAGTGTGGCCGCGCCGATCAGTGGCAGGCTGAGCGGAACGATGAAGGCGATCTGTATGGCAAGCGCGTTCAAGGGATGTCCCTTAGGGAGGGATGCTGGTTTGCCCATGAGGCGCAGGACAAGTTGCGACAATGGGAAAATGAGCATGCCCCCGAAGACTAGAACGAGTATGGCAGATCGCGACGATTTCCAGGTGGCGAGTGCAGCGGAGGCAAACCAGATCAGGCTGGAGACGGACTGGCCGGGGAATCCTCCGAGAAAGACGAAGCGGACGTCGCGCTGGGCCTGGTCGATGGTCATGCCAGCGTGAGTCTAGCATGGCCGTGGAACGCTAGATCCCTTGCTGCCATTAGCACAAAGAACGGTTGGCCCCGATCGGGATGAAACACAAGATTCGCCAAAGAAAAGCATGGAGGATCAGGGGGAGAACAGCTTTTGTTACACTTTTTCTTTTCCGCACGTAGCCTGAGGAATCATGTGCACTGCCTGGTTTACTATCGTCGTACTTATGACCACGTTCGTTGCCGGTATAAGCGCCCAGACCCTGCCGACCCCGCAAGCCATCACCGATGCGAAGAAGGTTTCCTCGAAGCCTAACGCCGACGTCGAACCCAAGAGTCTGACCATCGAAAAGCTCTACATGACGCGGCAGGTGGGGCGCGCGACCTGGTCTCCGGACGGCAAGCAGATCGCCTTCGTCTCCAACATGAGCGGACGCAACAACATATGGCTGGTTTCCTCCGAAGGCGGATGGCCGACGCAACTGACGGTCAGTGATCAGCGCCAGACCGCACCCGCGTGGTCGCCGGATGGGAAATGGATCGCGTATCAGTCGGATTATGATGGCGACGAACTCTGGGACATCTTCCTGGTCTCGCCCAAGACCGGACGCGTGGTGAACCTGACCAACACGCGCAACATCGCCGAGATGGAGCCAACATGGTCTCCCAATGGGCGATATTTGGCATACCTGGTGAAGCCGAAGACGTCGGCGGCCTACGAGATCGATGTGTTCGACACGCTCATGCGCGACGTGAAGCACCTGACCTCCAACACGCCGCAAGACAAGCGCAACTGGAATCCGATCTGGTCGAAAGACGGAAAGTCCATCGTCTACACGCAAGAGCAGGCCAAGGGTACGGATTCAAACATCTTTGTCGCCGATGTAGCCACCGGGAAGAGCACGCTGCTGACGCCGCATGAGGGTGAACAGATTTATGTGGCGAATGATCTGTCACCTGACGGTAAGCACGTTCTGCTGACTTCGAATGCGGCGAATGGCTACGACAACGCGGGCGTGCTGGACATCGCGAGCAAAAAGACTTCGTGGATCACCCAAGACAAGTGGGAAATTCACGGCGGCGAATTTTCTCCCGAGGGCAAGCAGATTACCTTCCGCGCCAATGTGGACGGCAATGAAGACATTTACCTGCACGATCTTGCCGGCGGAAAATCCACGGCGCTGCCGATCGCCAAGGGCGTGAACCAACTTGCCGGCGCACCTTCGGCCTTCAGCAAAGATGGATCGCGCCTGCTCTATAACCACGATGGCCCGACCGCTCCCGCAGACCTGTGGGTGTACAACCTGGCCAGTGGAAAGTCGCAGCAGATCACGCACTCGCTGGTGGCGGGCATGCGGTCGGAAGATATGGTCGAACCCTTGCTCGTGCATTATCCCAGCCGCGACGGCAAGTTTACGATCTCGGCATTCCTCTACGTGCCTTACAACATGGTGCGCAACGGGCAGAATGCCGCCATCGTGTACATTCACGGCGGGCCGACATCGCAAAGCCGGAATTCGTTTAACCGCTTCATCCAATTCGCGGCCAATTACGGATACATGGTGCTGGCACCGAATTACCGCGGCTCGACCGGGTACGGAAAAGAATTTCAGCAGGCGAATTTGTTCGATATGGGCGGCGGCGACCTGCAGGATGTGCTCGCCGGCGTTGATTTCATCAAGCAGACCGGCCACCTCGATCCCAAAAAGATTGCTGTGATGGGAGGCAGTTACGGCGGATACCTCACGATGATGGCCGTGACGAAGGCTCCCGACATGTGGGCCGCGGGCGTGCCCATCGTGCCGTTCGTCAACTGGTTCACGGAAATTGAGAACGAAGATCCAGAACTGCAGCAGTCAGATCTGGCGACCATGGGCGATCTCAAGACGAACAAAGCGCTTTATGAAGAACGCTCGCCCATCAACTACGTCGACCAGATCAAGGCGCCGTTAATGCTGCTTGCCGGAGGACACGACCCGCGCTGTCCGAAATCGGAAACCGAGCAGGTGGTCGAGGCGATCAAGAAACGCGGCGGGACGGTCGATTACAAGATTTACGAAAACGAAGGCCACGGATTTGCGCGGGTGGAAAACCAGATCGATGCCTATCAGCGCGTGGCCGATTTCCTGCTGGCGCACGTGGTCCCGGCAGATTGCGGTTGCTCGCTGCAGTAGGAGAACTGGACTGCCATCCCGGCGCGCCGGTCCTGCCGCAAACGATCTATGCGTCTCGGGGTTTCATGGCCTTCGCAATCGCCTGCACCAGCCCGGGGATGGTAAATTCTTTCGCCTGTATATCGGCGCGCAGTCCTAATTCGCGGAGAGTCGTGGACGTGACGGGGCCGATAGAAGCGAACTGAATGCCAATTAGCGCTTTGCGGCCGTGCGACGCATCTCTGCCTAAACCTATGAGCTCGACAAAGTTGCGCACGGTCGAGGAACTCGTAAACGTGACAACGTGCGGGCTCCTTTGGGGATCGCGCAGGGCGGAGCGCAGTCGCGTACGCGAACTCTGCGGCACCACGGTTTCGTAGGCTTCGATGACATCCACGTGCGCCCCGGCTTTGCGCAGTTCGCGCGGGATCACGTCGCGCGCCACTTTGGCGCGAACCAGCAGCACGCGCTTCCCTTTCACGCGATTCTTCAAGCTACGGACGACGGATTCGGCGACGTATTCTTTGGGGACAACATCAACTTTCAATCCGCACTGTTCGATGGCTTTTCTGGTCGCGGGCCCGATGGCAGCGATGCG
>DAIDGW010000125.1 GCA_027452245.1 Acidobacteriaceae bacterium
TGCCGTCTTGGATCTTGGTGATGCTGCAGGATCGTATTCAAAGTCAGTTTGAGGAGCAGAGATACTTGCGACTGTGTGCGCAAGCGGAGAATCCGGCAAGTTGGCAGCGCTTTGTGCTCCGGCGCTTCGAGTCAGAAGACTACACAACGCAATTGCCGAAATACCGGCAAGCTTGCAGGTAATGCCAATGGGACAGCAGTGAATCATAGGTGACGAGTGGCGGGATCGCTTCATTCTTAACTCCAGTTTTGTTGTAGTAGACCACGTGATGAATTTGATCAATGTGTGGGCGAAGCCATCGGCAATCCGAGCACAGTGGATAGTGTGGACCGGGCATTCTCCAGTGATGCCCGGAGTCGAATCTCTTCAGTCTGTTTTGCGAAAAAGTTCGATTGCGCCGATACGTACAACCCGGCATTGAGGTTGTTCTGGTGCAGGCTCTGTTCCGCTTGAACCGCAGTATTCTTTAGCTCGGGCAACTGTGCATCGAGGTCCTTGAGTTGCGCGGTCATGATCTGGATCGCTTTCCAAATCTCGTCCGCCTGGCTGGCCGCAGCGTCCAATTGCGCCTGATACTGTTGTCGGAGCAGGTCGCGGGTTGCACGTTGTATGGCGATCTGGCCGCGGTTGCGATTGAAGATGGGCAGTGTGAGCGTCACCTCGGGACCGACCGCATTCACTCCTTCTATAGGGTCCCGTTCCAAGTCGACGCCCGCGCTCAATGAGGGGAACTGGGCAAGAATCGCTCGGCGCAGGTTCTCTTCCTGGCTTTGGTACCCCGCTTGGAGCGCCAGCAGATCGACGCGTCTGTGAGGAAGGGCGGAAACAGCTTGCTCGAGCCTCGCTCGCGTCAAGGGTTGAAGTTGCGCTTGGCCGACGAGGTGGAGCTCTGCATTCGGATCGAGCCCAACCAATGCATTCAGTGCATGCTGCGTGAGATTTTTATCGATTTGAACCTGCCGGAGAGCCGCATCCGCGTCGCTCACTAGGATCAGGTCGGAGGCGACGGTGGTAGAGGTTTCATCGCCGCGTTCCATGGCAGCCTGGGCCCGATGATAGTTTTCGGCGATGAGCGACTGGTTCGCTTTAACAATCCCAAGGAGGCGATCATCGCTCTGCGCTTGAATGAACAGTTCGCGGGCTTTTTCTGCGACCTGAATTTCCTGCCAGAGAATATTCAGGTGGACTTGGGTCTGTGAAGCTTTGGCCGCTGCTTTGGCCGCGCCGCGGGTGAGGATTGCCTGGATGTCCTGGTTGAGGCTTAGCACACCGCCGTAGTTCAGAGCCGAAGCGGCGAAGCTTGCGCCGAATTGCGGATCCGGGAGCAAGCCGGCTTCAAGAACCTGCGCTCGGGCAACATTCGCCTGAAGACGGGCCGCTTTTAAGTCGGGATTGTTGAGGACGGCAAGCGTCATTACAGCCGTAATATCGAGTCCCTGCGGCGAAATCGTGTGGGGCTCCAGTCCGGGTACGTCAAGCTGGCTGGCGGGAACCGTGAGTTCGACCTTGCTGGCCAAATCCGGCGCGGTCGGCAAAGCGCGAGGCTTGTAAGTTGCGCAGCCATCGATTGCGAAGGCGATCAAAATGACAATCGAAAATTTCAGCGGGATTGGAATTTGCGCCCTCATGCCTGGCCCTCCTTTGCGATCTGCCGCCGGCGCATGTGCAGGTAGAGTGCAGGCAGAAGATTGGTGCTGAGCAGAGCGCTCCACAGAATCCCACCGAGAATCACAGCGGCAAGCCCTTGTTCGGGCGCTGCGCCCTGCCCCCAGCCAAGCGCCGTCGGCAACATTCCCAGAATGGCAGTCAATGTCGTGAGTGCGATGGGGCGGAAGCGCACATGCACGGCTTCTTTTACCGCTTCCTCGGGTGCCATCCCCTCGGCTTCATTGCGGCGCGTGCGATAGAGAAGCACGATACCGTGATTCAGACCAATTCCCACCAGCGTGAGGAAAGCCACCAGGCTAATCGCGTTCAAACCAACGCCGCTCGCCAGGAGTGCCAGTGCGCCGCCGGTGAAGGCGAGTGGAATTTGCAGCAACAGGAGGCCGGGTACAAGCAAGCCATCGAACTGCAGGATCATGATCGCGACCATGAGGAGAAACGCCGCGACTGCGGCAGCGGCCAATCCCAGCACCGCGCTCTCAAGTTGTGGATAGAGGCCGCCAAATTGATACCGGTAGCCAGGAGGCATCTGGAGTCCTGCTAGTGCCTTGCGCGCAGACGAGATGGTACTACCTAGTGGTCCTGTCGGGGTGGCAAGGATCTCCAACGCCCGCGCTCCATCGATATGGCGGATCTGATTCGGCGTGGGAACCATCCGGATATCCGCGAGCTGCCCCAAGGGTGTCCATCCGTCGGTTCGAATCGGCAACCGCGACAGATTGCCGATGGATTGATCGGTGGCGCCAGCCATGCGAACGTACAGAGCAAGCGGCACATTGCCTTCTGGCACTTCGGCAACAATCTCGCCGTTGAGAAGCGGTTGAATCTGGCTGTAGAGGTCTGCCGGAGTCATGTGACGGACAGCAAGTTCCGCGATTCTCGGCGTAATCTGCAATTCCGTGATGAGATAGCCGTCGTTATTGAAGATTCCGGTGAGTGCCGGAATGGGCCGAAGCCGTTGAACCATTGCCTGACTCAGATTGCGCAATCCATCGATGTCACTGCCAAAGACATCGATAACGAAGGGCTGTGGCAGACCAGACAAGCTTTCGCCAACGCGCTCGATGGTCGGTGTATCGATCGAAGTCTGCACGGCTTGTGTTTTAGTCTCTTTGAGAATCCGATTGCTGATCTCGTCGAGGCTGTTCACATTGACACTGGGCTTGATGGTGATCTGAATCTCGCCTGCATAAGCCGGCTCGGTGTAGGCGCCGCTGGAGGACGAGCCGACGCGGGCGAATACGTGAGCCACGGCGGGGTCGGCCTCGATGCGCTGGGTCATTTTCATGACAACGCGTTCGGTTTCGAGCAAAGAAGATCCAGGAGGGAGGGTGAAGCTTTCGAGAAGCACGCCCTCGTTCGGTAAAGGCAGAAAATTGATGGGCACCAGCACCAACCCTGCCAGACTGCCCAGCAACAGCAAGACGCAGGCGGCGAGACTGAGTTTCGGGTGTTTTGCAACGAGGTTGAAGAGTCGCTCATTTTGCTTGCGTAGATAATTGAGCGCACGGCCTGCCGATGTTTGCTTGGTGCGAGCTTTGGCCTTGAGAAATCCAAGACTGATGGGAATAAGGCTGATCGAGATCAACAGCGACGCCAACAACGACATCGTCATCGCGAGCGCAAACGGAATGAAGAAGAGCCCCGCCAGTCCTCCAACAAACAGCAATGGAATGAATACCGAGACCGTGGTAAAGGTTCCTGTAATGTCCGGGCCGACAATATCGCGTAGTCCCCGCATCACACCAGCCCATCGCTCGTCCCCTTGTTCCCAGCAGTGGTAGATGCTTTCGAGAACAATGATCCCGTCATCGCTCAGCAAGCCGACCGCAATGGTCAGCGCTCCGAGGGTCATCAGGTTGAGGCTCTGACCGGTGGCATAGAGGGAAGCGATGCCGAGCAGCACCGAGAGTGGAATACTGAGCGCGAGAATCCAGATGCCGCGTCCTCCGCCGAGAACCCACACCAGAACACCGATGGCGAGCACGCCGCCGATGACCAGGTTTCTTCCCAGGTCGGCGCCGACGATATGAACCAGATGCCCCTGGTCGTAGATGCTGACCCACTTGACTCCGGCGGGCAGTTGCTTGAGCGTTTCGGCCAATGTCCTTTGCACGCTCTCACTGACGGGAATCGTGGAAGCCCCCGGCTGCTTGAAAACGACTAATGCTACGCTTGGACGGCTATCCAGGAGGGCAGCATTCAGCGTTGGCACGGCTCCGCGAACAATGCGCGCCAGATCGTGCAGCGGAATCGGTCCATTGGCGCTTGGAACCGGAATCTGTTCCAGATCCTGAATGTGTGAGGGGAGACTGCGCACTTCGATGAAAAGGTCCTGATGTCCCTGGGTAACATAACCTCCAGGCTGCAACACCACGGATTGTTGCAGCGCGGAAACAAGCGAGGCAATCGGGACGCCATACCGGTACATGGCGGCAAGATCCGGCTGAACCCATAGCGCCTCCTGGCCCGCTCCATAGACCTCAACTCGATAGATGCCGGGCAATGCACGCAGTGCGGATACCACATTGGCGCGGACGGCGCGCTGCACCTCGGCCGGGTCATCCGCGGCGGGAATGTCAAGGCTATAATCGGCTACTTCATTGATCGCGGCTCCCATCACTTCGGCGAAAGGATGAACAGAAGGTGGGATCTCGCCGCGGGCGCGATCGATAGCCCCGTTGACCGCCATCAAATCCTGTTCGGGATCGGTGCCTTCGCGAAACCGGATATCCGTTTCGACCAGGCCATTTCCCATGCTGGAACGTACGTCCACGAGATTGGGCAAGGCCTGAATCTCGCCTTCGAGCGGCCAGGTGATTTGCGATTCCATCTCCACCGCAGTCGCTCCCGGCTCATGGCTGATGACGCTGATCGCGGGAAAATTGAAGCGGGGCAGCACCTCGACCGGAATCTTCCAGTAGGCGTAGAGCCCATAGAAGATCAGAAAGCCATAAACAAGAGCCCATACGAGAGGCTGCATCAACAAACGGCGAACAATAGTGTTCTCTGTCATGGCGCTCAATCCGGAATCTGAAACTGTTCGGCAACGCTTGCGTGGAACAGCAAGTAAGCGTTATTGACCACGACCTTTGTGCCGGGTGCAACTCCGCTCACAATGAAGGTGTCCCAACCTTGCGTGGGTCCCGCGACCACCTCCTGTGCGCGATCTCCCGCCGCGGAATGGATCATTACCCACCACTTGCCCTGATTCAGAACCAGTGCTCGAGTTGGGATCGCAACCATTTGGCGCGGGGGCAGATCGAGAGCCACCGTGCCGGCCTCGCCGCTGATCCAGGAGTGCTTGGAATTAAGGGCTTCCAAAGCGATCGATTCGCCGCCACCCGCCGTGAGCGTGCCGGGAATGGAAACAACCCTGACCTTCACCGGAACGCCTCCATCCGCCGGTTGAAAGTGGCCAGTCATTCCTACATGAATTCCGGCCAAATCGGCGCCGTAGTATTCGGCGACGAGCCATAGTCCATTTGCCGGCTGAATCGTCAGGACTGGCTGACCGGCGCTCACCAACGCGCCATCGGCGCTACTGAGTTGGAGCACCGTACCGTCCGCGGGAGATGAGATAGTCATCAACTGGCGAAGTGTTTTGAGCCGAGACTGCGCGTTCACGAGACCGCTCCGGGCCTGAGCCTCAGCGCTTTCGGCCTGCTGTACTGCCTGGCGGGTAGTCAGGTGCGAAGGAAGTTGCTTTCGCGCAATATCCAGCGATTTCCATGCTGCATCGAATTGCGATTGCGCGTTCCGCACATCCGCTTCGCTTTGGAGGACGAGCGCTCCCATGCCAGGGCCGCTGAGACGAGCCAATTCTTCGCCCACGCGAACATGCATGCCGGGCCGAATCTTCAAGCCTGTAATCACGCCTGTCTCGGCAGCGCTTACAGTCACGGTGTTGATCGGCGAAACCTGGCCGAAGGCTTCCAGCCGAGATGTTTGCTGGCGGGTTTGGGCAGTGATCACGTCCGGGTCGGAAGTCTGACAGGTCGCCACTGCGACACCGACGCTGAAGAGAAAAGCCAGGACCGACGCAACGGCACCTGATTTGGAAACGAGCCATCGCTCGCTCCTTAAGGAGCAAGAAAGAAATCTCACAAGAACCCCCACGAGTCGTAGTTCGAAGAGAAATACGCACGTGCTACCGCACACGCGCATACGAACGCGCTTCGAAAAACTTAGGGAGATCTAGATACGGAGCGAGATGAAGCTCAAGGGAGGTGAGAAGAGCAACCGCAGATGGTCGGCTCCGAAAGAGTTCGGTTGGGCAGTAGGTGCGATGTCGGGCAGCACTCCGATGAAGAGTGAAAGAAGAAGCGTGACCAATCGGACGATCAGAAAACCCGAAACGAGGCACAACCCAATGCATGCACCAATCACGACCAGTGTAATCGCGGTGTCATTTCCTGTCGCAGGAATATTGTCCCATTTGTCGACAAGCTCGAACAACGGCGGGAGCGCCATTAGAAGCATGGCAGAAATTACCACGAAGGTGTGGAACCGGCGATTCACTATTCTATCGTAGCATCGCGTGCGCCGCGATTGATCGCTTGTCCGAAGTGCTAACGGTCCTCTGCGTTTGCGAGGCCAGAGTTGAGTTTGCAAAAGACACCCGTATAGACAATCGTCTTGAAACCGCGCTGATCCCTATGGAGCTGCTTCGCAAGGATGCGGAACTTACGTTAACATATTTGCGGCAACAATGGGAGAAATGAGCCCGACTTTAGAATCGGCGCTAACAGGAAGAAAATCTAGCGTGAACGAGAGAGGCATGCGGGCCGTGTCACGCACACGCCTCAAGACAGATATTGTTAACGGCTCACGACCACCATCTCAAACGTGCCAGGTTTGGGTTGAGGGCGATGACCGGGGGCGGCAGGAAGCATTTCAGCCGTGGGCAGAAAGATCTGTTGCGTCGAGGGGTCGATTCCCATGGTACGGGCACCGGCAGCAGTCTTCACAGTTTGTTCTACCTCAAACCTGCCACTCTTTTCGTCGATGATGGTGAGGGTGCCATCACCGCAACTCGCGAAAGCATGGCCGCGCTCGAATCCGGCAGCATCATTGCCCATGCCGATCGGCAAGGCGGCTTCGACTTTACCTGATGCGGTGCTCATTACGACCATCTTTTCGGGCTTGCGGCAACCGATGAAGAGGTGGTGATTTGCCGGATCAATGGCCATGCCGACTGGATGTCCACCGGGCGCGACCGACCAGCGATCAAGGACCTTGTTCGAATGCAGGTCGACGACCGCAACGAGATCCTTGTCTTCAAGATTGATGTAGGCTTTTCCGGAGCCGTCGGCAGCGAGGAATTCGGGCGCGCCGCCCAGAGCAATGGTCGTGACTTTGCCATTTCTGGGATCGATGTCGGGGTTGAATGTCATGAGCGAATTGCCGTCGCCCGAGACGGCAAGGACGAGGTTGGTGCCGGGGTCGTAGATGATGCCGTCCGAATCGGGCATAGTCTGAATGCGGCCGAGCACCTTGTAGGTGTTGAGATCAAACACCAGAATGGAGCCCGAACCCCCGCCATCTGTGATAAATCCGCGCTTGAGTTTCGGCACAAGGGCAACCCCGTGAGAACGGACCTGGCCGGGAATATCGGCGAG
>DAIDGW010000126.1 GCA_027452245.1 Acidobacteriaceae bacterium
GTTCAGTGCTATCTGACGTTGCGCCGATCGGCAGGCTTCTCTCTCAAAGAGGTGGCCCTCCATCTCAGAAGTTTCGCCGCATATTCCGACCGGAGAGGTTACCAGCACATCTGCGCGCAAGCCGTGATTGAGTGGGCAGAGCAAGTACCGTCTTTAGTTCAGCGGGCTCGCAGACTGGGAGACGTTGCGCGCTTCGCTCGGTATCTGAAGGCGGAAGATCCGCGGCACGAAATCCCACCACGGATCTTCGGCAGCGAGCACTTTCTACGTCCGACTCCCTACATTCTTTCCGATGAACAGATCATCCGCCTCCTCCAACTGGCGGGCCAGTCAGGTTATCGCACTTTGCGTCGCCAGACCTACGCCACGCTGTTCGGCCTGCTTGCCTGTACAGGCCTCCGCGTCTCGGAAGCGATCCGGCTCAGATACGACGACATCACTCCCGATGGCTTGGTGATCCGGGCTTCCAAGTTTCGCAAGAGCCGCTTGGTAGCACTGCATAAAACGGCTCATGCCGCACTCCAACGCTACCTCGAACTGCGCCGGCCATACGCGCCTTTTGACGATCACGTATTCATATCCATACGGCGCAAGCCACTCCTGATTGCAGACGCGGAAGCAGCGTTTCGCACCGTGGTTGCCAAAATGGGCCTGCCCGTCGGAGGAAGGCAGCGTCGGCCAACGCCGCACTGCTTGCGCCACACTTTTGCAGTCAGATCCTTATTGACTTGTCCCGATGGAAGAGACCACATCACCAAACACATGCTTATGCTGTCTACCTATATGGGCCACAGCAATGCGGCACTCACGTACTGGTACCAGGAGGCGGTGCCGGAACTGATGCGCAGCATTGCCGAACGCTGCGAACAGCATTTCGGCGGAGGTGCGCTATGACAGTGCTGGCTCCGCATCTCACTGCCTTCTTTCAACAGCGTCTTGCCCATGAGCAACGGGTAAGTGTCCATACCAGCGATTCCTACGCCTACGCTTTCAAGCTGCTGCTGGATTATGCAAGCAAGCGATTGAAGGTCGTACCATCGCGCATAGCTATCGAGCAAATCGACGCATCCTTGGTCGTAGATTTCCTCAACAGTCTGGAAGCCACCCGTTCGAATCGACCAAGCTCTCGAAATGTTCGCCTGGCGGCAATCAAATCCTTCATGCATTTCATGGAATTCCGGGTTCCGGCAGCGCTGGATCAGATTCGGCGTATCCTTGCCATTCCCATGAAGAGGACAGAATCACGTTTGGTGCGGCACTTGTCCACCAAGGAAGTCCAAGCACTGCTGGACGCCCCCAACCCTGTAGACTGGGCCGGCATTCGCGATCGCGCCATGCTGCATCTATGCTTCGCTGCCGGACTGCGCGTTTCTGAACTGACCGGCCTCCAACTCAAAGATGTCTCCTTGCACCCACAAGCCAGCCTTGTGGTCCACGGCAAGGGACGGAGAGAACGTTGCCTGCCCTTGTGGAAGCAAACCACTGTAACCCTGCGCGCATGGCTGGCGCTTCGCGAAGCAGTTCTGGTCCCAGAGCTATTCTTGAACGCGCGCCGCACAGCTATGACACGATCCGGCTTCGAATACATCCTGAAAAAGCATGTTGTGGTCGCCGGCAGAAACTGCCCCTCCATCCTCTGCAAGCGCGTATCTCCTCACGTGCTGAGGCACAGTTGCGCCCTCAGCATTTTGGAAGCGACAAAGGATCTGCGCAAGGTCTCACTCTGGCTCGGACACGCTAACCTGCAAACTACAGAGATCTATACGCGCGCCGATCCCTCGGTCAAGTTTGAGGCGCTTGAGGCGGCTACACCACCCCACCTTCGGTCGGGCCGATTCCACGCCAGCGACAAGTTGATCGCCTCGTTGACAACCCATTCTTTTATGCGGCGACAAAGATCGGATGCGTAGGGCACAGCGGGGCTCTCGGCAACGAGAGCCCCGCATAACAATACCCTCAGCATTAAATAAATAATGCGCTGCGGCGCATTATTTATTCGTCGTAAGGATCAGGGATTTCTGCTCGTAGCGATGGTTGATGACCTCGTAGAGCAGGTCGGCGGACTTGTCGTCGAAGCTGAGATACCCGACCTCATCGATGCACAGCAGGCCCACGTTGGCGTAGGCGCGCAGCTTGCGCAAGCGGCCTTCCGGGGTCTGGCGATGCAAGTCGGTGAGGAGCTTGGAGGCGGTGCGGAACAGGACGGAGTGGCCGGCCAGTACGGCGGCGTTGCAGATGTTCTGGGCGATCATGGTCTTGCCCAAGCCGTTGGCGCCGACCAAGACGAGATTGCGGGCCTCGGGGAGGAAGTCCAGCGTAAGCGCCCGCTCGATGACATCGCGTTCGATGCGTGCAGGCCAGGACCATTCGAAGTCGGCCATAGGTTTGAACTTCTTGATCTCGGAGGCGCGCAGGCGGCGTTCGAGACTGCGGTGGGCGCGCTCGGCCACTTCGATCTGCGCCAGATTATCGAGCAGCTGACGCGGCGACCAGCGCTGTCTGGCGGCGTGGGCCAGCATGTCATCCAGTTGCGCGGCCACGGCGGTAAGGCCGATCCGCTCCAACTGCTCGCGCAGGCTAGGATTCGGGTTCGGGGTCTTCTTCGTCGTGTCGTTGAGCAAGTTCATCGTAGGTCTCCAGATCGTGCGGGCGAACTTCGACGCTTTCGGCTTGGGGATGGCGTCTGAGGTCGAGCGGCAGCGGGGCGGTGCGATGGGACTGGCGCAGCAGGAACTCGACCGAAGCGGCACGCGGCGTATTGCGCTCAAGAGACTCGCGAACAGCGCCGCGCATGGCGCGGGCGCCGTAGCGATCAAGCAACTGAAGCAGATGCGCGATCTGATGCGGAGCCGATTCGCCATCGGAGAAGGCCCGCTCCAGCAACTCCGCGCTCTCCGGAACAACCAACTCCAGACGGCTGCTGCGCGTCGACTCACGGGCCTTGCGCTTGGTGCGTAACAGAGCCTGCTGGTGAGCCGGATCGAGAACCATCTGCTGGCGGTCATAGCTGCGTCGATGGCGGGCGATCTGGCGCACGCCATCGAGGATGCGCACCTCGGTATCGGATGCAGCCAGCATCAGCTCGCGCCCTACCGCCTCGGGCGGAATCGAGTAGTCGTTGCCGTCGAAGCGCACGTAGATGGTCTTGGCCGAGCGCACCGCCACCACGCGATCGGTCGAGAACTCGTGCGCCGGCAGCGGCAACAAACGCGGACGCTCTTCGGCAACAACCTCGGCGACGGTGCGATTGCGATCGTCCGGCCAGGGTCGCTGGTGCGCCACCTCGTCGCGCCACTTCAGCGCCTGACGGTTGCACTCCTCCAGCGTGGTGAACGTGCGCGCCGCCCAGTAGGAATCGCGTACGAATCGAATTGCCCTTTCCACCCGCCCTTTTTGATTGCCGGATCGCACCTTACAAGGTTTCGGCTCGAAGTGGTAGTGACCGGCCAACTCCAGCAGCCGCGGATTGAAATGGATCAGGCTGCCGCGGCGTTCCAACACGGCCGATTTCAGATTGTCGTACAGCAGCACTCGGGCAGAACCATGGAACGACGCGAAGGCATTCACATGGCCGCGCAGGAAGTTCTCCATCGTCTGATCGAAGAAGAACTCCAGATACAGCGCCCGCGACCAGGACAAGGTCATCACGAAGCAACTCAGCGCGCGCCGGGCGCGGCCCACCATGACCGTGCCAAACGACGCCCAGTCCACTTGCGCCTGTTCACCGACGAAGACATGGAGGCGCAGAAATGCTTCCTGTGGCCGCGGGCGCAAGCGCGCCACCACACGCCGTACCTGCTGGACATTTCCCCGGAAGCCGCGATCCTCGAGCATCTGGTGCAGCCGTGTGGCGCGAAGACGCGGATGCGCTTCCAGCGTCTGGCGCACCAGGGGAAGATAGGGATCCAGCATCGTGGCCCGAAGTTGCTCGGCGCGATGAAATCGCTCCACCTCGATGGCCCGCTTCACAGTATCGGGATGAACTCCCAGCGCCTGGGCGATGGTTCCCACCTTCCAGTGTTCGGCATAAAAGTAGCGGCGGATCTGTACCCGCAACTCCGGATCGATCATCTCTCCCTCACCTGCGAATCGATGTGCGCGGAAAAGGATCGATCGGGCGGCCGGCGCGGCCACAGACCATGCAGCGCAGCCCAAAAACTCGCTGATCACTTGGCCGGACATGCAACGGAATAGCCGCCGGCATGGTGATCGCTTTTCCACGCTCCGATGATGAAACAGAGGAAGCGGATTGGGAACCTTGATCCGTCACGCTTTTTGCGCAACAACGGCGGCGATACCGCTTCTGACGATCGCGGTGATCCAGCCGGCCTTCGGCGCTCTGCTGATGACGACGGTTGGCCGCGCGGCGCTGCCGGCGCCGCACATGGCCACGGCACTCAGCCGTGCAGTACTGCTGCCCGCGATCGCAACACACGCAAATCCAAAACATCCGCCGGCAATCCGGATTGCGGCAAAACCGCTGCCGGAGAACAACTTCTCCGTGAACCGCCATCTGCCCTTACAGGCGGCTTTTGACAACGGCTGCGGTTCATGCCAAGGTAAAACCAACTGATACCGCCTTCTCCCGGAAACACCTTACAACTTCCGGCCTTCCAAACGATGATCGACCGACGATTGCGCCTGCGGCGCAGATGATATCAACCCTATCTATACCGGCAACCGTTCAGAAAACTACGTTTTCAGATGATTGATGACAATAACCGCTGTACGCCGCATAACCCAGCGTTCACGCACCCGATGGAGAGACTGTAGATCCAACTGGTCATCCGTCTTAATCGGAACGAACCGCATCGTTGGTCTGGATACGGCTTCGGCTATGGCTTCCGCATCGATATAGTCGTTCTTGTTCGTCTTTACGAATGGCTTTACATACTGCGCCGGCATCAACCGTACCTGATGCCCCTGCTGCCGGAGAGCTCGGCCAAGAAAGTGTGCTCCACCGCAAGCTTCCATGCCAATCAAATGCACGCGCAGGTTGGCGGTGAATTGCAACAACTGGGAACGTGAGAATCTCTTTCGCAGCGCTACCTTGCCCTGGGCGTCAAGTCCGACCACATGAAAACTCGTCTTCCCGAGATCGATGCCGACTGTCTGAAGTTCCATGGAATGTCTCCTCCGTTCACCTCTTATACCTCATCGGCTAAAGGCGGCGGACCATCCCATTAATTGAAAGAATCTCCGAACGCTTACGATGCGCCTCGGGTTTGGTCGAAGACTATTATTCACAGTCGTTCAGAAATACAAAGGCAAATCATGCTTCGGCCAGTGTTTCGAACCACCTCATGGAAGAGTGACAAGTGATAACCGTAATGGTCCGATGAGCCCTGACGACAAAAGCGGAGACTTCGCATCATATGGCCGTATGTCCGTATATGAGTACTTCCATATGGCCCAAGGTTGTTGGTCCCCGATCAGCCGGTTCACCCAAAGGTCTGTTACCTTGATTTCCAATTGATTGCTCCCAGGCTTGAGGGCCTGAGTTACGTCGACCTTATACGGCGCCTTCCAAAGAACCGCAAGGGACTTTCCATTCACGCAAACTTCGGCCAGATTCTCGACGTCGCCTAGATCTAGCCATACATGAGCATCTGGCTTGAACAAATCCTCGGGAACGTTTATTGCTTTGGTGTACGTGGCCGTTCCTGAGAAGTACTTTACGTCCGCATTTGGGTTATCGCTCCAGGATGCAAGGTGATCGAAGTGTACGGTGCCTGGTGCCCCTCGACTAACCTGGAAGTGAACGCTCCAATTGGTATTGAGCGCATCCCGAAGTGACGGTATTGCCGTCTCTAAAGGCCTTGGCAATTGACGCGACTGAATCGTTGTGGGCGCGCGGAACACAACGAAAATCGCCCCGAAAGGATCGAGCTGAAGCGAAACTGTCGTGCGTTTATTGGCAATGCGATACGAAGCCGGTCTGGATATTCCAGTGGTGGCGTCCCACAATTCAGGGGCCTTACCCTCGATCCGAAATGTTGCATTCAGCGTCTCAGGGCGATTGTTGCGGTTGTCCACAAAGTAGATGTCGCCATCGGTTAAGCGCCGGTGGACAAACATGAGCATGGTGTCCGGCTCCGGTTTCGTATACGTGAAGTCCGGAGCAACCTGCAATGCTGTCAGCACCTCGTTAGCGGTCATGCCGGCGTACACCGTCCCTTTCCCGAATTTATGCTTGAACGCCTGCTGAATTGTTGTCTTCCCCCACAAATTGTCGGCGATCCTGTGAAATTCTTTCTGGTTATCCGCCAGGCTTGGGGAATCAATAGGCTTGTCACCGACAATCACCGCTCCATGAGATACCAATTCCGCTAACCTGCGCAGGACGGCAAGCGTCATGCGCCTGCTGGTTCCCCCGAGATACAGGACACGATAACTCGTCCCCCCAGTCGTAACCAGGCGTCCGTTCTCAAATCGAAGATGATGCAGCACAACGTCGCTGTTGACGAAGTCGAAGCCAAAGCCTTCAGGCGCGTCCTTTTGCGCTGCATAGCCGAAGACGGCCGTCAGAGGCCCTTCTTCTCCGTAAAAATAGGCTACATCGCCGTAATAGTGTCCTTGTTGCAACAGATACGACGATCGCGCAAGATAAGTGATCCATGGATAGGCTAACTCCGCCCACGTCTCGTTACGCGTAAAGAACTGTCCTGCATTTCCAAGCGTCAACCCGGGTGCCTTATCCACTACCGGTTCGTGCGTAGATTCATGAATGAAGAACCGATTGACGCCCAAGGCCATCTGAAGATCGGCATTGGGTTTGAGGTTTCCAGGGAAAAAGCTCCAAGCTGGACCAGCGCTTGTCATAGACTCTGCGCCAACCAGGTTCTGGCCGTAGACATGGGCGATCGATGCGGCACCACGCAGGTCGGCGACATAGGTGGGATTCGGCCCCCTCTTTAAGTCATAGGTCCACATGGCGCCCATGGGAATGTCGGTTCTCGATCGCATCTCCATGTCGTCGCCCAGCGATGGACGATGGTACTCGAGCGCCTCGCCGTAGTAGAGAAAGCCTCGGCGGTGCATCTCTTCGGATATCGTTCCGTAATGATCCTCAGCAAGCAGCTGAGCGATCGTTCTGCGAAAATCCCACAGAAATCGATCCGTGTCTGCCGGACTCTTGATCACGACTCCCGTGAGTGCGGGAAGCCACAAATGCGGATCATAACCGCGAAGCTGTTTGAAATCGTAAAGAAAATTGTCGGTCCAGTTCTGCGGTCCAACTTCGATGCTGTCGGTGAGCAAATAGGAAATGCCGGCCCTGCCCATCATGGGCATACCAACAGTATCTGAGTACATTTTCAGGTATTTGTCCAGATATTCTCTTACATACTGTTGATTCAGCTTGTCCACTTCGAGCCCCGTGGCCTCGGCGGGCGCCGGCCCGTTCTGATGTCCGGTGAGAGAATAGCCGATCCGTAAAACGCACCACTTGCCTTGAGGCGGTGTCCAGTCGAGCCTTCCGTCCGGCGTCATTTTCCCGCTAAGGTCGACGATGTCGCCCAAGGGAACAACAGAGTCGTTTGCAACATCTGGATCCGCGATCGCGTAGAAGTCGCGTACGTTGGCGAAACCGGCTCGCTTTTCGAACTCATTGACGCGCGCTCCGCTACTGAGAACAAGCTCTGTGATCTCATGGGCAGGAGCTGAGCCGCCACGCATCGGTGGCGGAAAAACAAGGCGGAAGTAGCGCGCTGTGACAGCCTTGAAGGACGTCGTGCGCTGCGGAATGCTGCTCCGCTGGATATCCGTTATCTTCCTGAAATTGACGCCGTTGTCGCTTGCTTCAAGGCGCGGAAGGACACCATCGTTCCCGAAATCGAAGACACTCCTCATATCGTCTAGAGTAGCCAGTGTGATGGCCTGAATCATCTGCGCCTTCCCGTAGTCGAACTGAACCCACGCTTCGTGCCCTTGTTGATTGGCAGTAAGTTGCAGGGCGACTGTTTCAATATCCCCATCTGATAAGCCCGGCACGTCGATATTGCCGCCGCTAGCAGTTATGCGCGGATTCATCTCTGCCTGGGTTTTGTCGCCCTTGGGAATCCGATACGCTATCACTCTAGCATCTGCATAGAATTGCGGAAGTGACGACTTGTCCTTGAAGTTTTGGAAATATCCGGTCGTATCTGGGGGATGAATGAGAGTTCCTTTGTACGCCTGACCACCCTCGATTGTTGTCGCGCTCCACACCATCTTTTTCATGGCATGCGACGGAGCCACCCACGGACCGCCCGTTTCACTCCATCCCGGCGAACTTGCAATTCCGACGTCCATCCCAAAGCCTTTTGCGGATAAGATGGCATAATTGAAGGCATGCTTCCACTCCGGTGTCATATAGATGAGCCGCTGCGGCACTACTTGGGGAGTGTTGATCGCTCCCTCAAATATCGTCACTCCACCGATGCCGACTCGATGCATCCACTCTAAATCTAGCTTGATTCCTTCCGTTGAAATATTGCCGTCCATCCAGTGCCACCATACGCGCGGCAATGCGCTGTTCGGCGGATCGACAAAGTTGCGGAAGATCGCGTCATCAGTAGAATTTGGTGGCGTCTGCGCACAGATACATGAGCATGCCACGCCAAGACAATAGGAAAAAATAGCACACCTTTTCTGAATACTATTCATACAAATTCATCCTTCATGAATTGCTGCAGTGAAAGTTTAACCTTGCCAAACACCTCGCTCCTAGCGGCCAACTGACTATCGCACGTCATCAACTCGCTTTTTCTTATCTCGTCATTCGGACGTCAGTTGAAACCTGAATAGCTCGCGACGAGCCGCCGGCTGAAAAGCGATAACGGCCTGGATCGATCTTGATTTCGTGCCTCGATGTATCCCAATACCCGAGGCTGGTGCGGGAGACTATCATCCTTACGGTTTGACTCTGTCCTGCGGGTAGGAACACGCGGGCGAAGGCCTTCAGTTCATGCAACGGCTGGGGCACAGAAGATCGAGGAGGTGATACATACAACTGGACGATCTCCGTGCCGGGACGAGCCGATGTGTTTCGAACATCAAGAGAGACTTCAAATCGATCTCCGCGCTGCACCACCTTAAGGTTGTGATAGCAGAAGGATGAGTAACTAAGCCCAAATCCAAATGGGAACTGGGGTTCCACTTTTTGCGTGTCGTAATAGCGATACCCAGTAAAGACACCTTCTTTGTAGTTCACATTGCTGTGGTCTTGAGTGCCTAATCTGCGGGATGGTGCATCCTGAAGCCGTTTAGGCCAGGTGAAAGTCAGCTTGCCTGAAGGATTCATGTCGCCCAGCAGTATCTCCGCGATAGCAGTGCCTCCTTCCATGCCCGGATAGAAAGCATCCAGCACGGCCGGAATATGGACGAGCCAATCCATCGTAAACGGCGAGCCATGAATGAGCACGACCACAGTCCTTGGATTGAAATACGGCAGGCGCTCTATGATCGATCGCTGTGCGGGAGGAAAGTTCATATCCTGACGGTCTTGACCCTCCGTGTCTAGCCCATGCCCCCAACCGCCGATGAAGATCACCGCATCGGCGGCGCGCAACCTATAGGCAAACGCATTTAGGGCGCTCGCTGCCTGATCGGAACCTGAAGGCAACGACCATTCGAGATGCAGCGAAGCATCTCCAAGATATGCATGGAAAGAGACATTTACACCGTAAATCCTGCCTGCTTCAAGATACATTGTCGCGGTTTGGCTCCGCACGCGGCCCCTGCCCGTGATTTCGATGAGCGGCAAGCCGTTGACGATAAGACTAGCCTCATCCTCTGCCGACAATCGGAATGTATAGTACCCGGTTT
Organism: Acidobacteriaceae bacterium; assembly: GCA_027452245.1. GTDB lineage: Bacteria > Acidobacteriota > Terriglobia > Terriglobales > Acidobacteriaceae > Sulfotelmatobacter. The sequence continues at coordinate 9,808 of DAIDGW010000126.1, forward strand.
CCGTGGGAACAAGATGCCCTTCGTATACTGCATGAAAGTTGTCAGAATGGATCTTTGCAGGATCAGGGGAGCGCATCTCCCATGTGAAATCGATCTTCGAATCCACACGCGTTACTGCAGGCAACGGCTCACCGTCGTTGAAGTACTTTGCAAGCAGACCGCGCCGATCGCCGATCAGCTGCCATACGCGCTCGTCAATCGTTTCAAATTCTCCTTCCTCAGGCACATCGAGATATTCCACTTCAGCCTTGCCAGCGAGGCGCTTCTGTAACCCATCGAGAGGCGTCACTTCATATGCAGCCTGTACTCCGGAGCTTCCTCCCATCCCTAACTGACACAGATGACGATTGGCATTCGGCCCTAGCACGATCACATGACGAAGCTTACCTTTATCGAGCGGCAGAAGATTCCCTTCATTCTTCAATAGGACCACGCTTTCTTCTGCCGATCGGAGTGCCACTGCGCGCGCCTCCGGCGTATTGGCTGCGCCCCCTGCGTGGGGATCAATCCCCTCTAAGAGACCAACATCGCTCATTACGCCCAGAATGCGTCGCACCTTGTCATCCAATGTGGATTTCGGAACCAGACCCTTCTCGACTGCGTCCATCAGTGGCTTGCCAAAGGGCGTGCTGTTCCAGTCTCCCCACGGCATGCCTACATCCAGGCCCGCATCGGCTGCGGCCAGCGTATCGCGTGCCTGGTTGAAGTCGGTTAGAACCAGCCCCTGAAACCCCCACCTGTGCTTCAGAGTGTCTGTGATCAGATACTTGTTCGTCGCCGCCAGTTGCCCGTTGATTCCATTCGCCGCCGTCATCACACACCAAGCCCCTCCTTGCTTGACCGCTGCTTCAAACGCAGGAAGGTAAATCTCATGCAATGTGCGCTCGTCAATGTTGGACATATACCAGTCGCGGTTCTCTTCGCGGTTATTCGCAGTGAAATGCTTCACGCAGGATGCGACCCTTTGGCTCTGGATGCCTCGCACCATCGCGGCTCCCAGTTGTCCAGACAAATAGGGATCCTCGCTCAGATATTCAAAGAATCTGCCTCCTAGCGGATCTCGCTCGATGTTAACGGCCGGCGCAAAAATCATCGAAATTCCTGCTTCCCTTGCTTCTTTGCCTATCACCTCGCCAACCCTCTGGAACAGGTCGGTGTCCCAGCTCGAAGCCATTGCCAGTCCTGAAGGGAAAGCGGTGTCTCTGGCGGCCACAACTCCGCGCGGCCCATCGCTGCCCATCATGCGGGGAACTCCCAGACGAGGCACGCCCGGAATCTGCACAACTCCTGGCTGCGTTCCACCAAAGCACATCTTCACCTTCTCCTCAAGCGTCATTTCGCGGACCAGCTTCTCAATCCGCTCCTGAGAAGACCGCGCAGTTCCACTGTCTGCAGGAGCTGTAGGAGTGAAAGAGTCTTGTGCTGAGGCCTGACCAGTTTCTAAACAAACAATCGAAAACAACAACGCAAGCGTGATCGGATACAGAGTCTTCATCAACCGATTTCTTCCTCCGTCAAAATCTCTCTCACAGCGTAGAGCCACAAAGGCACGAGCGGTTCAATGCGAGGTAGGGGGTGCTTTTGATGTTTCCGCTGCACTGTCTGTTGTTCCAGATGGAGTGATTCCGTAAATCCAGCGGTCGCTGATCTGGTTTGTGATCATGAATGTGATCACACCATCGGCATTGATCGACTCGACTGGAGTTCCTTGCGTTCCGGGCGTCTCGCCCTCGCTGAAAAGGCGCAAATCCTGTGGCAGCCCACTAGCCGGTATATGTACAGTGCCCTCGCCGCTCACCTTGATTTGGACGCGCACTTCCGGATCGACCCGACGCTGCGGTTCAACCGGTGCCCACGCGATGGCATCCAGAGGGTGATCTGCAAAGATGAACTTCCTCCCGTCAACAGCAATAGCCGAGGCTTTGACCCCCGAAAAGGCAACCAGATTGCCCTGCGCATCCACGCGAAAAATAACAGCGTGCGTTCCGTCATAATCGATGGTATGGCCCGCGACCTTATAGCTCTTGAGATGTATTTCACTGCTGGGCGGAGGAAAAGCGGCTAGGTATTGTCGGTCCGCACTCACATTGCGCGAGAATCCCCCGTCCCAGTTTTCCTCGATCTGCCTGAGGTGAGGCGCGATCGCGACCGCGCCGTTCGGAAATGCAGCGGACATATAGGCGCCGGTTCGGGATACATAGTCCGGATTGTCGTTAATCCCTTTGAACCGGCCGGTTGGCGGATAGGCGCCAAGCTGGTCAAGCACGTCAAACCAGGTGCGCTCGTCGTATCCGAGACTGCCCGATTGATCGTCCCGGGGGCGAAACCCAAGGAATATGGCGCTTCCGCGCCTGGTTCCAACAACTTGACCTTTCACGCGCGCCACAACCTCAGTCCCCGGATCAGGAGTTACCGTGTACACATGATCGACTACGAAGTCGGTGAGGATGACTTGCGGCTTCACTCCCTTTAGCGTCCCCTCGAAGTTAACTTCCTCGCCGGATGCGATCAGTCCCAGTTCGTAGGGCGCTTTCGCCACTTCACCATAGAATTGCCGCCACATCGTTCCAGGGGATTGATGTTCTTTAAGCGTTACGCCGAAGATCGCTGCCCAGGCCGGAAGAGCCGGCGTGCCCTCCATCGTGAGAATCGGAGGCGGACCCAGCCAGATCAGCCTCCCACCGTTCGTGACAAACTCTCTCATCATGTCGAGAAGCCTGGCGGGGGGAAATGGCTCATACATTGCCACAAGCGTAGTAAACCGTCTTCCCGCCATTTCAATTGCGTCGCCCGAAGCCTTGCCTCGCTCCAACAGTTTGTCGTCGGTAACATAGTCGCCATAGCCATACTGGATCATCCAACTTCCGAAGCGCTCATCTTCAGCAACGAGATCGAGCGGATAGAGCATGAGTACTCCGGTGTCACGGTGCTGCATATCTTCAACAATGCTGGCGGAAGGCGTTGGCCCATCGCCGTAGACGTCTTCAAGCGCCGACCTTCGCTCTCCGATAAGGTCGGGAACTCCCCAATGCGCGGCGTAGGAGTTGGGGACCGCATTCAATATGCCGGTGGAAGCGGCCATGGCCAATCCGTAGTAGTCCCGGTCAATCCAGCCACCTTCGGCAAAATCGTTTCCGTTGCCGGTGAGATAGTCTCCCCATTTGAAGTAGTCGTAACACGCCGCTGCCGCCTGTTGAACGGTGTTCGACCAGACAAAATCGGAGATGTAGTCGTAGCGTGCTTTTCCCGTTGTCTCAGCCGAAGACCGCCAATAGTCAATCGTCGGGCTTTCTGCCCAGGTGGCGTGCGCCCGCGCCTCCAGACTATACCCCATGACTTGTTCTGCATGTTTCTTTGCCTGGACAAAAAGATCTACGACTCCGTTCTGGAGCATCCTGTAATACCGTGCCCGGAAAAGTGCGGTTCGCTGCACGTCTTCCTGGGTGGGGCCAAAGACATACGTTATTTCCTGCTTGGCGCTTAGGTCGGTTGCCACGTCCTCCTGCCCGTGCACAAAATACACCAGGTATTTTGCGAAATCCTCGTATTCCGGCCCATAGCGATTTGCGTATACGCGAGCTGTCCATGGACTTACATAGCGCATGGCAAACTCGCCATTGTCTTGGTGATTGAAATAATGCCAATCCTGCTGGATGTGCATTTCATCTGAATAGAGTCCGTTTAATCTGACGCCAGCTGCCGCGTATTGATCAATCAGTTTTTCGAGATAGATCAACGTTCTTGGGCTGAAGTAGTCCATCTCAGGCGTCCTGTAAATCTGGACAACAAGAACGCGATTGAGTCTGGGCGCATCCAGCGGCACTTTACCAAAGACGCGAATGCGCACAGCGGACACGCCATCTGGATCCGGAGAATCAACGGGTTCCTGCAACCGCTCCACATGAACTCCGCTCTTTACCTCGACAATAGACTTCGGATCAACCACCCTGTATGGACCGTTTCCAAACCTCGTCTCACGAAATGCAAAGACGCGAACTCCCGCATCCTCGACAACAAATACACCTTTGTTGTTTGTCCAGCGCCTATTGCGCCATAGTTGCACGCTGAATGCACCTGTCTTTGCATCGCGGAAGCCTTCACGATAGTGCATCCACTCGCCTGAATCTCCCGTCTCTGAACTATATCCCTCGCCGCCGAGTTCCAGCGGGCTCAACAGGCTCAACTTCAGACCAATGCCGTATTTCGAGGCAAACTTGCTGACCGCTGCGATCAGCCCAATATACTCGTCTGAATCCGGTCTGAGCCGTCTTGGCGCCTGCTGCCCGCCGCGATATTGGGCGAAGAACTGGTCAAATGCGATGCTGATGGTGGATTGTCTATGCAACCTTGCTCTCTCGCACACATCGCGCAGACTCTCCAGTCGCGTATTGTGATCCGTTGAGAGATTGATCTTCTGGTCCGGATCATGTGCCAGGATTTTCAGTTCCTCGTCCCGCGTAAGAATGATTGCTTCCTGCCCTAATTGAAAGGACCACGCGCCTGGGAAGCTCACCAACTGGCGCTCCGCGGGCGCCTCGGCTGCCTGACTTCGAGCATCGTCCCCGTCCCACAATGAGAATGCTGACGCACATAACATTCCAGCGATTACCCAGGTTTTACCAAATTTCATATTTCTTCAGGCTCCATCGCTTAGTGGTTCAACAGATTGCCCAAAAAACTCACAACGCAGATGCGATCGACTTAGACAGAAGCAGTGCCGTCGGATCAAGGTCATTCTCATCCTCCCAGGGCATGAAATATGCGAGCAGCGACCATCCCCAGAACGGATCGAGGCCGCATCCCCGGGCGCTATCCGATGAGTAGTATTCCCGGTCGCCGTCCTTGAGAACCATGCGGTACGTGATTTGTGCGAGCTGTGTTGCAATCTCGCGGTAGCCGTATCGGGGCAACGCGTGAAAAATATAGTAGTTCGTCGGAATCCAAGTATTGGCGCGCCACAGCGATCCGTGGACATCGTCGGGAAGGTACTCTTCCGTGTAGCCCTTTTCTGTTGCCGCCAACGACGAAACAGGAAACTTGCGCCAGAACTCGTTGGTGTTTGTAAGATGCTCGTGGATCATCCAGCTCGCCTGCTTGCCGCTCGGTATGTTTGCCCACATTGGAGTAAACCCGGCGACCGATTTTACGGGAATCTGACGTCCTGTGCGGTTGTCCACGTCGTAGTAGAAACCATCGGCTTCACTCCAGCACTGTTCCTGGATCGCCTTCTTTTTGACTTTGGCATAGTCTCGAAATAGCTCGGCATCGGTCCGGGATCTCCTCGCATCGGCAAGAAGGGCAAATGCGTGACATTCCCGGTAAAGATACGTGTTGAGATCGACGCCATTGCAAAAATCGGCCTTCCAATGCCCGGCTCTTTCATGCTGCGTATCCATGCCGGTATGCGGCGCAGACCGCCAGTAAGAGAGCGCGCCCCCATCCTTAGTCAACACCGTCAGCCAATAAAGAAGGTAGAGGCGCATGCGCGCATAATAGTGATCATCGAGCCAAGTCGTATCTCCGAGCCTCCGAGAAATGAGCACCGAGATTTGCGCAAGGAACGGCTTTAGCATCTCTGCGCTCTCCTCGCGCGGAGTCGGATCATTTACGCGTCTGATAAATCCGTCGGCCCGTTGAATGTCAAGGAATATCTTGACTTCGTTGATCATGTATTCTGGGGTCCATCCAAGTTCCAGTTGAACAATTCCCTCGAAGTACGGATCCCAGTCATACAACGTCTTGTAGGAGTACCCTGAAAAGTACTCACGACCTGTATTTGGATCCCGCTGGATTCCGCGAGACCGCATTGTTTCTGAAATTCTGAGCAGGTTTTTGCGCAAATTTGGGTCTACAGAAGCCTTGGGTGTACTTTCGGCGGCCAGGCCTAATCCCGATGTCCACAAGCTTGTGCGGGCTGCAAAAGATATTCCCAGTCCTATCCCATACCTGATAACATGGCGACGTATCAATTGCACCTTATCCTCCTAGCGAGGGACGAACATCATCCAGCGCGACATATTCATTTGCTACCCAATGCGTCCACTCAATGCTCCCGCTTGGCCACCTTCCACGATCGCGCGGATCCAGTAACATCTCAGGTCGGATCAGCGACAAACGTACTGTTGACCGTCCCATGGTCATAGACTCACCGAACGCCCATCCTTGATTGCTCCCCGCCCCATAGAAACAATACGCTGCCAGCAGGCTCAGGCGTTCGCGGTACATGTACAGATTCACCAGAACCAAGGCTGTCGACAACCCTTGGTGATTCTATTTCACGCCTCAGATGACGCACCGGGTAAAGCCAAACACAAGCTTCAAGGTGCGAAAAGGCCACTCCACCTGGGCTCTTTCTTTGGACCTGTTCTGGTTTTTGCTCTGCGCTTCTTCATCGACGCTGCCCTTACCTATTGTCCGGTGGCAGGTCATATCCTGCCTTTCAGGCGCCACCGTCCAGCTCACCTCCTTCTGCCCCGGATACCTACATCGCTCCGTACCTTCATTTATTCGCCATACGAAATGTCGGGCCTGCCTGCCTCGACTCGGATCAAGAGTACAAAAAAGCTGAACGCCACCAAAGCCCCGGTTGTCCTCTCAAACATGCCCTACCTGCCACTTTGCTTTCTTCCGCGATCGATCTCCTCAGCCTGATCGAGTTCTTCGCACGACTCCCTTTAGCGTATCTCTTTCATAGGTCAGGTCAGACACCAGTCTCTTCAGGCATCTATTCTCCTGCTCGAGCATACTCAAGCGAATCTCATTCGAATTCATGCCGCGGAATCGAGATCTCCACAGGTAAATAGTTTGCTCACATAAACCATATTCACGCGATAGTTCTCTGATCGTACGACCTACATCGAGTTGCTTCAGTACCGCAGCGATTTGGTCCAGTGAAAATTGCCGCCTATTCATCCGTGGCACTCCATTTTGTCTTTGTCTCTGCACATTCGAATCTCAGATTGCAGGTCACATTAGTTAGTGAATGCAGCTTCTCGAAATCTTCCCCAAGGTATTGAGAACAATAGATATATGTGTTAAGGAGTTCGCTTTGGTTATTGTTCGATATACGCATTGGCTCCGAAAAAACACTGGTGTCGCTTGTGAGTAGAGCAAATAGCATCTGCGCCAGCCGACTAATTGGCTTCAGTAAACTCGTGTCCATGCTTATTTGCAGAGCCAGCATTATATCCAGTGGAAGATGACAGCGGGCCATGTCAATACGCGCGTCTCCATCTGATTCAATCCGGCACGGCAAAATTTACAATTTGCACGAAGCCTTACTGGCTCGCCGGCGCATACCCGATCAGGCTCTCGTAGATCTGACCTTCGCAGTTCGGATCCTCCGAGACAAAGTGATCCACTGATGTTCTGCAGCGGTATAGCGTCACCAGACCCGATCCAGCGGACGAAGAGAGGTACCCATCGATCCCCAGAAAGATCTGTCCCTCGCAGTTGGAATCCAGCGAGACAAAGTAGTTGTCGTTACCCGCCACGCATCCATACACGGGCGTCGTAAATCCCGTCTGTGGACTCTCGTATAGATACCCCAGCGTCGACTCCAGATTGAAGCCTCCATTAGGATCGATCCAACCCGTCGTCACCTCATGAACTGTACCGTTGTAATAGCGATGAAACGGCCCCAGTGGCGCATTGGGTGTCCATACATTCCACGCAATATTCCAATACCCTGTCCCGCCCGAGCTGCCGCGCGTTGCAGGTGTCGCATTCCACGCCGGCTGCGGAATCGACGCAGAGGTATAAATCTCAATCTGCGGATACGTTCCGCTTACATTTACGTTCCCATATTCATCGCGCAGAAATCCGGGGATAAAGTTCGACTCATAGCCGGTAAGATTCGTGTCCGCTGTAAAGACCTGCTGCCACGCCGTCGCGCCAGTCAGCAGCGATAAAGCAGGAATCTTGTACACGATCACACCATACTGCCCGCGCTCGGTTACCCCACCCACCGTCGTAGGATTGCGCACATTCATATTGAAAACCGCATACCAGTTGCCGGTCGAGTCGTCATACGCCGCATCACCCCAAGTCGGAGAGCTGTAGCTGCTCTGCCCTGCAGTCCCGACCTCGGTCAGTCCATTCGTCGTAATTGTTCCTTGCGTCGTAAAATGAATCCCATCCGTCGAGGTCGCGTAGATATGAGACTCAGAAGGATACGTGGTCTCGTAGAGCAGCGTGATTGCGCTTGCGCCATTCGAGTTATACGGAGCCGGCTGCCCCACGCCATACCCCGAATCATTCGGGTTGTAGGTGATCACTGGCGTCGGGTACTTCGCCCACGTCACGCCATCGTTTGAAAAAGCCACGCCAATTGAATTCAGAGTTCCTGCATTCTGGTTCGTGCCTACGTAATACATCGCATAGGTATAGTTGTTTCCGTTCCCCAACGGATCATTGAAGTTACCCTTCACCACCTGCGCATTGCACGTGTACGCCGAGTCCCACGCGCCCGGCGTCTCGGCCAGCACTGTGTACGGCCCCACCCATCCCCCTGTTGACAGATTGACCGACTCGTACTGAATCGTGTCGGTCTCCTGTGAAGGATTGTTCGGATTCGTGCCCTGACCGCACCACCAGAACTGCTGAACACTCCCGGTCTGAATAATGGAAGGGGAATAGTTGTAGACCCCAGAATTCCCCACCACCTTCGGTCCTACCGTGATCGATGCCGAGGCTGTTCCGCAAAGCCCTGGTAGTGCGGCGCTGGCCAAAATCCAGTAAAGTCCCCTCTGACGAAGAACGTCCCACCGCATAATCCACTTCGAAGCGAAATCGAACACACAACCTCCTCGACACTGAAATGTTGACAGACTGGCATACGCACTATCCGGCCACACGGGGAAGCAGTGGCAATCCACTCTTTCCCTAAGAATTTCCAATGCGATTGACTTGCCCCGTTTTTCTAAGCCAGTTGTAGCTGGAGTTTTTCGATTCAGGTTTGTGGGCGAGTTTATCTCGCCGTTGTCGTAGTCGGGCGGTGGAGATGTAGGAAGCTTTTTGGGCTTTTTACATCTCCATAGCATCCTGTGGTCAAAGTACGGTTGTGAAGAGGCACTGTCTTAGCCGTGCCATAACACCTGCAAAATCAATTGGGCTTTAGCTCCCGGGGTACGATTTCCCAGATCCTTCGACTTGAACCACAGGCTGTTAGTCTT
>DAIDGW010000127.1 GCA_027452245.1 Acidobacteriaceae bacterium
CGCAACTTCCAATACCGCCCGCAGGAGGCGGAGAACAAGTATTACCTGACCCGCTGGGCCGAACTCTATTTCAGCCGCAATCGCTTCACCATCGAGCGTGACCAAACACAGGCGCTCTATTTTCTGAATGGCGATGTGCAGCGTGCCGTAATTGCACAGGAACAGAAAGACAAGATCATCCAGACGTACCGCGACGACAGCTCGCTTCCGTATGTCGATGTCGAGATCAAAAACGTCGTCTTGGACGACCTGCGGCAATCACCTTATTCGGCGCGCATTGAGTTTGAGAAGGTGTACACGAACCCGGCGGATCATACCGAGCTCAAACGGGAGCGATGGACCGCCAGCGTAACCTATGTCTTCCGCGAGAACGTGCAGAACAATGAGTTGGCTGTCAATCCTCTGGGGTTGACCATCGTCCGCTTCCGGGCCGACCAGGCGTTCGAGTAGGAGAATCACACTTCCCAGAGCGAGACAGTCCTCATGTCCAATGCGGCACACATCTCCGGCCAGAATGCACCCTTTACGCTTCCGCATTCGCCTGCCCTGCGTGGGTGCAATCACTGCGTGGTAGCCGGTGCCTTGGCCTCATCCTTGTACGTGGGGCATCAGGGCAATTGCGCGCTCTGGATGCCAGCGTTGGCTGGCACGAAAAAACCTTCGACGATGCGATCCATGAAGCGCTTGTCTCCGTGGTCTCTCCCTTGCTTGTCCGGTCACACGCTTCGGGGCTTTTCATGCGCCCGGCGGCACTCGGTCTTCTGCTTCGACTTCGTCGCCCCTGCGGGGTCACGGTTCCTCCCAGAACAAATTTGCAAACCGCGGCTAAGAACACCGCGCAAATTTCTTCCGGGTCCCTCCCAGAAAGCAGCCCATCGGCGCTTGGGAGCATGGCCCACTCGCTCAGGCTTCGCCAATGGGTGACCCGGCCAATCCGGGAATTCAACCTTAGGAGACCTACCATGTATCAGAACCGCATCACACTCATCGGATTTCTCGGCAAAGACTCGACCGCCGTCGCCACCAAGAACGCGAACTTCACCGCCCTGTCGCTGGCCACCAAAAGCTCGTACAAGGACAAGACGACGGGCAAGTACATTGACCACACCGAGTGGCACCGCTGCATCGCCTGGGGCAAACTCGCCGACTACGCGAAGACGCTGAAGAAGGGCGCACACCTGGCCGTCGAAGGCGAGATGCGCAGCCGCGAGCGCATGGACAAGAAGACCGGCCAGAAGGAACGCATCTGGGAAGTGCGCGTCTCTTCGATCCTGAAGCTCGACCGCGCCGAAAAGGCCGCCCCGGAAGAAGCGGCAGGCGATGACTTCAACCCCGAGGAAGAGGCGGCCTAACCGCCGCTTCTTCCTCCATTCCCGGAAGCCCGGCATCATGCCGGGCTTCTCGACCGGAAACACACGCAATGAGCTTCGAGTTGATCCTCCCATTTCTCCGCCCCATCGAACCGCTGCTGCGCGACGATGAGGTGAGCGAAATCCTGGGCAATCCGGACACGAGCTGGTACGTCGAGCGTGGAGGAAAGCTCTGCCGGGAGCCGGGGATTTCCTTTGCTCCAGACAGTCTGCGCACTGGCCTCGAAGTGATCGCCAATCACCTCGGTAAGCGACTCGACGACGACAATCCAAGCCTGCACGCGAGGCTTCCCGATGGAAGCCGGATTGCGGTCTGGGTTCCCCCGGTCGTTGGCCCGGCTCCCGCAGTCTCCATCCGCAAATTCACCAGCCGCCATTTCACGGTCGAAGACCTGATCGCTCGTAGCACGCTGACCCGCTCCGTTGCCGAGTTCCTTGCCGAGCAGATTCAGGCAGGCAAGACGCTGCTCATCAGCGGCGGAACAGGGTCGGGAAAAACGACACTGTTGCGGATACTGGCCGACGCTATTCCGGACGAGGAACGTCTTGTCATCATTGAGGACACGCCGGAGCTGCAGATCCGCAAGCCGAACATCGTCTCCACGGAGTCGCAGACGCATACTTTCGGGAAGCCCGTCACGTTCGATGAACTGCTCAGGGACGCTCTGCGCTTCCGGCCCGACCGGATCATCCTGGGCGAAGTGCGCGGCATGGAGGCGCGGACGCTGCTCGATTCCTTCAACACCGGGCATTCTGGGTCGCTCGCAACCATCCATGCCAACTCCGCTGTCAAGGCATTGCGCCGCTTCGCCAACCTCGTGCTGCGCAGCCATCAGCAGGCGACCTATGAGGACATCGAAGCCGAGATCGGTGAGGCCGTCGATTATGTCGTCCATATCGAACGTCAGCCCGGCCGGCGCATCGTGCGCGAAGTCTTGCAAGTGGATGACTACGACCGTCGGACGCGGCAGTTTGCAATGGAGTATGTATTTCAGGCAGAAGCGCAGCCGGAACTGGAGGCAATTCCATGCTGAATCGAGCGCGCAATCGGAGACGCTTCGACATTGCTTCTGCCCGACAATGGCTGGCCGAAGGCGCGCCGTTGGTTGACGTTCTGACCATGCTCGAAGTCCGGCATCGCTTCGAGCCTTCGAGCGCCGATGGCCGGGCGTATGCCGTCGAGATTCTCCGGGCTGCGCAGCAGCTCGTACACATCCCGAAGCCAACTCTGAACTCACACCGAAAGGAAGCTCATCATGCCCTTGCTTGAGATTGTCCAAACCCGCCGGATTACGGCCATGATCCGGCTCGACGAAACCACCGCCAGCCAGATCGACCAGTACGCCGCTTTTCTTCACGCAACCGCCGATGAAGTGGTGGACAAGGCGCTGGTTTACGTCTTCGCCAAGGACCGCGACTTCCAGGACTATCTGCGCACACCGGAATCGGCCAATGTTCCGCCGAGCCTGCGCGTGCGACACTTCGGCCAGAACGGAACGGGTCGCGAGGCCGTGAACGGCGCTGGGAAGCGTCCCAACGGCTCTGTGGCGGGCCATGATTCGGTAGCCGCGAAGCGTGCTGCAGGGGTGGAGTGAGCATGCTCGGTGCTTCGCACCGGGTTGACGCTACGACACTCCACCCCTGAAAGGGTGCTGCCGAGGAACTTTGGTTCCTCGCTGCGAACTTGTTGGAATGAATGCTATTCGGCCAGACCACGTTCCTTACAAGGAACCGGGTCTATCGAGAAAAATTCACGCGACGCGCACGGAGGCTACATGCAAAGTGGCAACATAACCAGCGCTCATCTTCAGCAGCGATTGAGAGGGCGTGTGGCGCGCACCCGCAGCATCGGGACCAAGCTGACCCCCGATGAGGAAAGGAAGATCGTCGCCGCTGCGGAACAGGACGGCAAGGCCCCAGGAGAATGGGCACGGGAGATTCTTCTCCGCGCGGCCATCCATCGAAACAGCGAAGAGATGGAACGCCATATATTCACCGAACTCGTGGGGCTTCAGATGCTGCTGATGAGCACACTGGAACCTGTCCTCTGCGGCGAGCGACTCACGCGAGAAGAGGCTGCGACGAAGTTCCGCCAGGTCCAAAAAGGCAAAGCCGCGCAGGCGCAGGAACTGTTGAACCGACGCGCACAAGGGAAGGAGAACTGACTATGTCGAGCGCAGAACAGTGGGGCCGCAGAGAGTCGCTCATCTGGCCGCCGCGCGGCTATCTCTACACGCTGGGCGCATTGTTTCTCGCGGTCGTCTTCACCGGATTCCTCGTCTGGCTGCGTGTTGCCTACGGCCTCTCGCCGCTCGAACGCTATTACCTGCCATACTATTTGCGAACGGAAACTCTGGGCACGGTGCATCCCTCAGGAGCCTATCAGTTGGTTCTGGTTCAAGGCGTAAAATCGCAAATGCACCCGGCGCTGAATGCGGATGTGCAACGCGGAAAGACTCCGCAGGCGGTTGGCAAGCCCTTGCCCTTCGCGCTGTCGGATCAGGTTCGCAAAGATGGCTACCGAGTGCTCTCCCGCGAGGCTCCGCGGCGTTACTCGAACAAAGCGCTGCACGCCTGGATCGGCCACTGGATTTACGGTGGTCAATCCATACCGCAGATGTTTCTCTGGCAATTCGTCTTCGGATTCGCGGCCTTCCTGATCCAGCTTCCACTCACAATCCCGAAGGACATCCGACGGCTCAAAGATCTGCGCTATGGACGACGGCTGAAAGGCCCGATTCTCGTTAACCCGAAGGACTTTAACAAGGAGATCGCCGGCGACGGGATCGGTATCACTACGGATCGCAGCAAGCAACCGCTGCGCATTCCGCGCGACGCCGAGAACAAGCACTTCCTGATTGTCGGGGACACTGGGTCAGGCAAGACCAGCATCATCCGCCAGATGCTTTTGCAGGTGGAGGCGCGTCGAGAAAGCGCCATCGTTTACGACCCGGCCTGCGAGTTCGTGAAGCAGTTTTACGACCCGCATCGCGGTGACATTGTGCTCAATCCGCTCGATGCGAGGATGCCGTTCTGGAGTCCGTCACTGGAGCTGCGCCGCCGCGCCGAAGCCAAAGCGCTCGCAGTTTCCATGTATCAGCCGGAGGGGGTCACCAACCG
>DAIDGW010000128.1 GCA_027452245.1 Acidobacteriaceae bacterium
TCACTGCTGTCCAAATTGGGCTGAATCCGGTCTGCTGACTGCGGTTATTCCCGAGTAATTGGACGGGGTTTTCACCAGGTTCAAGTCCAGGCCCCCTCTATGCTGTCCAAGTCAAAACGCCATCGAGACCTGCTGCGGCCCAGGTGTGTCTGGCGGCACGGCGAAAGGATTGTCGAGCCAAGCCCACAGGTCACGATGAGTGAACAGATTCATCCGCAGCAACGCCACCAGATTCGACAACGACCACCCCCACTTTGCCTTCAACTGCATCAAGCGCAGCAGCAGCATCGCGATCAACGCCGTCCACACCTGCGTCTTGACGGCCGTCGGCGAGGTGCCGACGAAGGTCTTGATCTTCGGATTCTGCTTCAACGCCTTGAAAAAGAGCTCCACGGCCCAGCGGTCCTTGTAGATCGCCGCGGTGGTCGTGGCGGCCAACCGGAAGTTGTTCGTCAGGAACTGGAATTCCCGCTGCTGCTCGGCGTCATAGAAGCTGACCAGGCGCAGCTCATGCGGGCAGCGGCTCTTGGCCTGCGGACCGGTGAAGCGGATGAGCTGCTCCTTGCGCACGGAGCTTTCGGCCTTGGCGGGCACCGGCAGATTCTTCACCACCCGATACACCGCGTTGTCCTTCAGGCGGGTGACGAAGTAGACCCCATCGTCCGTCCAGCGCGCGAACAGCTCGTAGTCGTTGTACCCGCGGTCATCGACGATGATCGTCCCGGACTGCAATTTCAGGGTCCGCGCGACCGTCACATCGTGCACCTTGCCGGTGGTGATGACGGCAAAGCACGGCAGATACCCGTCATGATCGAGCAGCAGGTGCAGCTTGATCGCGCCTTTGGTGGTGCGGAATTTCGCCCAGTCGTACATCGAAAGGCACAGATCGATCACGGAGGAATCAAGGCTCACCAGCTTGTTCTTGAAGCGGAACTTCTTCCTTCCCCTGCCGCCGGCGAGCGCCAATTGGGACTGAAAGCGCCCATACAGCCCATGGAACACGTTGCGGTACAGCTGCCAGGGCCGATGCTCGTTCACGTACGACAGGGAGGACCTGGCCAGCACCTCGATGCCCAGATGCGAGAGCTTGCCCTCACAGCTGCGCAGTCCCTGCTCGATCTCGCGCAGGCTGTGTGCCCGTCCCAATTGACAGAACAGCATCGAGACGAACTGCTGCCAGCAGCTCACACCTCGGGCATGCCGCTCGGCTCTCAGCTGCCGCACCTCGCTCTCGAAGTCCGTCCGCGGAATAAACTTGAGAATCTGACTGAACAAGCTGCAAAATCGGTTCACGTTGAGCCTTTTCGTTGTCGGCCGAAGCGATTTGGTAGTCACTCCAGCTTACTCGGGAGGGCTCAACGTCTCCCGCTAATTTGGACGACTGTGCTGCGCGATATGAGTTTCGCCCCCTTCTGAATCAATCCCCGGCAGCCGCGCGCAATGCTCTTTTCAGAAGCGTGATGCACCCATGCCATCCCATCCATGCGTTCCCACAGAGGCCCGATGGTTTTTCTGCTCCAAACCGCCTCCCTGCTGGCGCAACTTCTCACAGCGCATCACCGTCTGGCGAGATACGCACATGCGACATGTAACGTCCTCTTGCAGCGGCCCCTCAGCCGGCAGCCTCGTAGCCGTCGGCGTCGCTCCAGCCCTAGCGGTCAGCTCTATGCGCCTCTGCGAGTGCCCCATCGGCACCCCAAAGGTAACTGACCTACCGGCTTTCTTCGGACCAATTTCCGGGTAAAATTAAGGACGACCCAGCTGAGTCGATTCAACACGGCGACTACTCGCTCTTCAACTTGCACATTTCCGGGCGATTCCCCTCGGACAAGCCAAGCATTTGACTCGCGAACTGCGGAATCTGAACCGATCAACGTACCCAGACACAACATGAGTCTGATCGGTCTATACAATCTCTCCAGTCAACACCAACCAGTATCAAGAATACAAACTCAAGAGTAGACCTTCCTTTCGTTTCAAGAGCGCACGAACCTGTTCGTCCAATGCGCCCAGCTGTTCCGCTCCCGTAGCTGACTCATTCACTCTTTTCTCCTCCCTAAAGAACTTCTCAACCTTCTCCTGATCAAAGAACTCCGGCCTGATCCTTGTCGACAACTCTATGAGCCCTTCATTTAGGACTTCGTTGTAGATGATATGATCGATGATGCTATTTTCCCGCACGAACTCTGATAACTCCATCACCTCCGGCTTCAGCAACAGAGTCCGTTCCGGCTTCGCCAGACACATCATCAAATAGCGAAACGACAGAAATCCAAGGTCAAAGCTCTCGGGTACCTTTTCAAAACCTTCGCCCAAATATGCCGCATTCCGGTAATCCATCACGAATCGCAGCCACTGGTTGAATGCACCCTCGTCCCCGCTATAGAGCTTTCCCTTACCAAGTTTTTGCAGTCTCTCATAAAGTCCACCGCGACCATCCAGTCCATATCGAAACAATGACGAATACTGGGCTACCGGATGACGTACCGTGACAAAGTAATAGACACCCTTCTTTGGTCGCCCATTGAGCCGCCCATGTTTCCATTCTCTAAGTTCGGGAAGAATGCACGTCTCTCTCAGGAATCGACTGACGAACGTCGACCCTGATTTCTGCAGATCCATGTACACTAATTTTCCGAAATCGTGCATAGGATTCGCCACCTAAAATTTAAGGTTCTTCACCCAATTCCGGGGAACGCAGCCCGGATTTTGAGGAAGAGGTACTCGTCATCGCGAGACCCATAGGCCATCCGCTTGATGACCTTGATCTTGTTCTTTATGCCTTCGAGCACGCTGGTGTGCAGAGGATAGCGGCAATGCGCCAGCAGTCCCGGCAGGTAAGCGCGTAATTTCCGAGCAAAGGCCTTCAGTGGTTCGATGCGGCTGCGCATCGCACGACGGTACCAGCCATTCCAGAACCGTCGGGCATAGCCCTCGTGGCGGTAGCACCAGAGCTCCTTCAGATCGTCCTTGAGCACGTAGGCGATCATCAGGGCACGATTGGCCGCCAGCAGCTCGTTCAAGCGAACCTGGTCGGCCTCGCGCGTAACGTTCTCCCGATTACGCAGCAGCAGCCACCGACTGCCTTTGACCAGGCGCCGTGCATGCTGATCGGTGTGCACCCGATTGGCCTCATCGACGCGGACTCGATCGATGACCTCCCGACCGTACTTGGTGGCCACCACGTGGAAGAGGTCATAGACGATCTGCGCCTGCGGGGCCTGAGCCCGCACCTCCTGTTCGAAGGCACCGTTCATGGCCATGACCACCGCCTCGAGCGCCGCGAAACCCTCGGGGCCGAGCAGCGTAAAGAACGGCCGCATCCCTTCCCGGGAACGCTCTCGCCCGACCCACAGCACCCGTTTGCGCGCCGGCTCGATCACCGCCGTGGCGTAGCGGTGCCCGCGCTGGATCGCGAACTCGTCCATTCCGATCACCGTGACCACCTTGAGATCCACCGGACCCAATCGCCGCTCGAGCGAGCGCTTGTCGATGATCTTGACCGTCTTCCAGTTCAGCCCGAAGTAATCGGCCACGTGCCGGATCAACATCACCGCGCACAGCCGCGAGACGCTTTCGGCTAGACGCTTCGTCACCCGCGCATACGGATCGAGCCACCCGAGCAGCTCGCGCTTCGGCCCGCAATGCGGGCACGCCACCCGGACCCGGGGAATCTCAATCTCCACAGCGTGCTCAAACATCGGCAGATCCCGCACGGTGCGCCACTCCGTATCGTGCACTGCCGGCGCTTCGCGCCAGCAGCCGCTGCAGTATGTCGGCCGGGCTCGATTCCGCCGCAACCTCAGCACGCACCAGCTCCCCTCGCCACGGCGCTCCTGGCGCCACCCGCACCGACAGCTCGTACCCTTCCCAGCCGCCGAGGGCGGAAATACACTCTTCTGGGGCCACGGTCGCCCTCCTGCCTTCTTGATGCCCGGTAACACCAAGTTAGCAGTGGCGGCCGTTCGCCTCACCTCCCGCGTCCAGCTACCCCGGAAACGGGAGAAGAACCAAATTTAAGGCGCCCTGTAACACCAAACTTCGGAAACTCATGAATCCCGGCCTTGAACTGTGACCGCGCGACCCAACGTGGCAAACGGCAGCGGCAGCTTTTCAAGCAATGCCGCATCCACCAGCACAGCAGCGCGAACCCCTATCACGACGATCGAGGCACCGGCAATAGCGAATATGATCGATCTCACGGCCCAATCGACCAAGAACCCCCGCCCCTGGGGCAAGACGGCGGAACACGCGTACGCACAGACGCTAATTAAAGCAAATAGCGCTGCAGGGCCGAGCCTGAATCCGGGATCGTAATACCGCCGCGATAGAATTCGCGCATAGACAAACCCCACAACAAACGCCATGCACTGCGCTTCAGCAGCACCGATGAGCCCGTATCGCGGAATCAGCCCCAGGTAACCAATGGTAATTGCGGCCGCCATCACGTACTGACACAGGCTGCTGCTCTTGGTATTGTCAGTGACGAGGAAACTGAAGTTGAAGAATGAGCGCAGCTCGTTGAAGATGAATCCCAGCGTCAAAAGTGGTACAGCGGCGGCTGCCGCATAAAACGGTTTCGCTGCAACCAGTGCAATTAAAGGCTTCGCGAATATGCTGATACCAAGACCACCGACAAACATCGCCGCAGACATCCCGATGAAAGCCACTTGAAACCGCTGCGCGCCGTTGCCCTCTCGGTATATCCGGTAGCTCATTGGCGCCCATTGTTGCCGAAACGGAGTCCAGATCAGCATACTCACCGCTGTTGCGAATTTGAGCGCGAGTTCCAGCCGCCCGACATCAGACAGCGAGCCCAGAACCCTCAAAAAAATTCCGCCGGATGACCCAACGTACAATCCCCCGAACCCGGAAATCCACAACGGCCAACTAAACCGTAGCATTTTTCGCATTAATTGCCAGTCAAATGCCGGTGCCTCACGACACGCGACGTACGCCGTCAATCCACCGCCGATTATCACTGACGAGATGACGCCGCTCAAGACCACGCCGATCACGCCTTGTTCCAAAATCACAACCAAGAGCACGTTAAGCGCTACCTGGAGCGCAAGCTTGATCATGCTCACGGTCAGGAACAGCCTAGACCGCTCATGGATCCGAAGATACATCATGCCCGTATCTTCCAGTGGTCGCGTCAGCAGGTTTACCGCGAATATTCCGAACGCCAGAGCGTATCGTTGATCTCCAAATAGGGCCTCTGAACCGAGCCCCCTAAATATGACCAGCGCCGCAACACTTATCGCGCTAACCGATGCGGTCAGAACCAGGGCAGTCCAGATCACCGCTCGTTTTGTCCGTTCCTGTATCGCTTCAAAGTAGAATTTCGGAAGCGCCATGCTCAATCTTGCGCCGAAAACGGGCTCGAATAACGCGAGTGCAAATGTCAACAGCGCAATCACGCCGTAGTCCGCCGGCGTCAAGAATCGCGTGTAAATTGGAAGCATTGCGAACCCGACCAGATGCCGAGCGATGTTCCCGGCAGCATATCTGGCCGTATGCCCCAGAAAGCTCGATGACCGTTTCTCAGCCACTCGACCGATCCACAATTTTTAACGACGCACTGCTCGAGGCCACAATGACGCTACCAGAATCCTTCGTCGTCTCGGTCTTGCGCACGATGTTTGCCAGTGCGACGGTCAATGCAAGATTGATCCAGATGAATGGGTAGTATCCGACTGTGTTGAATTGCCCTGCAATGACAAACCCCCAGGTCGCGATCGCAAGGCCTCTTGCTACGTTTGGCGCGAATCCGGGACCGTCATTCGACGACGTACATCTGCGACTTATCTCTCCCGTCAATCTGAGGTTTCGATAAATCAATATTAAGAATATCGCCAAGCCTATCAGGCCTGCATCAGTCCCAACCTGAATGAAGATATTGTGCGGCAGCTGTGCTATGCCGAAAAATATTCTATTGGGATCTCGGATCGCATAAAGCGGCGCGAAATTAAAAAATCCAACGCCGAAGTACGGATGATGCTTGATCATGTCAATGCCTGCTTTCCAGTAGTCCAGGCGTTGAATCGAGGTCTTGTCCGTACCCGCAGTTGCGAATCGTGCCTTCTCCGTTGCTGGCAGGAAGTGATAACCGACGACGATGACAGCGGCAATTCCAATTAGGATTTTGATCTTGAGCTTGCGCTGGATTGCCATCCAGGTAGCCTGGGCACCGAGGGCCACTTGCGCACCCCGACTGCTCGCGCCGAGAACCGTCATTGCGCCGGCCATCGATCCGAGCATCAGCACCCAATGGGTGACACGCTTGACATGTGGTTTGACGAACATGGCAAGCTCAAAGGCAATTGGCGCGAACATCAGCATTTCCGTGGACAGGTCCGCCGAGTTCTCAAAAAAGCCCGCCGGCCCCTGGATTCCCCAACTCACGAAGCCAAAGCCGCGGGAAATCCAGGTTCGCGCCCCAAAGATCGCCAGTTTGAAATTGGCGAATAAAAATATGGCGAGAACGAGGAAGAACCGTTCCGGCGTCGTTACGATGTTGATAATGACAAAGTAGATGACGTACCAATTGAAGAAGTCAAACCAATGCTTCCATGATATGGCCGGATAGGTCGCTAGCTCGCACGCAATGGTAATTGCGATCAGGAATAGCGTCATCCACGCATTGGTTGCATCTTTGACCCTACCTCGCTGGGGATCCATCGGCCAAGCCAAAAGGGCAAGTCCGAGGGACACTTTGTCCCACGGCAAGAAATTGAGCTTTGGGTAAATCTCTTGCGGATCGAAGTACTGAATGACGAAATAGAGACAGACCATCCAGAAGGCGAAATGCTCGCGCTTGAATTGAGCCCAGAGCGCCCTCGGATTCAATGTATACAGTTTTTCCATGGGATCACTCATCGGTCCGACAGGCTTTTTTGCGACGAAGCGGCGCCCGCCCGTTCGCGTGCGCCTGAGCAGCCTGCGAGCGAGTCGTGCGCTGTGATGCGACGCGCGAGCACTTCAATGTTCCGGTCGATCGTGGAAAAGCAGTGCTGAAAATATCGGTCGCTCCGTCCAAATGGATCCTGAATGCGCGGGTAAACCGGCCGATCCCAGATGCCCATCAACGTGAGGCCCGCGAGGTCCGTTACATTTTGCCGGAGCACTTTGGCCAGCTGCCGCGGTTCGAAGACCACGACGAGATCTCGCCGCTCAAGCAGCGGCGCTCGCAGCCGAACTGACCGATGAGCCGAGAGATCGACGCCGCGAAGCAGCGCGTTCCGCGAAGCCGACGTATCCGCAACTGCGCCATCGGATGCCTCCAGCCCAAATGATATCGAATTTACACCGAGCTCGCGGGCCCGGGCGCATGCGTATGGACTGCGGCAGATGTTACCGTGACATACGAACACGAG
>DAIDGW010000129.1 GCA_027452245.1 Acidobacteriaceae bacterium
CTAGGTCTGTGACCGTATAGAGATGTACCTTTACAGTGACTCCTCTGTGGGCAAGAACGGCCTCATAGTAGGGACATGCAAAGCTACCATCGTGTGCATGTTCAATTGAAAAGGAAGGATCGGCAGCAGGTTGCGGAGATGCTGACGAAGGGACGGGAATCGGCGCGCGTGTTGCGGCGTGCTTCGATTCTGCGTCAACTCGACCATGGGCAGAAGGCGGCGCAGGTGGCGGCCAATCTGGGCGTGGCGTCGAAAACGGTTCGAGCTATTGGCCGGCGCTATGAGGAGGAAGGGCTGGAATCGGCACTGTACGAAAAGTCGAGGCCCGGCAAACATCGAGCGCTGGACATAGGCCAGAGTCAGCGGATCATCGCCATGGTGTGCGGTCCGCCGCCACGGGGCTGGGCACGGTGGAGCGTGCGGCTGATCGCTACCGAGGCGGTCAAGCGGAAGCTGGCGGCGCAAGTGGGCCGGGAGACAATCCGCATCCTGCTTCAGAGCCACGAACTGAAGCCGTGGCGGGAAAAAAATGTGGTGCATCGCGGAACTGAATGAGGAGTACATCGCCCGCATGGAGAACGTGCTCACGATTTACGAAAAGCCGTTGTCGGAAAGTGAGCCCGTGGTCTGCGTGGATGAGAAGCCTGTGGTGCTGCACGCCGATGTCCGGCCGCCGCGGCCGATGCGACCGGGACGGATTGCCCGGCGCGATTCGGAGTACGAGCGGTGCGGGACGGCCAACGTTTTCTGCGGTGTCCAGCCCAAGGCCGGGCGGCACTTTACCAAACCAACTTCGAACCGATCCTCGTCGCAGTTCGCCGATTACCTGGTGGAGATCGTAGCCAGCTATCCGGATGCAGACACCATCCATCTGGTGATGGACAATCTGAGTTCACACAATCGGAAGGCGCTGGTGGACCGCTTCGGCGAAAAGATCGGCGGTCTGTTGTGGGAGCGTTTCACGGTCCACTATACCCCGAAACACGGCAGTTGGCTGAACCAGGCGGAAATCGAGATCAGCCTGTTCTCCCGTCAATGCCTGGGCCAGCGGAGAATCCCGTCCCTCGATCAACTCCAGTGCGAAGCAAGTGCATGGAATCGGAAAATGAACCGCGACCAAGTCACCATCAACTGGCAGTTCACGCGCAGGAAGGCCCGCAAGAAGTTCGGTTATAACAGAAACAAAATCATGCGGTCAGAGACCTAGATTCCTCAGCGACCGCTAACTGATTGCGGGGCTGCCGTGGACAAGCGAGGAGTTCCGGAGTTGACACTCGTGACCCTGGACTGGTGGGCGGACCAGCCAGATTCCATCCGGCCGGGGCAGGTCCTGGAGCATCTTCAGGAATCGTGTCGAGGCTTAACGCGCGGGACCCGTGCTTGCCTCGGATAAATGACAACGGGTTGGGCAACGGGTTAAGGATGACCGTCGAATTGACTGTGAGTTATTGAAAATAATGGTAGGCACGATTGGATTCGAACCAACGACCTCTTCCGTGTCAAGGAAGCGCTCTAACCAACTGAGCTACGCGCCTACAGACTCTGCTGTACTGGCGAATCCTGTGCCCCGACCTCGGACAAAAGTACTCTCGCCA
>DAIDGW010000130.1 GCA_027452245.1 Acidobacteriaceae bacterium
TGGCATTGCGGAGGACTGTGATCACGTCGTTGTCTCGTCCCATCTCGAGCATCAGACTCGCCATATCCATTCGATAAGCGAAATTCGCAGGATCTATCTGGACTGCGTCCAGAAGCTGCAATCTAGCTTCGGGATATTGTCTGCGATATTTCGCGAGAAATACTCCCAGGCGTTCGTGCGCTGGGGCAAATGCGGAATTCAGCTCGACTGCCCTGCGTAAACTACTTTCGACCTGTCTTTCCTCTTCCTCGCTCATCGGTCTGCTCATAGTGATTGCAGCGAAGTAGTAGTGCGCGAGAAAGCTCTGCGAGTCGAGTTTCACGGCTTGCGCATACCAGTCTTTCGCCTTCTGCATATGCCCGGCACGGAATTCCAAATAACCGTTTGTCTCATGCGCCAGGACGTTCGAAGGGTCTTGTTGCAGAACCTGATCCAGTAGCGCCTTTGCGTCATCGGTGCGCCCGTTGTAGGCCAGGAAATCTGCACGAATCGCGTTGGCCTGCGGCAGCGTTAGCACCTGCATCTGGAAAGCGGAGTCATCCACCTCATTGGCGCCTTGTGCTCGAAAATAGCTGTATGATCCTTGCCGAACATAACCCTCGAGCGCTACTTGCAGGCGATTAAGGTCGCCGAATGCCTGGGTAGCGGCTGTTACCGGATCCACTTTTTTCTTGCTCAGCAACTTCCCATAATCCGTAATGGCGTGCGTATTTTCGCGAAAGTCCTTCTGTTCCAAATAATGGATCAGGGCCCACGACTCAGCGTAAAAAATTGAGCCCTTATTCCCCTCGTGGTAATAGGGGGAACTTGCGTCGACCATGAACAGGGTTGGGAGAGGCAACATTTGCTCCTGTCGCAGCAATTGCAGGTTTTTTGGACTGGGCTGCCCGAGGTCGACTTCTTTATCGTGAATCTCCGTATTCTGATAGAACTCGGCTAGACCCTCATTCATCCATAGCGGCATCCAGTCTTCGGCCTTGCTAAGAAGCAGATGGGTGTATTCGTGATAGATGACCGCGTAAGGGTGTTCGCCTTCCGCGTCCAGTCGCAGAAGAACGTAATTCGTATCGGGCGCACGGAGAAACAGTCCGCCCAACTTCAACGATCCCTTGGCGAGATAAGCAACCGGCTCAAGGGCGTTGAAGGTTTTTTCATCCTTGATCGCCAGCACCACGATAGGCGAGTCCGGGTCCACTTGCAGATGAGGAAACGCATTTTCAAACACCAGTCGCATGCGCTCGAACTGGTCCGCGACGTGGCACGCCTGTTTCTCGTTAGAGTTAGTCACAACTCTGAAATGAGGACTGCGCACTTCCAGCCAGCTTTCCTGTTTGGCAAACGAGAAAGGAACAAGCGGTCCAAGGATGAGAAGAACACTGAGAACGGCTCTACGCATACCGTGCAATAACAGATACCCACGTTCCAGCGAGAAGTCAATCCTGAGGGAGGAAAGACATGATCGGGTCTACCGACTTTACAGCCGGTTGCTTCCCGCGGCGGCCTTGGACGACGATGTGTGGCTGAGCGGTACCATGCTGCCGTCCTGGGTCTTGAGAAAAGTGGTTTCGGGATTGAGCGGCACCGTGGCATGCAGAAGCGTACCCGCCGGACTGGAATGGATACTGAAGTCGCCGCCCAGTTCCTTGATGCGTTCGCGGATGCCGGCCAAGCCCACGCCGGAACCGGTGCCGGTTCGTTGAAAGCGTTCCAGAACTGCTGCCGGCACACCGCGGCCAAAATCTTGAATTTCCAACGTGGCGCATTCTGGCGTGCAGCGAAATCGAACCTCGGCGCGGGGGCTGGAAGCGTGACGATGCACGTTGGTGAGTCCTTCCTGCAACGCGCGAAACAGTGCCAGTTCCACCGCATCCGGCATGCGCACCGATCCGCTGTTCGATTCGCCGTGCAGGAAATCCAGCTTGATCGGAATGCCGCTGCGGCGGGCGAGACCTTCGACAAACCAGCGCGCCGCCGCATCAAACCCCGCTTCATCGAGCAGCGGCGGATGCAGCAGGTACGACATGGTGCGAATGCTCGAAACCGCATGATCGATCAGCTTTCGCGTTTCCTGCAGGACGGCGGATCGCCGGCCATTTTCGCTGGCAATCGCCATGTCGACATTGATCTGTGCCGCGGCCAGCCACTGTCCAAGTCCGTCGTGAAGCTCGCGCGCAATGCGGCGCCGCTCTTCGTCCTGCACGCGCATCAACCGGGCGGAAAGCTTGCGCAGAGTCATGGTCCGCTTTTCCACCAGGGTTTCCAGTTCGTCGTGCGCCCGGCGCAATTGTTCTTCCACGCGCCGCTGTTCTTCCAGATGGTCGCGGGTGTCATATTGCCGCATGCGCGAGCGTAATGCCGTGCGAACCGTGCTGATCAGGGTCGCAGGACGAATCGGCCGCTCGATCAGCGTGATGTTGCCCATCGGAGCGCGAGAGCGGACCATCATTTCGGTGATGGGAGTACTGGCACCTCCGCCAGTCATCACGATGATTGGGAAATCCGACCAGGAAGGCTGCGAGGTGACCGCCCTCCCCAGCAAGCTGATAGCTTCTTCATCGAGCGCCTCTTCGGCTAAAATCGCCGCCCCCGCCCCCTCAGTCACTAAACTGGCAATCCCGGCGACTTCGCTGACGGCCGCAACTGGGATATTCGAACGATCCAGAACCTCGCAAATCAATTGGGCGTCCTTGCCGAAAGGAGCCAGAACGTGTACCCGGTACTCTTCATGAAGAAGATCAGCCATGCCTCACCTATGAACCCTTGGTTCCTCCAAGAAAAGTGGGAGTGCCGGTCAGAATGCCCTGGAATTCGTTCAGAGGTTCTCCAATAAAAATGCCGCGGCTGGTGAGCTTAAGCTCGCGAATCGTGTGCTCGTGCGGCCCGCTGCGTTTTTTGATCGTCGAAATTGCCTGCCGCACCGCTCCGTGCGACTCGAAATAGCGAAGAAGAAGAATGTTGTCGGCCAGATAACTCACGTCCACGACGCTCTGCTGGGCCGGACCAATCGGCCCCGATTGCGCCAACACTATCAAGGTGAGTACACCAAGATTGTTCAGATATGCCAGTAGTTCATGTAAGTGAATGGCCAGAAACTGTTCTCCGGGCATCGACTGAAGATATCCATTCAAGCTATCGAGAACCACGACTCGGCAGTTTTGCGCTTCGACATATTCTCGGACTTTGGCTACGAGTTCTCCCGGAGACATTTCCGCCGGATCCACTCTTTCTATGTGAAGCATGCCCTTTTCGAGTTGCGAAATTATGTCCATGCCCAGGCCGACAGCGCGCGCGATAAGGGTCTGAGGACCTTCTTCAAAGGTGAAGAGAGCCGCCCTTTCCCCACGCTTCGCAGCACTCACCGCCCAATGCACGGCAATGGTGGTCTTGCCGCATCCTGCGGGACCGACAAGCAAGGTGCTGGTGCCGCGATCCAGGCCTCCCCCGGTCAGGGCATCCAGTTGTGCGATGCCGCTGGGCACAGTTTCCGGTGGGCGTGCATTTCGCGAATCAGCCGCCACCAGCCGCGGAAACACCACCACGCCGCCGGTCACGATTGTGTAATCGTGGGTACCCTCACAGTACGGCATGCCGCGTAGTTTCAAGATTTCAAGGTGACGTCGAGTCTTTCCATAATCTCGGGGCGATTTACTGAGATTGATGACGCCGTGAACGATGCTGTGCAGTTGCAGGTCAGCGTCCCGCGAGGTGCGGTCGTCCAGCAACAGCACGGTACACTTCTGATCCGTCATCATATCTTTCAGGGAAAGAATCTGGCGGCGGTAGCGCAGAGGATCCCGCGCCAGCATGCGCAACTCCGACAAGGCATCAATCACGAGGCGATCCGGTTGCACCCGGCGTACTTCCTTCACGATGCGCTGCATGCGGTCGTTGAGTTCCACTTCGGCAGGATGGAAGACCGTATATTGCTCTTCCGGATTGAGATCATCTTCGTTGGGAAGCAATTCGAGGATCTCGACGCCGTCGATCGACAA
>DAIDGW010000131.1 GCA_027452245.1 Acidobacteriaceae bacterium
TCTGCACCCGAAAATCCCGGAGTCCCCCGCGCCAGCACCGAAAGGTCTACATCCTCGGCAAGAGGAATCTTCCGGGTATGCACCCGCAGAATCTCTTCCCGTCCTCGCACATCCGGACGGCTTACTACCACCCGTCGGTCAAACCGACCCGGCCGCAGCAGCGCCGGATCCAGCACATCCGGACGGTTCGTCGCCGCCATCAGGATGACGCCTTCGTTCGACTCGAAGCCGTCCATTTCCACCAGCAACTGGTTCAGAGTCTGCTCGCGCTCGTCGTGTCCGCCACCCAGTCCAGCCCCGCGGTGGCGTCCGACTGCGTCGATCTCGTCAATAAAGATGATGCAGGGAGCATTCTTCTTTCCCTGTTCGAACAGATCGCGCACCCGGCTCGCGCCGACGCCCACGAACATTTCCACGAAATCCGACCCCGAAATCGAGAAAAACGGCACGTTGGCTTCACCCGCAACTGCCCGCGCCAGCAACGTCTTACCGGTTCCCGGAGGTCCCACCAGCAGCACGCCCTTCGGAATGCGCCCACCGAGTTTCTGGAACTTCTGCGCCTCGCGCAGGAACTCGATGATCTCGCGCAACTCCTCCTTGGCCTCGTCTACCCCGGCAACGTCCTTAAATGTCACCTTCTTCTGTTGCATTGAGAGCAGCCGCGCCCGGCTCTTCCCGAACGAAAGTGCTTTGTTTCCACCAGTTTGCATCTGCCGGATCATGAAAAACCAGAGCGCGCCCAGCAGAATCAGCGGAGCCCATGTCCCCAGCAGCTGCAGTCCCCAGCTCCCGCTATTCACATCGCGGAACGTAATGTTGACGCCCTTGTCGCGCAGCGTCTTGATCATCTCGGGATAATTGGAAGGCGCTGTGGAGTGGAATGCCGTCCCATCGGTCAGCTTGCCCTTGACCTGCATCCCGTCGACCACTACGTCGCGGACGTGTCCCTGGTCCGCATCGTTCATGAACTCGGTGAAGTTGATCTCTTTATCTTTTTGTCCGCTCCGGCCAGCCTGGATCACCTGCCACAGCAGGAGGGCTGACAGCCCGATCACCAGCCAGAAAACTACGGTCTTTAAAGTTGAATTCACCAAGAACTCCTAATGTTTATCGCAGGGGTGAGTACACCAATCCCCTCAACAGGTAATTAGATGCCATGCAAGGAATTTGGATGGCAAATTTACCCTGATGACATATTCTACCCGTTCTCTGGAAAAAATGAACCCGCTCCGAAGTGACCGAAGTGGGGCGCCTCGGAGGCTCGACTTCGGAGCCCTTCTTCTCACCGGTTTTTCCGCAACTCGCTTGGACGGGGTTTGCCTCAGGGACGACTTCCTGATAGGCGGGGCCGGATCTCTCCTGTGTCGTCGTTCCCGGCAAGCCGAGGTGAAATCTCTCACCCCGGCTTGTCGGACCCAAAAAGTACGCTTACGCTGCGATGGGGAGGGTCACTTGCCTTCGCTGGATTCGAAAACGAGACGGCTGAAACCTGTCAGGTGAGGCCGGAAGCTTGGCGGAACACTGACGGGATTCGCGCTGCTCGCCTGTGCGTCGTTGGATGTTCCGTAGGCCGGAACTGCGAGAAAGCCGACCTGCTGGCCATTGCCATCGACCGCCGTACCCACAATCTCGCCCGAGTCGTTGATGCCTTGCGCGAGCAGGAGATAGAGAGATGAGTTGCCAATGACCATGGAATTCAGATCCCTGATGTTGCCGTTCTGGTACAGGAACGCTCTTTCGCCCATCGGCCCTCCATTGGAAACGCCGACAACTTGTCCCTGGTTGTTGATGTCATAGGCGGCGCTGGTCTGGTCGCCATCGAGGCTGGGAAGTTTTTCCATGCGTCCGCTTTGCTTTGTCCACAGGAAAGCACTCGGCGCGAGAGGAGCGTTCTGGTCCCCGCTGGTGTTGGCGAAACCGATGATTTCACCGCGGTTGTTGATTGCCGTGGGCGTGTTCCACGCGTGCCCGCCGATGTTACCGAGATTAACGGCCTCACCGTTCTCCCACAATAAGGCGTGCTCTGCGCTGGCCCCGCCCACAGCATTGGAGCAGAGTCCGGAGATACCCGCGACTTCGCCGGAGTCGTTGATCGCGGTTGCGGCGGAATCAGGGTCTCCGCCATACGGGGGGAGTTGCGTCATCTGGTCCAGCTTGGGACCCCAGATTACCGCCTCAAATTGCAGAACCTGGGTCGGCGCGTTGCAGGTTCGGTCGTGAACACCATCTTCAGCCCATCCCACGATCTGGCCGAGATTGTTCAGGCCGGCAGCGTAGCTGTCGTACCCCCCGGGCAATGGCGGCAAGGGCTTCATCACCCCATCTCGCCAGGCGAATCCTACGCAGATGTCGCCGGTAGGGGTCGTCGAGGGAAAAAACGCAAAGCAACTCCACGGCTCTTTATAAGGATCCGCCTTGGATACCTCGGAGATGCCGACAACTTCTCCCTGATCATTGTGATTCGGCCAGGAAATGTTGCTGTTCGGACCGCCCAGAGTTCCGAGATCGAGCGGCGCCCCAACCCAGAGTTCCGCATTCACGACGTTGTTGCCCGAAAGATTGGCTCCGCCGGAGATCCAACCGACATCATTAATTCCGACCGGTTCGGGATTGCCTCCGGAAGGAGCACCCAGATTGAAGACGTAGTATTTGAGCGGCTGGCTCGGAGATTGCGCCTGCAGTCCGCAGGCAAAGGTAATGATTGCAGTCAACGCGAGGGCGAGGAAATTTCGGGATGTCATAAGACTCCTTTGCGTCTTTGCCACCTGAGTTTTGTGCACCGGCAGCTCTGTGCGTGCTCTGAAGTCACTTCCAGCACCGGAGCCCGAGATAGAGCCGATCCGGGCGCCAGTGAGGCTCACGATAGTTCGGTTTGCGGAACGAGGTTGGACGTTTGCGGACTTCACTCGGCCAAACATGGAACTTTTCGGCTGTGGTTTACCCCAAGCAGGATTTCGGGGAGCGCGGTCCGAAAACGTCCAGGGTCCGGGCTGCCGGGCGCTATGATGCTCACTGACACCATGGAACTGGATTGGAAAATCTGCTCCCGGGCGCGCATCTCACGCGATCCGCGATTCGACGGCAAGTTCTTCATTGGCGTCCGCGGCAGCGGAGTCTATTGCCGCCCGATCTGTCCGGCTCCCAATGCCAAAGAGAAAAATGTTCGTTACTTTCCAACGGCTGCGGCGGCCGCAGAAGCGGGTTTCCGGCCTTGCCTGCGTTGCCGTCCGGAGTGCTCCCCCGGAACTCCGGCATGGATTGGAACACCCAACACGGTTTCCCGGGCGCTGCGCCTGATCGGCGAAAACGGCCTCGATGGCGGCGTGGAAACTCTGGCGCAACAACTCGGCGTGGGCTCCCGGCATTTGCGGCGCTTGTTTGTTCGGCATCTGGGTGCCACGCCCATCGCAGTAGCGCAGACCCGGCGATTGCACTTTGCCAAGAAGCTGATCGACGAAACGACGCTCTCCATGCAAGAGGTGGCGATCGCATCGGGCTTCGGGTGCGTGCGGCGATTCAATGCCGCAATTCAGAGGACCTACAAGCGCACCCCCAGTGCGATTCGGCAACTGTCGCGGCAAACCGGTTCGCTGCCGGAGAATCACTATTTTTTCCGCCTGCGCTACCGGCCTCCATATGACTGGAACGGCCTATTGCAGTTTTTGCAGCCGCGCGCGACGCCGGGAGTGGAGCAGGTATCAGACGGTGTCTATCGGCGTACCATCGCATACCGCGGCGGGTCCGGATTCTTTGAAGTGTCCCAGGACCCCGATGGTCATGGGCTCAGCGTCAAGGTACAGTTCGGAGATCCGAAGGCGCTGTTTTTCATCATCGAGCGGATTCGAACCATGTTCGATCTCAATGCGGACTCGACAACCATCGCGAAGATGTTGATGGTGGATCCATTTCTCGCCTCAAACGTGAAGGCAAATCCGGGATTGCGCGTGCCCGGATGCTGGAACGGTTTTGAAATGGGAGTACGTGCGATCCTGGGACAGCAAGTTACGGTCGCCGGCGCAACCACGCTTGCGGGCCGGCTGGCCGCGCGCTTCGGCACCACATTTCCTGGGGCAAACGGATTGACGCATCTTTTTCCGGAGCCCGCGGCGCTGGCGGAAGCGGATGTCGCGAGTGTCGGATTGCCGCGGCTGCGCGCGCGGACCATTCAGGATTTCGCGCGCTCCGTGGCGAAGAACGAAATCAGCTTCGAAGGAGTGATCGACTCGGCGGCGTTCCTGCAGCGACTGTGCAGGATTCGTGGCCTCGGCAAGTGGACCGCACAATATATCGCAATGCGCACATTAGGAGATCCCGATGCCTTTCCCTCTGGAGATTTGGGGCTGCGGCGGGAATTGAATTTGAGCACCGATCGTGAATTGGAGCAGCGAGCGGAGTTGTGGCGCCCCTGGCGGGCTTATGCAGCGATGTACGTTTGGACCGGCGCCGGACAGCGAAAAACAAAGCGGTCCCCTGTGCAGAAGAGAAAACCGATCGTCATGGATCTGGCGTCGTGAGGAATGAGGAATGACTCGGTCGCTCGCGTCAGGCTCGCAGCAGCGGGCGCGTGAGGCAAGTCGGGCCGCCGCCGCCGTTGATGCAGAGCTCCGAGCCGGGGAAGGTGCGGACGTCGAATCCGGCGCCGCGCAAGCGCTCGTTGGTGCCGCGGTTCTCTTCGATGGCCAGCAGGCGGTTGTTGCCGAGCGCGAGAACATTGCATGCCAGTGTATCGCGCTCCGAAGGGTCAATTTCGATCATGCGGAAATTGCGCGACCGGAGCAGTTCCACCGTTTCTACGGCAAGCCACGGAAGATCGACGATCGCGGTTCTCTCGTCGAGCAGGCTGATCAGCGACATCAGATGCAGGCAGACGTCCGGTCCAGCGCCGTGCGGTAGCGGAACAGAGACGACTTCGATGCCGTGGAGTGACAGCAGCTTTTCAATCTGCTCGATTCCGCTGGAGTTGGTCCGATAGCTGCGTCCGATCAGCAGCATCTTGTCGTCCAGCCATAGGATGTCTCCCGCTTCGGCGCTGCCCGGAGCAGAGATCTCCCCGAGAATCGGAATTTCCGCCGACCGGCAGAATCGCCCGTGCTGCGCCGCTTCGGCTTGTCGATTGATTTTGCCCGGCCGGAGCAGGATCAGTCCGAAGTCGGTGGCGAGAGAGGAATCGTGGGCGTAGACCGCGTCGAGTGACAAGTCCTGCGAGGTAGGAAGTTCCAGAACTTCGGCTCCGGCTGATTTCAGTTCGCGGGTCAGAATTTCGTGCTGCTGCTGGGCGGTGTCGAAATCGGGAGCATGGTGGAATCCGAGTTCGCGCCAGCGGTTCGAGCGCTGGGGATCATCCCACCCCGCATTGCGAGGAGAGCAGACCAGCACTCGTTGCAACGTGCCGACCATGGAGTGTCCGTTGAACTGAGTGCGGTTGAGCGTCGATGTGGTCATGGTGGACTGCTAGGAATTTAATGAACCGCTGCGCCAAATGCAACGCCGGCTGGTCGCACATTTTGGCAGTCGCGGTCAGAATTCGCCGTGGACGCGGAAGCCCGGTACCAGCACCGGTCCGCGGGCACGGTTATATCCCGGATCCACGATGTGCTGCAAGTCGGGGCCGACGTAGATTCCGCGCCAGATATGCAGAGTGTAGTAGGTCTCGACGATGTTCTCCCGGCCATAGTTCAAGCCCCCGTCTCCGAGAAGGAAGCCGAGTCCGCCCCGAGCAAGATAGTCCTGGTGATCTTTCTTGATGGCGTTGCTGACAAAAGCAACGCCGGCGCGGTCCTGGTTGCGATGCCACCACGCTCCGCTGGCTCCGATGCCCTCTAGAAAAGTCTGATCAACTTCTGTATAGGCGAAGGATTCAGTGCGTCCGTTGTCCCACCCGAAGCGGCCGAAGACGCCCAGATAGCGCGTGAGATTCTGCTCGAGATTGATGCCGAACCCGTATTTGGCCGTGACGTGCCAGGGATGATCGGTAATATCCGGCACCCTGTGTTCCTCGGAGGCTTTGATGTTCTGTTCGCGATAGACGCCCATATTGGCGTGATTGAGGTAGCCGAGCAGGCGCACCGTTCCGGCCTTGTGCGGGATCACGCCGCGCCGCAGTTCATACTCGACATTTTCGGCGTGTACCTGCCAGGGACGCCACACAAGGTCGATGCCGTTGGCGACTTTCGGCATGAGCGCCTCGGCAAATCGTAAGCCCCACTTCGCATCTTCAAAGTCGAAGACGGCGCCCACGGTATAGCCGCGGGTATCGGCTGCATAATCCCAGGCCCCATTGTTGTCGACCGTCCAGTTGAGGAACTGGAAGTGCGTATCCGAAGCAATGGAATTGACGTCGAAAAAATCGGGCATGCTGAATTTGCCGAAGCGAAAGTCCAGCCGGCGTCGCGGCACCTGCTCAAACAGCGAGAGGAAGTTCCGGTCATTCTCGACCGTGTCTTTACTAAAGGCAAAAATCTTGTGGATCATCCCGCGTCCAAGATAGGGCGCTTTGCTGAGCGAAGGATTGCGCACGATATCCAGATCGGAATTGCCCGCCAGGCCAAAACCCTGGCTCAGCGCCGAACCGCCGGCTTCTTCAACATCCACCAGGAACTCGAGCGAGTTGTTCATGCGGAATCCGGTGTAAAGCGTGAGCACCCGCGAAGTCGCTTTTTCGTAGTTCGGCCTGAGACTGTGCGGGCCGCTGTAAAGCGCCCGAAAGGGAGGATGCGTTTGAAAAATGAAGTTTGCCTGTCCCGAGAGCCAGAAACGCGTGCTGCCGAAGTGAGGGACCATCGTATCCACCGGCTGCAGATCGACCATCCCGGTGGCTTCATCTGTTGGTGCTACTTGAATGTCGGCAGGTTTGCTGGACGGCGATTCCTGCGCATTGGATTGCGCTTGCGGGGATGGCGCTGCCGGCAAATTGGATTGCGCATCGGCTGGAGAAGCGCCTGTCCACGCGAGGAAATATCCCAGCACGCAGATCATGAGCTTACAGACCGAGGCGAATTTGCAGGATTGCCCTTGCACGCAAATACTCCAGACTACAAGCGAACGATGAACAGATCATGACAGCAGGACCGGAGCAGGCTGCTGCATTCCTTGCGTTCATTCAACGAAACGTTTGATTTCAATTCCGCGAGTTCTGAAAGATTTTCGAGGAGAAGAGGCAGGGGTGAGGCGATAGAGCAAAGAGGCTATCGGGTCACATCCGCCGCTTCTACACCGGAGGGGTGCTGCATGTGGCCAGCATGTCCCCGTTCAGCAGCTTGTTCAGAAAATCGTTCCCTGGGTCAGATATAATACCCCCCTAGGGTATAGTCAAGATGAAAATGGCTGCTGCAGAAAAATATTTCGGGGTGAAGATATGAGACTCAAACTTCCGGAACTCACGCGCGAGAAGCAGAAACTGGTCTCGCGCATCAAAAGGCTGCGCGGGCAGATGGATGCTGTGGAGCGCTCACTGGCGGAAGGCGATGAATGCGCCGACATTCTGATGCTCCTCGCGGCCATTCGCGGCGGTGTCAACAGCCTGATGGCGGAATTCCTGGAAGACCACATCCGGCTGCACATGATGCATCCCAGCCACCGCACCGAATCTCCCGAGGAGCTGACCGAAGACCTGATCAGTCTGGTGCGCGCCTATTTGAAATAGCCTCACGAATGGCCGCCCAGCCGCCCGGGGAACCGCTCTTACCAAAAAATATGGACAGCCCGGAGCCCCCGAGGCTGTCCTTAAACCCTCCCGGTTAGAAGGGCAACTTGATGACCTCAGGTTACCGAGGCAATGTTGCAAACTCATGGCAGAACGATGAATATCCGGTAAATTTGAAGGCGCTGGTATAGTAAGCGGTTACCGTCTGTCGAGCTTCCTGGGACCGGGCGTCATGAGCCGCGCAACGATGATCCGCTGCGGCCGGAGAGATACGAGTGGAGGAGCGCCACTTCCCGTGATCCGGAGGAATTTTTCAAGGGAGAGCCTCATGCCATCGATGACATCGCGAAAAGTCGAGCAGTCGCGGCGCTTGCAGGAACGCGCAGAAAGGTACTTCCCCGGCGGTGTGAATTCTCCAGTGCGGGCTTTTCGCGCGGTCGGCGGCGAGCCCCCGTTCATTGTGCGCGGCAAGGGATCGCATATCTGGGATGCGGACGAAAACGAATACATCGATTACGTGGGCTCCTGGGGACCGCTGATCCTTGGCCATGCCGCGCCCGACGTGCTCGATGCAATCGTCAGCGCAGCCTGCAATGGAACCAGCTTCGGCGCTTCCACCCCGGCGGAGGCCGACTTGGCCGAACTTGTCATTTCCGCATTTCCCCATGTGGAGAAAGTCCGTTTCGTCAGTTCAGGAACAGAAGCAACGATGTCGGCGATCCGGCTGGCCCGCGCATATACGAAGCGAAAATACATCGTCAAATTTGAAGGCTGCTATCACGGACACGCCGACGCACTGCTGGTTAAAGCGGGTTCCGGCGTCGCCACCCTGGGCATCCCCGGATCGGCGGGCGTTCCCGAGGAGTTCATCCAGTTCACAATCGCCCTGCCGTTCAACGATGCGCACGCAGTGGAACACGCGTTCCACAAGTTCAAACATGAAATCGCATGCGTCATCGTCGAACCGGTCGTGGGAAACATGGGATGCGTGCCCGCGGCCGACGATTATCTGGTAGCGCTGCGCATGATCACCGAACGCGAAAAAGCAGTGCTCATTTTCGACGAAGTGATGACCGGCTTCCGCGTGGCGTTCGGCGGAGCGCAGGAACTCTACAACATCAAGCCCGATCTCACCACCATGGGAAAAATCATTGGCGGCGGATTGCCCGTGGGAGCCTATGGCGGGCCGAAAGAAATCATGGACCTCGTCGCCCCGCTGGGACCGATGTACCAGGCAGGAACTCTCTCCGGAAATCCGCTCGCAATGGCCGCCGGATGCGCCCAACTGAAGCACCTTCGCGAGAAGAAGGCCGAAATTTATCCTCGGATCGACCAGGTGGCCGGCCAACTGGTCGAGGGCGTGGCGGCCGCCGCGAAAGACGCCGGCCTACCGTTGACCCACAACCGTGTGGGATCCATGTTTACCTGGTTTTTCACTCCCGACCCGGTAACCAACTGGGACAGCGCCTCCAGATCGAACACTGACATGTTTGGAAAATTCTTCCGCGCTATGCTGGATCGTGGAGTATACCTGCCTCCCTCCCAGTATGAGGCGGCATTTTTAGGCGCCACGCACAGCGAAGAAGATGTGCGCCACACGATCGATGCCGCCAGGGAAGCGATGTCCACCTTGAAAGATTAGGGGAGATCGTCTTGCCTGCGATCTTCTCCAAAATGCCCCCGGGCTGCGAGATGAACTGCCCTGCTCAGCAATTTTCCTGATCGTTCTTATCGACAGGATCCATAGCCCTCATCCAGCCGCAGCGTTAAACTATTACGCTCCGATTCATACGATGCCATTATGGAGATTAGAAAGCTGGGACCCTGTGAAAATCATCGTCGCGGAAAAAACCTCCCCTGCCGCCATTGAACAACTCAAAGAACCAAATTGGACCGTCCTGACCGCCGAGCAACTGGAGGGCAAACTGCCGGAGCATTTGGAGTCTGCGGATGCGCTGATCGTGCGCTCGGCCGTGCAAGTCGATGCCAGGCTACTGGAGCACGCTCACAAGTTGCGCGTGGTCGGGCGCGCTGGTGTCGGGGTGGACAATATCGACCTGGACGCCGCCACGCGCAAGGGCATCGCCGTCATGAATACCCCCGGGGCGAATGCCGTCGCCGTGGCGGAACAAACGCTGGGCATGATGCTGGCCATGGCCCGTCATCTGTGCCGCGCGGACGCGCTCATGCACGCCGGCAAGTGGGAAAAAAAGTCGCTCCAGGGGACCGAATTGCGAGGCAAAACCTTGGGCATCGTCGGCCTGGGGCGCGTTGGAATGGAAGTGGCGCGGCGCGCGCGTGCGTTTGCCATGGAACTCGTGGCGCACGATCCGTTTGTCGCAGTGAGTATCGCAAAGGAGCAGGGCATCCGGCTGGCCAGCCTCGACGATCTATACGCGGCTGCGGACTACATCACCTTGCACGTAGGATTGACGCCGCAAACTTCCGGGATGATCAATCAGGAATCGATCCGGAAGATGAAAAAAGGCGTGCGCCTCGTCAACTGCGCCCGCGGGGAACTGGTCAATGAAGTGGAACTGGCCGAGGCCCTCAAAAGCGGTCGCGTTGCGGCCGCAGCCATGGATGTGTTTGCGGAAGAGCCGCCGAAAAATTCTCCGCTGCTGGCGCTGCCCAATGTCGTGCTTACTCCGCATATCGGCGGTTCGACGCAGGAAGCGCAGGATGCCGTGGGCATCCAGATCGCGCAGCAGGTGAAGGAGTATCTCAAGCACGGGGTCATCCAGAATGCGGTGAATGTTCCCTCGGTTTCCGCCGAAGAATACGCGGCGATGCAGCCCTACATCATCCTTGCAGAGAGGATGGGTTCCTTTCTGGCCCAGATTTCCGAAGGCTCAGTCGAACAAATTTCATTGCGTTACACCGGACACATTGCCGAGTGGAAAACGGACCTGATCCGCAATGCGGCAATCTCCGCCGTGTTGAATCAAGGCCTCGAAGAAAAGGCCAACCTGGTGAACGCCACCACCATCGCCGATTCCTGCGGTTTGCGGGTGAAAGAGTCGCACAAGGAAAAATCATCCTCCGGTGGGGCCCGCAGCGTGATTTCCTTCGAGTTCAAAACTTCGCGCGAGACCCATACCGTCCGCGGTGCGGTGCTGCGCCAGAGCACGCCACGGCTCCTGCAAGTGGACGGCATCGATATCGAAGCTCCACTCGAGAGATATTTGATCTTCCTGTCCAACCGCGACGTGCCCGGCGTAATCGGAAAGATTGGAACGATCCTCGGAAATCACCAGATCAATATCGCCGATTTTTCTTTGGGACGACACCCGGAGGCCTCCGACGGCAAGTCCCGCGAGGCGGTCGCCGTCGTTCACGTCGATGGCCCCGTGCCGCAGGCCGTGCTGAAGGAACTCTGCACAATTGACGCGGTGCACATAGCCAGGGCCGTGGAGTTGTTCTGAGTGCGCTTAGGCGCCCGCTTGACGCCCTCCCTGTCTCCGCGTCTACTGATGAAGCCCGTATAGATTTTCTCGCTACCGCCCTGCCGCTGATCTCGGATCACTCCGGGCGGCGGAGTTTGCGGCTTTCGGCGAGCAGTGCCATGGAATGCATCAGGTTCTGAAGAGTCACGATTCCGATCAGGCGCTGATCTTCCACCACCGGAATGATGCTGGAGTTGCGCGCTGTCAGTTTACGGAATGCCGAGCCAAGCGACTCCTGGCGGACGGAGACCTCGAAGATCTTGTTCATCACGGCTTGCACGTAGCCGTTGCCCTCGACCCGCAGAGCATCGAGGATTTTTTGTCTGGAAATCACTCCGACCATGTCGCTGCCGCGAACCACGGGAAAATCGTCCTGCAACGAGTGCACCGCCTTATCCAGGGCGTCTTCCAGAGTGTCGGCGGGCGAGAGCGTGGCGAAGTCGGTAAGCATTACTTCTTCGAGCCGAACGTTATCGAGCACCGACTGGAATACGATGGCGCGCTCTTCCAGTTGCGCGGCAGAGAAGATGATGATGCCGATGATGGTCAGCCACGTATCCCGAAACAATCCCGCGATGACCAGGATCATCGCCAACGTTGTGCTGATCGAAACCGCGCGCCGGGTGGCCATTGCGCCATTCGGTCCGCGCGACAACATCGCGCGAAGAATACGTCCACCGTCGAGTGGATAGGCGGGAAGCAGGTTCAATCCTGCGATATAAATGTTTGCCCACACAAGGCTGCGCGGCAGGTTACTGGGGACGAAGAAAGGCCACTTCCACAGGTTTACGGAAGGCGCAGCCCCGGAAATAACCATGGCCGCCAGCACGGCGAGGATCATGTTGATCAGCGGGCCGATCAGGGCTAGGCGAATCTCGCGTCTCCACGCGAAACCGGCGGCGAGCCGTTCGGTGCGCGATTCTTCGTACAGCGTGACTCCGGTCAGGGGCAGGAGGATGACCGCCTTCGGGGTCATTCCCATGCGGCGGCCGATCAGCATGTGGGCCGCCTCATGCGCGCATACACAGGCCAGCACGATCGCGACCAGCGCCAGATCCCGGCCCCCGTTCGCGCTGCCGTGCGCGTTATATTCGGTCCAGGAGACGAAAATCAGCAGCAGGAAGAAAGTCAGGTGAATGCGGAGTTCGACGCCAAACAGACGTCCGACCGGGATGGACCAGCTTCTCATTCCTTATCTTTATTCTACATACACCCATGTGACCTGCACCGCAATCGGAAGTACCCTTTTGACGCGGCAGACATACATGGCATGCTTGGCACCGTTTGACACAGGAGCACTGGGAGCGCCTTGCGCCTATTCTCATCGATCGTGACTGAGGGGTATTCATGCGAATTATTGCCGGGAAATATCGGAGCCGGCGGCTAAGCTCGTTGCGGGGAATGGGGATCCGGCCCACGTCGGACCGCCTGCGGGAGACCCTGTTCGACGTGCTCACCGCCGGTAATCCCTCGGCGCTGGAAGGAAGCATTTGGGTAGACCTGTTTGCGGGAACGGGCGCGGTTGGCATTGAGGCGCTGAGCCGTGGCGCCAGGCACGTTTACTTCGTGGAATCGGCGCCCCCGGCAGTCACCGCGATCCGCAAAAATCTGCACAGCCTGGAGATTGCCGCCGGATTCACCTTATTGGGCGAAGACATCCTGCGGGCGCTATGGCGACTGCAACGCGAGCACGTCGCCGCCGACATCGTTTTTCTCGATCCCCCCTATCAGTTGAGCAACGCCTACACGCGCACCCTGGCCGCGCTCTCGGAATCCTCGGTTGCATGGGCCATGTCGGTTGTGGTCGCCGAACACGAGAAGAAGTTCGATCCCGGAGCCGAGTTCGGGCATTTGCGGCGATTTCGGATCCTTACCCAGGGTGATGCCAGCCTCAGCTTCTATCGCATCGGCGGCGCAGGGCGGATCTCATGAGGTGATATCGGTTTTGCTGCCCAATCGACGAAAGCGGAGTTACAATTCCCTCGAATAGAGGGATGCAGCGTGGCGCTCACTATCCACACGCGCGAGGTCGATCAGGTCAACATTCTCGACCTCACCGGGCGCATCGTCCTCGGTCATGAACTCGATACCTTGCGCGACACCGTGCGGAAACTGCTCGCCAATGAGAAGAAGAAAATCATTCTCAACCTCGGGCACGTCGATTACATCGACAGCTCAGGGGTCGGCGAACTGGTCGGATGCTTCATCGCGGTGCGCAAGCAGGGCGGTGAGCTGAAACTGCTCAACCTGACCCAGAAAGTCCGCGACGTACTCAACGTCACCAAGCTGTACACAGTCTTCGATGTGAAAGAAGACGAGTTCAAGGCTGTCAAGTCCTTCGATTACTTCTTCGCCCGCTAGATTACCTTCACAATCCAACTCCAATCACGGATTCCCCAGAATTCGTGGTACGCCCGTCCAGCACCGGACTCACAACCCTAAAATCGCCTGCGTTGCGGCATGCCACCACCCCGGATTCACCCGCTGCAGGTACGTGGCCCAGGCCTGCAGAACAATCATGGCCGGGAAACCATAGATATAGACTTTGTGAATCCGGCTATCCACGACAAAGTCCCGCAAAATTCCCGCCACGATCAGCACATCGAGCGCCGGATAAAAGAGGTCGTGATAGCCGATGTAGTGAAATCGGACGAACGCGGCTTGCATGAGCTGGCAACTCGCCAGGAAAACCAGGCGGCGATGATACTCCGGCCGCTTCCGAAAATAGATCGCCATCCCCATGCACGCGCCGAAGATGATCATGTCGCACCACAGGATCGACAGGAACGAGGCTGCGCTCTTCAAGTGGAGCACGGTCGCTTCAAATCGCAACATGACCACCGACACGATGCATCCCGAGACCACCATGGTTGCGGCCAAGCCCGCACCAAACCATCCCAGCGCGCGGTGAACGACGACTTTTCGCACCCGCACCAGGGCGGATTGCGCGACGAACAGCACGATCCACGCCGCGAAGATCGCCCCATGAAACCACAGCAGCCGGGGCCTTGGCGGATTCGCATGCAGCAGGCGCGCATCGATCGTATGGCTGAAGGCCCAGACCGCAAGTCCAGCCATCCCGAGCGCCGCGCAGAAGTAGAAGTAGCGGCTCAAGAACCTCTTCAGCTGCTTCGCCGCAGTCACGCCTCTTTGCACAGAGGCGGGAACCCGCGCGGATGGCAACACAAGGCTCTTGTCAAAACTCCGGGGAATAATAGGATCTCGCACGGCGATGCGCGGCGATTGTAGCCAAATCCCAAGCCCTTGTCACCCAGGGGTGGAGGCCAACTAGTTCGTCCCATCCGAAAGCAAGACTGAAGAATTTTATCTTCAGTGTGAAGTCTTTTCATTCTAGGCATTCAATCCGAATCAATCGTCCCCTCTGGTCCAGCAGGTGAATTAACTCGGCGTAGCCAAATCCCAATTGCGTGTCTCCAGAGGTACGGGCCAGGGATGCACCCCCTCGTGTGATTAGGCT
Organism: Acidobacteriaceae bacterium; assembly: GCA_027452245.1. Taxonomy (GTDB): domain Bacteria; phylum Acidobacteriota; class Terriglobia; order Terriglobales; family Acidobacteriaceae; genus Sulfotelmatobacter. Next base: position 14,567 of record DAIDGW010000131.1, read on the forward strand.
CACTGCACACCGCCATTCAAATAACAGAAAGTCAATAATGTGGAATTTCTGAACCCATACTGCCCAAATAACTACCTCGCTGATGCAAAGTTATGAGGCAACTCGCAGAATTTCCGCTCGCTGAAATTGCTACCCCTCGTCTTCCTGTGATGTCTTTGCGAAGCAAACTTCGAATACTTGATCTCGGCATCTTCTCGATATATGTGGCTGCAGTTTCTAGCGTAATTGAGCATCACGAACCTTGGGCGGACGAGGCACAAGCTTGGCTAGTGGCACGGGACCTACCCTTTTGGAAGATGCTATTTCGCCAGATGCAATATGAGAAAAGCCCCGGGCTTTGGCACGCGATCTTGTGGGTAGCGCAGCACTGGTTTCACGCGCCTTATGGGGCTATGAACTGGATCGCCGCCGTTCTAGCGGCTGGGGGTGCCGCCTTATTAGTATTCTGCGCTCCCTTTCCCCGTCCGGTTTGTTACCTGATGAGCTTCTCTTACTACGTCGCTTATCAATACGCCGTGATTGCGCGGCCCTACGTAATGCTCTTGCTGTTTGGTGGCCTTGCGTCAATCTTCTATCGTCGGCGGTCTCCAATTCGCTTTGCCATTGCGATCGCGCTGCTGTGCGCAACCAGTGTGCACGGTGCCATTCTCGCTGCCGCTATCTCTTTAGGTGCGGCGTGGCATCTGGTGGTGAAGCGCGATTGGTCGGCGACGGAGCCTCGGGCTCGCTATTTCAAAGCGGCGGCAATTGTCGCGCTTGCAGGAATCATGGCTGCAGTGATTGTGCGCGGCCCAAAAGACGCTGGAGGGGATGTCCGATTTGCGACCGTGCAATTGGATAGGCTCAGTGCTTTGCTGAACGATACCACCGTTGAACCTTGGCCGATTGGAGTGTGCTTCTTACTGGGGATGGCCGCATTCGCTACTTGGAGCGGGGAAGCAATTGTTTTCTTTTCGGCGGTAGGAGGCCTCCTGGGATTTGAATGGCTTATCTTCTCGCTGACCCAGCACAAGGGCGCAATTGTGATCGCATTCATCGTGAGCCTCTGGATTGCGTGGCCGAAGGATGGGCTACCAGACCCGAAGGTCAAGATAGCAGCCCTTGGCCTAGCGGCGCTTTTTGGTATTCAAACGGTTTGGGCTGTCAGCGCGATGCATCATGATTATGAGGCTCCTTTTTCGGGGTCGCAGGATGCCGCTCTGTTCTTGCGCTCAGCAGTTGCTGAGCATGGGCGCATCTTTGGTTTCTGTTATCCATCGGTGGCAATCCAGGCTTATTTTGACCACAGCATTTTCCAGAACTGGCCCACTGCCTATCTCACCGACGCAAAGTCTTACGACGCGGCGTGCCTACTTGACGGAAGAACGTCATACGACTACCTCGTGATTCCGATCCTCCGTGGTGAACAGAACCCCTACGATCAGGAAATCCTCCACCATGGATACATTCAAGTACACGTTTCTCCCGGCTACGTGTTCTTCAAGCAAGGCATCTGGATCACGGAAACCTTCTTTATCTACCGGCGTAGTTTCTGAAGCGGACGCAGTTGCCAATCCTGACTAGGCCACAGTTCCCGTGGAAAATATTGGAACGTATCAGAGACCTTGGCGACACTTTCACTGGGCGAGAAATGGGAAATAACGTCCGACCCGAACCGACACGAATCAGGGCGGACCGTGAACGGTTCGGGTGGTACGTTTTCGCAAGCACCGCTGGCCGTGCGGTCAGCCGGCAGTGGCAGGTGGGACAGGAACTTTCCGGCCACTTCCCCCGCAGGCAGGGCACCTTGCTCGGATAAACGCGACGCCTTCCGTCTTACCGTTAATATCGACAGGCTTCGCCACGTATCCAGTACCACCGCACTTCGGGCAGTTGTCCGGACTCAATCCTTCCCCCCTCGTTGTACTGCCGATTCTGCAAGACTTAAGCCTTCCGGCTACAAAAAAATGCATTCCGTTACGAAAAGCGAACAAGATTCGCAAGATTCGCGCTCGCTCCTCCTTCCCGCACCGCCAAGGCCGGCCCTCGTTCCAATCGTCTCTGAGAACTTTTGGTCGCGTGACCGAATCGTCTCCGAGAAGATTTGGACGCGAAATTCGATCTCAAAATGAGTCATAGCTCAAAGCTAATATACTGATACAATCCGTTTTAGGGCGTTGCCGGTCACGAAACGACCTCAACCATGCTTATGGCGTCACCAGTTCGTCCTGTGGCGATTCTGTGCGATTAAATGGCATTCTACGCGAGGTTCTGAGTGCGCTTTTTGGACCTAGTCCAGAAAACGCCGCTCCTTTGTTTTCAATAGCTTATAGGTAAGTAATACAAATGATTGCACTTACGTGCGCTTCTTTTTGCACTCGAAATTCGCTGCGTAAATCTGGGTGATCGGCCGGCTGGTTGTAACATGTTGGCGTGCACGAGTTAGCCCAGCGACTTCTTCGCCACATCCGCCGCCAGGAATTGCTGCTGCCGGGCGAACGCGTGGGTGTCGCCGTCTCCGGGGGGATCGACTCAGTCACTCTGCTGCATCTCCTGGCCGAGCTGCGCCACGAACTGGGCATCGTGCTCGCGGTCGTTCACTTCCACCACCAGTTGCGCGGAGCCGACGCCGATACGGACTCCGAGTTCGTGCAAAATCTGGCGCGCGAACACAAACTCGACTTTCACTCCGACACCGCCGACGTTTCGCAATTCGCCGCCAGCGAACACATGAGCGTGGAAGCGGCCGCGCGCGAGATGCGCTACGCCTATTTCCGCCACCTGCTGGGAGAGAATGCGTCGGCAGACGATCCGCAATCGGCCCGTGTTCTCAACAAGATCGCCACCGGACATACGCTCGACGATCAGGCCGAAACCGTTCTGATGCGCGTCATCCGCGGCACCGGACTGCGCGGGCTGGGCGCGATCTATCCGCGCGTCATGGTGGAGGATGATTCCGGCGAAGCGTGCGGCGAAATTATTCGTCCGCTGCTCACCACGCGGCGCGCGGAACTCGATCGCTATCTGCGTGAGATGGGGAAGAAGTGGCGCGAAGATGCGACCAACACGGAAGCGAAATTCACGCGCAACCGCGTGCGCCATCAACTACTTCCCCTGCTCGAACGCGACTTCAATCCGTCCATCACGGAAAATCTGGCGGACCTTTCTGAAATTGCGCGCGCCGAAGAAGATTTTTGGGAAAACGAGGCCGCGGGATGGCACGGCACGTTCATTCACTGGTTTGAGCCGGAATGGCTGGTCGCGTGGCAACGCAAACAGGGCGCGCGCGCGCTGGTGCAGATCGCGGGTGCGACCAAGGGTTGCGCGCCGAGCGATGCGGAAGTGCGAGCGCGCATCGAAAATGCGAGTTGGCTGATCATGAATGCCTCGCTAAATGCGATGTGGCTGCTGGCGGAATCGCTGGCGGTGCAGAGAAGGATCATCAAGTCGGTTGGCGAGCAGGCGCGCATCCCCCTGGAATTCAAGCACATCGCAGAAATTTTGGAATTTGCGGCGGACGAAAAGAGTTCCGGAAAAGAACTGTCACTTCCCCTCGGTTGGAAATTGTGCTCGCGATCCGGCGAACTGCTGTGGGTCACTCCAAATCTCGCGAATGCGCAATCGGGCAGTGCGCAAACCGAATTTCAGGATTACGAATACGAACTCGCCGTGCCCGGGCAAGTGCTTGTTGCAGAAGCGGATGTGCGGATCGAAGCGCGCCGGATCGCCGCCGGAGAGGAGCGCGCGGCGTATAATCCGGACGATCTTCTCGATGTAAACGCAATTTTGGGGACGTTGAAGGTGCGCAACTGGCGTGCGGGAGATCGTTTCTGGCCGGCGCATACCAAGTCGCCCAAGAAAATAAAGGAGTTGTTGCAGGAAAGGCACGTTCCACTTGCGGAACGGAAACTCTGGCCGGTGATGGTCACGGGAGAGGAAATTATCTGGGTGCGGGGATTTCCGGTGCCGGCAAAATTGCAGGCAAAAGCGGGAAAAGATGCGATCGCGATCGTCGCCGAGCGTGTTGGCGACTGAAGTTGAAGCTGAGAACGAGATAAAAATCTATGCAAGCCACGGCAGCGCAAACACTTCGTCCAGTCATCTCGACCGATCAGATTCAAAAGCGAGTCAAAGAACTGGGGCGGCAGATTTCCGACGACTATAAAGGAAAGCACGTGCAGGTGCTCGCGGTGCTGGAAAACAGCTTCATGTTCCTGGCGGACCTGGTGCGCGTGCTCGATATGCCGGTGGTGTGCCAGTTCATCAAGCCGAAGTACAGTCGGGGGCAATCGGGAAGCGCGAATGAAGTGACGGAAATCTTCTTCAGCCATGAGCCCGACATACGCGGGCAGCACATTCTTCTGGTCGAAGGGCTGGTGCACTCGGGGGTGACCACGGAATTCCTGATGAGCGACCTGCGGGCGCGCGGGGCGGCGTCGGTGAAAGTGGTCACGCTGCTGGACCGGCAGTCGGCGCGGCGGGTCGCGCTGCAGCCGGACTACTTCGGTTTTCTGGTGGACGACAAGTTTCTGGTGGGATACGGACTGGGAGCCGTGGATCAGGTCAATCGCAACCTTCCGTATTTAGCGGCGCTGATCTAAAGCTGTCTGCTGGCGCAACGCCCAACGGGTGCTCAACGAAAATGGCTCCAGATGCGGAACTGGGGCCATTTTCATTTGCTGCGATAGGGGAGGACTGCCTACCTACCGACATTACTCACCTTCCTGAGGTCGTCTGTGCGCAGAATCACAAAATATTGAAAATAGGTCCGTTGGCGCGTCTTGGCGCTTTGAGCGGCGGTTGAGCCAAGTTTGCGCCTTGACAACCCCATCTTCCGGGCGTATCAAATGGGCCAACAAAGTGGCTCCAGCATTGCGGTCCGCTACACTGTCAATTCTGGGACGAGGACGGGCGCACGATCTGATGTGGGGAAAGGAACTGACAGGGTTCGGGCCAGCTGGAAGGAGTAAATCTAGATGTTGCCGCCCGGGGGCGAAAGTAGTTTCTTCCATCCTTCATTAACTCAAAGACGACAACTTATTCTGAGCGCGACTTCGGTTTCGGCCGTGGTTGCCGGCATGTTGATGGTTTATCACCGGGCTGTATTTTCCGAGCGTTACATGCCGCACGCGTTCTGCTATCTGGAAAAGCCGGGACTGGTGTGGACGCACGTGATCGCGGATACGCTGATCGGACTTTCTTACATGGCGATCTCAGCGTCGCTCGCCTACCTGGTGATTAAGGGGAGGCGCGAGATTCCCTTCCGGTGGATGTTTGTGGCATTCGGTCTGTTCATCGTGGCCTGCGGGTGGACGCATTTTATCGAGACACTCACGGTGTGGGTTCCGGTATATGTGTTCTCGGCGGGAGTGAAGGTGTTTACGGCGGTGGCATCGGTGTGCACGGCGGCGGCCCTGCCCTTCATGATTCCGCGATCGCTGAATCTTATTCGGGAAGCGAAAGAGTCGGAGAAGCGGCAGCAGGAACTGGAGCTGGTGCTGGAGCAGCGCAATGACGCGCAGGCGGAACTGCGAAGCGCCAATGTCAGGCTGGAAGAGCTTGTGCGGGTACGCACGGCACAACTGGAGAAAGCCAATAGCGATCTGCACTCGGAATTGGAACAGCGCAAGCAACTGCAAACTTCGATCGGGAGGCTGGCTGCGATTGTGGAGTCATCGCAGGACGCGATCCTGGCCAAAGATCTCAGTGGGGTGGTGACAGCGTGGAATCGCGGCGCCGAGAGACTGTATGGATACAGCGCACAGGAGGTAATCGGACGGCATGTTTCGTTCATTGTTCCACCCCAGCGGCGGGGGGAAATCGACGAAATCATGCGAACGGTCACCCGCGGGGAGAGCATGGAGCCCTACACGACGGAACGCATTAACAAAGCGGGAGCGATCCTCCAGGTTTCGCTGACGGCGTCTCCGGTGTTCGACGACCAGGGCCAGATCGTAGGCGCATCGGCGATCGCACGAGACATCAGTGCCGCGATTCGGGCGGAGGAACAGTTGCGGGAATCGGAGAAGCAGTACCGGTTGATGTTCAATAGCAATCCGCTGCCCATGTGGATCTTTGACCGCCAGTCGCTGCGATTTCTGGCAGTGAATCAAGCGGCGGTGCGGCAGTACGGGTATTCGCGGGAGGAATTTTTCCGGATGACGATTCTGGACATTCGCCCGCCGGAGGATGTGCCGGCTGTGGTGCAAAAGGTGGCGACTCCGATGGTGGGGATGCAGGAGAAAGAGATCTGGCGGCATCGCAAGAAGGATGGATCGATCATTGACGTTGACGTAACCGCCTGCGCGCTGAAGGTTCCGACGCCGGACTCGGTGCTGGTGCTGGCGCACGATGTGACGGAACGGGTGGAGAACGAGAGGAAGTTACGTCAATCGGAGGAGAGATTTTCAAAGGCATTTCGCTCGAGTCCGTTTGGAATTACGATCAGCAGCGAAGCTGAAGGACGTTACATTGATGCGAACCCCGCGTTCCTGCAAGCGATGGGCTACGAAAGAGATGAATTGGTCAATCACACTTCGCTTGAACTTAATGTCTGGTGCGACCCGGGCGAGCGACAGCTCATTTTGGAGCGGTTGAACCGCTCCGGTGCAGACAAGGGAGCGGAGGTCCGGTTCAGGACGAAAGCGGGACAGATTCGGCGAGTGGAGGTAACTCCGGAACGAATCCGGCTTGGCGATGAATCCTGCATTCTGTCCACAAACCACGATGTTACGGAGCAACGGCAACTCGAACAGCAGTTCCTGCAGGCGCAGAAGATGGAGGCGGTGGGACGGTTAGCGGGAGGAATCGCCCACGACTTCAACAATATGCTGGGCGTGATTATCGGGTACGCAGAACTGGCGCAGCATCAGGGGCCAGGAGAATATGCCCGGGTTCAGAAATATCTTGAGGCGATCCAGAAAACAGGGAAGAGCGCTGCCACACTCGTGCGGCAGCTGCTTGTGTTCAGCAGCCAGCAACAGCAAGTCAAGCGGGTGCTGAACCTGAATGCGGTGATCGAGAACATCAGCAACATGCTGCGGCACATGATCGGAGAAGACATCACGTTGAACTTCCGCCCGATGGAGCCGCTGGGCAGCGTGCAGGTCGACCTGGGGCAGATGGAGCAGGTGCTGATGAACCTGGCGGTCAACGCGCGGGATGCGATGCCGAAAGGCGGCGAGCTGCTGATCGAAAGCTTCAACGTGGATCTTGATGAAGCGTATATCGGGCAGCAGGGGCCGGTGAAAGCGGGATCATACGTGATGCTGGCGGTCTCAGATAGCGGGGTAGGGATGGATCAGGACACGATGAGAAGAATCTTCGAGCCCTTCTTCACCACAAAAGAGCCGGGCAAAGGCACGGGGCTTGGCCTGGCGACGGTCTGGGGAATCGTGAAGCAAAGCGGCGGCTATGTTTCGGTTTACAGCGAACCGGGGCACGGCACGACGTTCAAGATTTACCTGCCGCGAGTGGACCAGATGGCGGAGAGCCTGATTCCGGCGAATGTGAAAGTGGTTCCACCTTCAGGACACGAAACCGTGCTGGTGGTGGAAGACGATAACGAGCTGCGGGCGCTGGCGGTGACGGTGCTGCAGGAGAAGGGATACAACGTCCTGTCGGCGAGCAACGGGGCGATGGCCCTGGAATTTGCGCAACAGTTCCCGGGCGAGATTTCGTTGTTGCTGACGGACGTGATCATGCCGGGGATGTCGGGGCCGGAGCTGGTGACTGAGATTCAGAAGCGGCGTCCGGGAATGAAGGCGTTATTCATGTCGGGATATGCGAAGAACCTGATCGTGGAGGAAGGCGTGCTGAGCAAGGAGTCGGCGATGCTGACGAAGCCTTTTTCCAGCGTGGAATTGCTGATGAAAGTCCGGTCGGTTTTGGAAGGGTGAAAACAGATTCTCGCCGCGCCCGGAATGACAAGGGCCGCAGGCGAGCGGACCCCTCTCAAACGAGTTAAGAGACAGTTCTGACTGTCTATGCCATAATGACCGCCACCAATTCAGGGCGGAGAATCCCGTGACTACACGCACGTTGTGTTGTTGGGCCCTAGTCTGCTTGCTGGCGGCGAGCGCGTTCGCGCAGAGTCCGGCTGCCGATGACATTCAAGCCAACCAGAATCGCACTCCCGCAGGGAAACTCGAGAACGGAGTGCTCACCGTTCATCTCGAAATGCGGGCCGGAACGTGGCACGTGGAAGCCGAGGACGGACCTCCGCTGTACGTGCAGGCGTTCGGAGAGGCGGGGCAGGCGGCGCAAATTCCGGGGCCGCTGCTGCGGATGAAGGAAGGCACGCAGGTCCATGTGACCGTGGCGAATCAGTTGAAGAAAAAGGCGACGCTGTATGGGCTGAACACGCGTCCGGGAGATCCAAAAACGGCAGGGATCGAACTAGAACCGGGAGCGAGCCGCGAAGTGACATTCGTGGCGGGCGCGCCGGGAACTTATTACTACTGGGCACGAACGGTAAGCCCGGCGGGGGATGACCAGCCATATCTGGCGGACGCGCAGCTCAATGGAGCATTCGTCATCGATCCGGCGGGAGAGGTTCCGGCCGATCGCATTTTCGTGATCGGGCTGATGTTCGTGCTGCCGGATGCGCTGCACAAAGGCGTGGAGGTCGTCAGTATCAATGGGAAGTCGTATCCCTACACCGAGCCGCTGCAATACACGGCGGGAGATATGATCCGGTGGCGGGTGATCAATCCGGGGGCCTCCGAACATCCGATGCACCTGCATGGCGCGTTCTATCAATTGCTGAGCCTAGGTGATTTCGAAAAAGACACCGCCTTCTCGCCAGGAGAGCGCCAGTTGGTGGTAACCAAGGACCTGATGGCAGGACAGACGATGATGCTCCAATGGACTCCGGGGCATGAGGGACGCTGGCTCTTCCACTGCCACTTCAGCTCGCACATCGGCGCCGAGGAGCGGGTACCCGAACTCAAGAGGGCGGGAATGGAGGCAAATCCCGGAGACGGCAGTTCGGCGCACAAGGCGATGGCGATGCCGGACATGAATGACATGGCGGGCCTGGTGCTGACGATCAATGTGGCACCGCGCAAGGGGGCAGCGCCGGAGGCCGAGGCGCGTCCGGTGCACAAGATCGATCTGGTGCTGGAGCCGACGGCGGAAGCGGGAAAGTTGCCGACATTTACCTGCCAGGTGAGGGAAGGCAAGAAGATGGTTGTATCGCAGGATGGGGCGATGGGGCCGCCGATGATTGTGACGCGGGGGGAGCCGACCGAGGTAACGGTCATTAACAATCTGAAGGAGCCGACGACGATCCATTGGCATGGCCTGGAACTGGATGCGTACTATGACGGTGTCGTGGGGGGCGGGGTGGGCAATCAGGTCACGCCGGCGATTCCTGCCGGAGGAACGTTCGTGGCGCGGTTCACGCCGAATCGCGCAGGGACGTTTATTTATCACACCCATTCGCCGGATCTGAATCAGCTGGCGGGCGGGGTGTACGGACCGCTGATCGTACTGGAGCCGGGAGAGCATTTCGATGCGGAGCACGACAAGGTGCTGGCGCTGGGCAGCCGCGATCCGTCTTTTTTTGCGAAGCGCATTACGCTGAACGGGAGCGAGCAGCCGAGTCCGATCATCCTGAAACGCGGGGCGAGGTACCGCCTGAGGATCATCGATATGGGGGCCGACCTGGCGGCCGATCTTGAACTGGGAGACAAGCAGCACCCGGTGAGCTGGGAAGCCATTGCCAAAGATGGAGCGGCGCTTCCGGCGCCATTGATGCAGACCAGCGTGGCGAAGCTGCATATTGCCTCGGGCGAGGTGTATGACTTCCAACTGCAGCCGGAAACGGCGGGAGAGATTCCCTTGCAGGTGGAGAATGAAGTGAACCATGCGAAGCTGCTGGCGAAGATTGTGGTGGAATAAGAGTAAGAGGTGCGCACCGCAAGAAGCAGATCGCTCAAAAAATACGGAAGCGCTGCAAGGAACAAGCTGGGAATTACTCGCGAGACGATGAAAACTCTTCTTTCGATGGTTGCAGCGCTTACTTTCTTTCTATCGTTTTGTTCGCTGGATGTGGCAGCCCAGAGTTCGACCTCGGCTCTTTCCGACCTTCCGCAAGCCAGGGATTACGTGCAGCACCGGGCGTCGAGCTATGACCGCAGCGGCGGCAATGCCGACTTCCGCACGATTGCTCCGGGAGAAACCCTGACGCTGCTGGATGAGTCCGGCCCGGGAGTGATCACGCATTTCTGGGCAACGATCGCCAGTGACGACCCGCATCATCTGAAGGCGCTCGTGCTGCGCATGTATTGGGACGGCGAGCCGAGCCCCAGCGTCGAGGCTCCGATCGGCGATTTCTTTGGGCTCGGACTTGGTGATTACTTCCTGTATCAATCGACGCCGCTATCGGTCGGCTCCGACAAGGCGCTGAACTGCTTTTTCCCCATGCCGTTCGAGAAAAACGCGCGAATTACCGTGACCAACGAAGGATCGATCAAGACCGACGCGTTCTATTTCAATATCGATTACCGCGCCTACCAACATCCTCTGCCCGCAGGCGAGTTGTACTTTCATGCGCAATACCGGCAGGCTGCGCCCAATCACGGATGGACGAACAACTGGCAATCGAACGGAGATGCGCTGGTCAATGACAAGAAAAATCCGAACGGCGACGGCAATTACGTCTGGATGGAGGGGGCGGGCCGCGGGCATTTTGTGGGTGTAAGCATGTCAGTGCTGCAGAATCAGGACGGGTGGTGGGGCGAAGGCGATGACATGTTCTTCATCGACGGCGAGCGCACGCCTTCGATCAACGGCACCGGGTCGGAGGATTATTTTCTGGGGGCATGGGATTTCGGCGGACATCCATTCTCGTATGCGCTGTACGGCGCGCCCGTGGTCGGGGCGGAAGCGGCGGGAAGCCGTTCGTCGGTGTATCGCTTCCACCTGGACTCGCCGATTCCGTTCACGAAATCGATTCGGGCGACGATCGAGCACGGACATGCGAACCATCGCTCCGACAATTTTTATTCGGTCGCGTACTGGTACCAGACGGAACCGCACGCGGCGTTTCCTCGGCTGCCGCCGCTTGAGCAACGGATTCCGAAGATTTATCCAGTGGGCGGGCCGGGGAATGCCGGAAAGTAAGTTTCGGGAACTACCGGGAGAAGCCGGGCAGGTTGTCGAGGCTGCGGGCGTTCTTTTCGCGCCGATATTCTTTGAGGCCTTCGGGACCTTTCTTCTGCGCCCAAGCGGCCATCTGGGGACGCTCGCTTTCATATTTCATGAGTGGCACGCCGTATCCGCAGGAGGTGCTGATGCGGGTGACGTCGACGACGATGATGGCGCGCGCGGAGGGATCCGGGAGAAAATGGGTCGCGAGTTCGGTGAAGTCGGGATGATTGAGTTCGATGGCGCGGGCGCGGCCGTGCAGGCGCAAAATTCGCGGCGGGCCGTCGAAGGCGCAGAACATGATCACGATGCGTCCATTTTCTTTGACATGCGCGATGGTCTCGACGCCGCTGCCGGTCAGATCGAGATAGGCGACGCTGCCCGGACCGAGAATGCGGAAGGTGTCCAGTCCCTTGGGGGAAAGATTGACGTGGCCTTCCGCGCTCAACGGAGCCGAGGCCACAAAGAAGACGGGTTGCGCGCGCATGAACTGCGCGAGTGCATCATCGATTTTGGGGTAAGCCTTGCCCATGGTTCAGAACTGTAACAGCAGGTCTCTCCACTCCGCACTCGCTTTCCGGCGGAAAGCGAATGCTCCGGTCGAGATGACAGTGCGTACCTATAATCAACTGCTATCAGGCACGAATTTTGCTGATTAACTCGGCGCGAGGCACGGATACCTGTTCGCCGGTGGCCAGGTTCTTGAGCGCGAAGGTGCCGGCCTTCACTTCATTCTCGCCCACAATCAGAATGTATTTCGCGCCAGCGCGGGTCGCGGCTTCAAATGACTTCTTCAGACGGAAAGTTTCGTCTCCCAGTTCGATGACGAGATCGTGACGGCGCAATTCCCGCGCCAGCCGCGCGGCTTCGCCATTCATGCCCGCGCCCAGCGGAGCGATGTAGGCCTGCGGCCTGGGGAGGACGCTGTCTGCTGGAATCTTCTCCTGCAGCGACAGGATGAGGCGGTCTTCGCCGATAGCGAACCCGATGCCGGGAGCGGCCGGACCGCCCAACGCCTCCGACAATCCGTCGTAGCGGCCGCCGCCGAGAATCGCATTTTGCGCGCCCAGGGCTCCGTGGGTGAATTCGAACGCGGTGCGCGTGTAGTAATCCAGGCCGCGCACCAGCCGGTCGTTGATGTGAAATTCGACTCCGACCGCCTTCAGAATTGCCTGCACGGCTTCGAAGTGCGTGCGGCAAGGTTCGTCGAGGAACTGGCTGATGCGTGGCAGTTTCTCGATGATGGGCTGATCGGCGGGAACTTTGCAGTCCAACACGCGCAGCGGATTCGTAACGGCGCGACGCTGGCAATCGACGCACATGTGTTCGACCACCGGCTCCAGCGCTTTGCGGAGCGCCTCGTTGAAAGCGGCGCGATCGTTCGGGCATCCAACGGAATTCAGTTCGAGATTCCAGTCGCTGATGCCGAGACGGTCGAGCAAGGTCGCAAGCATCTCAAGAATCTCCGCGTCGCGCGCCGGTGACTCGCTGCCGGAACTCGGCGGCCCGATGACTTCGGCATCGATCTGATAGAACTGCCGGTAGCGTCCTTTTTGCGGACGCTCGCGCCGAAACATGGGGCCGATGCAGTAGAACTTGTTCAGCCCGCGATCGCCCATCTTGTGCTCGATGTAAGCGCGGACAATGCCGGCCGTGGCTTCGGGGCGAAGGGTGAGGGATTGGCCGCGGTCGCTTTCGGCGCGCCCGCGATCTTCCCAGGTGTACATTTCTTTGGAAACGATGTCGGTCTCTTCGCCGACGCCGCGGGCGAATAGCGTAGTCTCTTCGAAGATCGGGGTGCGGATCTCCTGGAAGTTGTAGGCGCGAAACACGTCGCGCACGACGCCCTCGACGTAATTCCAGAGCGCCGTGTCGGGCGGGAGTAAGTCGCGGGTTCCTCGTACGGCCTTGATCATTCAGCTTCCAGTTGCCAGCCTTCAGTTGACAGGACCTCAATGTTCGCATGCGCGAGGGCTGGGCACTGCCTATTGGCAACTGCCTTTCAGATATTCGTCCTTATACCCCAGATAATTACGGGCGTAGCGCAGAATCGTTTCCTGGTCTTTCTCGTCGAGCTTGCGGCGAAATTTTCCGGGTGAGCCCATCCAGAGCGATCCGGGCTCGATGATCGTTTTTTCGGGAATCAGCGTGCCGGCTGCGATGATCGAACCCGTGCCGATGCGGGCGCCATTCAAGATGGTCGATCCCATGCCGATCAGGCATCGGTCTTCGATGATGCAGCCGTGCAGCGTCACCGAATGCCCCACCGTGACGTAATCGCCGAGGTAGACGCCGTACTGCTCTTTCATCCCGTGCAGGACGCTGCAATCCTGCACGTTGGAATGAGCGCCGATGCGGATCTCGTGCACGTCGCCGCGAATCACCGCGTTCATCCAGATGGAGGCGTGCTCGCCGAGCACGACGTCACCGATAATCTGCGCCGACTCATCCACAAAGCAGGTGGCGGGGATGGTGGGGCGCACTCCTTTATAAGCTCGAATCATAATGTCGCTGGTCCGGTTTCTGGGACTCAAAAAACAACCATTGAACATAGCATGCCGAGGGGGAAGTTCCCACTTTGGGAAGCATTGCCGAAAAGAAACAGCTGCATCACAGACTCCGCTTCGCGCTCGTGCTATACAGAAGCTGTTTCACTGGATTCCGCGGTAGAGCGTTCTGATGACGCAGTCCTAGATGCGGCTCCCAGCGGCTCTGCCGCGGAATTGATCCGCGCGGCGTACCGGTTCGCCCGGCGGACAGCCCTCCGAGAGATCCCCACACGGGGGAGCTGCCATGTCGCGCACCCAATCCGTCTTCCTGCTGTTCATCATGCTTATCAGTACAGAGGTCCTGGTTCTAGCGCAGGACTCCGCCAGTGGATCGATTCGCGGCACGGTCATCGACTCTTCCGGCGGGCGCTTGCCGGGCGCTACGGTTGTGATCGTAAACATTTCCACAATCCTGCGACTCGCCGCTGTGACCGACTCCCAAGGACAATTTGCTTTTGAACTGCTTCCTCCCGGGGACTACTCGGTTCGGGCGGAAGCGCGGGGCATGTCTCCGCAGCTCATGCCGATGCTGCACGTGGATGTCGGCGGGATTGCGGAGCTCGATTTTCACCTCAATGTTGCCGCCGAACATGAAGAGCTGAACGTGCCGGGAGCTCCGTTGCTGGTGGACACCAAGCCGGCGGCGGTTTCGACGCTTCTGGACCTCAGGGCCATCGGAGACTTCCCGCTGAACGGCCGGCGCTTTTCCGATCTGATGCTGTTCTCCCCCGGAGTGACGCAGGATCCTCGCAGCCTGACCTCGGCCACGAATGGCGACCTTTCGTTCGGCGGGATTCGCGGATTCCAGAACAGTTTCCTGGTGGACGGCGGCGACAACAACAACGCCTTTTTTGCCCAGGCTCGCGGCCGATATCGCGCGCCGTTTCAACTTTCGACGGAGGTAGTGCAGGAATTTCGCGTTTCCGCCAACAGCTATGGCGCCGAAAGCGGACGCGCCGGAGGGGCGGTGATTAATGTCGTGACGAAATCCGGGTCAAACCACCTGCACGGCACGGGATTCTACTTTTTCCGCGACAACTCGATGGGAGCGACCGACGAATTTCTCTCGTTCAAACCACATGACCGGCAACAGCAAATGGGCGGCACGGCGGGGGGGGCGATCAAGCAAAACAAGATATTCTTTTTCGCGGGATTCGATCAGCACATCTTCCACGAACCGAATGTCGTCGAATTTCTGAATGGAAGTTCGCAGGTGGTTCCGCAACCGGCAGCGGGACCGGCCAGCCCGGGCGATTACGAACCCAGGGATCAGGCGCTCGTCTTTGCAACGGCTGCACAGTTGACTTCTCTGGCCGGAGAATATCCAGCGGCGCAGATCGGGAACTCGGGGTTTGGAAAGCTCGACATCAACCTTGGGGCGAGGAATCAACTGGCATTGCGCGTCAATACTTCCCGCTACTGGGGAGCGAATAACGTGTTCCTGGATCCAGCCAGTCCGATCACCTATGATGCGATCAACGATAACGGCCAGGAAACGGTTTCCACCGAAACCGCTTCTGCAGCGCTGACGAGCAGCCTGTCAACCCGCGCAATCAGTTCCCTGCGCGCGCAGTTCTCGCGCGATCTGCAGCAATCGTTCAGCAATACGGATGATGTGCTGGTCAAAATTCCCAATATTCTCGACGGCCTGGGCCGCTCTTCCATGTTGCCGCGCCAGACCCGGGAACACCGCCTGCACCTGGCCGAAACTCTCAGCTTTGACACGGGACGGCACACATGGAAGTTCGGCGGCGACGGCCTGATCACGAAGATTTATGACTACTTTCCCAGCCAGCAGAGCGGGGAGTTCCTGTTCTATCCCATCAAGGTCAACCCGTTTACGTTCCAACCGATGGAAGGCGGACTCCAACTGACCTCGTTGCGCGCTTATGCGCATGAAATACCGCACTATTACTTGCAGAATTTCGGCAGCGCGGCTTCACATCCCGACAGCAACGATTACGCGGCTTTTGCGCAAGATACCTTGAGGGTGACGAACCGCCTGGCCGTAAATGTAGGCGTTCGCTGGGACCTGCAGACGTTCTCGACCGCCGGTTTGGTCTCGAATCCTTTGTTCCCGCCGTCAGGCAAGGTGCCATTCAATCCATACAATTTCGCGCCCCGGGCGGGGTTCGCGTACTCCTTCGGCAAGACGCGTCCGCTGGTGGTTCGCGGAGGATACGGTATCTTCTATGTCCGTATTCCGCAGATTTACAACTCCACGGTCGAAACCGAGAACGGAATTACGGATACATCGCTATTCCTCAACAACACGGATTACTACGATCATCAGGTGTTCCCCACGTACCCAAACCCACTGGTGAAGTGCGCTCCGGGAACGTCGAACTGCGTCCTTCCCCTGGGATTCACCCAGGGGGTAACGCACGAGGTGTCGGCGTTCGCTCCAGGGTTCGTAACCCCTCGGGTGCAACAAACCAGCGCAACGCTGGAAAAAGAGGTCGTGAGCAATACGATCCTTTCGGTGTCTTACATATACGTTCACGGGGAGCACCTGATTCGCGCGCTGGACGTGAACCTGCCGCAGCCGATCGCGGTGCAATATCCGATCTTCAATTCGACGGGATCGATCTTCTCTGGCGGGTATTACACGGTCGATACTTTTGCCACATGGCAGTTCACCCGCACGGCCGAATGTCCCTGGCCGCCGTGTATTAATCCTCTGGGCCGCCCGATCGCCCAACTGGGATCGATTAACGAATTTCAAAGCGCCGCCTCCAGCGTCTACAACGGTGCAACGGTCTCGATCAATCGCCGGATGTCGCGGGGAACCTACATTCGCGTGGCCTACACTTTCGCCCACGCGATCGATGACGGACAGGACGCTCTGGTCGCCGGCCAGCCGGCGACGGTGCAGAATTCCTACAACCCGAATGCCGAGCGCGGACCGAGCGTCACCGACCAGCGGCACCGCCTGGTTACGGCATTCTCGGTAGAGCCGCGACCATTTCACCGCGGACAGGAGCGGCTGGGCACGTTCTTCAATGACTGGAAAGTGTCGAGCGTGGTCAACTACGGCAGTGGGCGTCCGGTGAATGCCACGGTGGCGGGGGATCCCAACCAGGATGGCAACGATCTCAACGATCGCCTTCCCGGCTACAGCCGCAATGCCTTCCTCGGGCCGGACTATGCGACGGCGGACCTGCGCCTCACCCGTAAGATCAGGTTCAACGAGCGCTACAGACTGAATCTGATGGCCGATTGCTTCAATCTTTTCAACCGTGACAACCAGCGCGTGACCATCACATCCAATGGGCTGATCGCCAACACGACCAGCTTCGTGCAGAATTCAGTTTCCGTGGGACTGCAAAACTATCCCGGCTATTACCAGATGCCCGGCAACTTCATGAGGCCGAATGCGGCGTACGCTCCCCGACAGATTCAACTGGCGGCCAAACTCATTTTTTAGAGACGGTAGCGATGTCTAATACCTTCAGGTGATGTACGGGGAGCACACGCATGCAGAAAAATGACTCGAGGAACGACGAAGGCGGAGCGATTGTTACAGAGGGGTGAATGGATTTCCGCGCGGCTGGCGGTTTTTCGCGAGTAAAAAAATAATGATCATGCTGGGAACTTTTGTGCATACAAATCGCGGATCTCGTCATCTCATTGCTGAAGCACATACAAACTTTTTACTCCGGGCCGGAATTGGGTTTGACACTGTTTGGAAGCGGTTGCTATAGTCGAGGAGTTCCCTTTGGACGCGGGTTCTCTGTAAACGTCCGACAGCTGGGATTGTTCAAGCTCACTCGCCAGAGTGAGCCCACCACAACCAAACGACTCACTCCAGCAGTTCGCCCGGCAGGCCCCGCATCCCGCGCACACGAGTGCGAGCAATACCGTGAGAGGCAATGACCTTGTTCGATAACACCAACGCCCACAACCCCGATTCCACCACCCTCGTATCCGAACCCGAAACCGCGAACAACGAGCAGTATGCCGGCTCCCAACCGCAAGAGGAGGTTTCTGAAGCTGCGCTCAGCGCGGAAGAGAAACCCAACCTTGGGGGCGAGGACTTCGCTTCGGCGCTCGAAACCTTCACCACCGAAAGCGAAGAAGCCGTCGGCGAGGACCGCGTGATAAAAGGCACGGTCCTAAAACTGACGCCGACGCACGTCGTCGTGGATATCGGTGCCAAGTCGGAAGGCATGCTGCCGATCGCTGAAGTTCTCGATCATGAGGGAAAATCGCGCTTTCAGCCGGGCGACCCCATCGACGTGATGCGGGAAAAGGGCGAGGCCGAAGAGGGGTACATCAACCTCTCGCACCAGAAGGCCCAGCGCATTCACGCTTGGGACGAGATTGAAAAAGCTCACAACGAGAAGAAGGCGATCCAGGGGATCGTGATCGACCGCATCAAGGGCGGCCTTACGGTCGACATCCTTGGCGCACGCGCCTTCCTGCCCGGATCGCAAGTCGACCTGCGTCCCGTCCGCAATCTCGACGGGATGAAAGGGCAGACGATCGAAGTCGCCATCATCAAGCTGAATAAGAAGCGCGGCAATATCGTGGTCTCGCGCAAGGAATTGCTCGAATCTGAGCAGAACGAAAAGCGCTCCAAGACCCTCGAGCACCTGGACGAAGGTTCGGTGCTCACCGGGGTGGTCAAGAACCTCACCGAGTATGGCGCTTTCGTCGATCTGGGCGGGCTGGATGGACTGCTCCACATCACTGACATGTCATGGGGACGGCTGACGCATCCCCGCGACCTAGTGAACGTTGGCGATCAGATCCAGGTCAAAGTTCTGAAGTACGACAAAGACAAGCAGCGGGTGTCGCTGGGATTCAAGCAACTGACGCCCGATCCCTGGCTCGATGCCGAGCATCGTTATCCGGTGGGGGCGCACGTTTCCGGGCGGGTCATCAGTGTTACCGACTACGGAGCATTCGTGGAACTGGAACAGGGCATCGAGGGATTGGTCCACGTCAGCGAAATGACGTGGTCCAAGCGCATGAAGCACCCTTCCAAGCTGGTCAATGTCGGAGACCAGGTGGAATGCGTGGTGCTGAATGTCAATCCCACGGAACGCCGCATCTCATTGGGTATGCGCCAGTTAGCGGCCAATCCCTGGGATTCGCTGCACGAGAAGTTCCCGGTTGGCATGACGGTCGAAGGACGAGTTCGTAATCTTACCGACTTCGGAGCGTTCATCGAAATCGAGGACGGAATCGACGGCCTGGTGCATGTGAGCAACTTGAGCTGGACGAAGCGGGTGAAACATCCGTCCGAGGTTCTGAAGAAGGGAGACCGCGTAAAAGCGGTTGTCCTGGCGATCGAACCGGACAAGCGCCGCCTGTCGCTGGGCGTGAAGCAGCTCCAGCCCGATGTTTGGGAATCGTTCTTCGAAACCCATCACGTCGGCGATGTGGTGCACGGCAAGGTGCTGCGGGTGGCTGCTTTCGGAGCGTTCGTCGAGATCGCCGAGGGCGTGGAAGGCCTGTGCCATAAGTCTGAAGCTACGGACGAGAATGGCCAGCCTCTGCACCTGGAGCCCGGCATTGAGCACGACTTCAAGATCATCAAGATGAGTGTGGACGAGAAGAAGGTTGGATTGAGCATTCGCGCAGTGGGCGAGGAAGCCAGCCGCAGCGAAGTGGAAAGCTACAAGGCTCCCACAAGCTCTTCCTCTTCCAGTTCCACCACCACCCTTGGCGATCTGGTCAACTGGTCCAAATTCCGCCGCTAACACCGGGGACATCTCCCTGCAGACAAGGACCGCCAACCGGCGGTCCTTTCTGTCTCAGCAGCAGTTTCCACCGATCCAGTCCAGCCCGCGAAAGGCTCAGCCAATCATGGAATCGTATT
>DAIDGW010000132.1 GCA_027452245.1 Acidobacteriaceae bacterium
AAGAAAAATCAGGCTACGAATGCAGGTGGAGCGGTGCATGGGTGTCTCCGGACTGAGCTGTTTGCGGGGAGGATGAAACATGCAAAGCGTAACATCCGGGTAATCACTCCGCGAGGTGACGAAAGACGTACGACGAAGGGATATCCTCACGGCACGATTCAGATTTCCACGCCGAGATAGCTCCGCATCTCGCGTCGCCCGAGACGGGTGAGCGAGAGAGCACGACTGCCAGCCTCTTGTACCACCCATCTGCGTCTGAGAGCCAGCGTGAAAAGCGCCGCCCCCAGCGCTCCGCCGAGATGCGCCCGCCGCTCGCTCCAATCCAGACAGGCAAAGGCAAAGCGCCGCCGTGACGCTTTCAGGGAAGGGACGTCGACTCCGAGACCCTGCAATGCCTTGACGCCATTTTCACTCAGATCGTACGCGTCCTGTGGTCTGCGTGCGCACGGAACCAGCCAGTGCAAAGCCCGAAATCGGTCATGCAGCCGCACACCCAGCGTGCCGGCGATATGGTCATAACAAGTTCGTGCTGCCTGGAGATGAGGCGGCGTGGTGGGCACAAATGCACGATGGGAACTTCCAGCCAACACACTCAATGCCTCCAGCGCCTGCGCCACCTCGCGTCCCTGGAGACTGTAGTAGCGGTATCTTCCTTGCACCGACACCTTGATGAGGCGTTGCCCTTGCAATCGGCTCAGATGGATGCTGGCCGTAGACGGACTTACTCCTGCAATCGCAGCGAGTTCTGTGCCAGTTCGGGCACGTCCGTCGAGCAGGCTGGCAAGGATGCGAGCGCGCGCCGGCTCCCCGATAGCAGCGGCGATTTGCGAAAGGCCATAGTCCGGGTCTGCCTGTGCATTCATACTTTGATGGTAGACGAAGTATGAATGCCAGGACAACTGGCATAGTGTTCGCATTGAATGACGCTGCCCATTTCGCATCGCAAATGGATCGCCGACAGGCGATGGCGGTCATTTCCGGAATGCTCGTGACATTAGCGATAAGCGTGCCGTCCAAAGCCAGCAAGGAGAGGAATGCCATGAAACTGGTTTGCTTTATTCGATACCAAATCGATCCTTTTCAAAAAGATGTTTTCAAACACTATGCCGAAAATTGGGGCCGCATCATCCCGCGATGCGGCGGCTATTTGCTGGGTTATTTCCTGCCGAGCGAGGGCACGAACGACATTGCGTGGGGACTGATCGGCTTCGACAGCCTCGCCTCCTACGAGGCCTATCGGAAACGACTCAGGACCGACCAGGAAGCGGTGGATAATTTCGTAATGGCCCAGAACAAGCGTCTGATCCTTCGCGAAGAGCGCACGTTTGTCGAAGTGGTCGATCGAACTTTCAACCTGCCCTCGAAACTATCCAACCCGCGATAGCGTGCGCGGGACAGTTAGTCGTTCCCGCGGCACGCACGCGCGTAGCGCAGACCTCTTTGGAGCAGAAGAAAGCCCCCGCCGAGGCAGGGGCATTTTTGGTCTTACGGGTACTGCAAACTAGAAGCGGAAGACGGCGGCGAGCTGAATGCCGCGCGGGCCACCGCCTCCGATAAACGGATTGCCGATACCCACATCGCCAGTGGCAGCAATCACCGGGCTTCCCTGCCCCGGCGTGACCAAAGATCCGGTTTCACGGCCGTTGTTGATGGCGAATCCGTGAATTGCCGGATCGGCGATGAACGCCGGCAGGAACGGGTTGGCAAAGTTCGGATGATTCGGGAGGTTGAAGAAATCGGCCCGGAGCTGCATATTCACCCGCTCCGTCAACGCCGTGTTCTTGTAGATGGCAAAATTCCACTCTTTGAATGATGGCCCGATCAGCGAGTTGCGGCCTTCATTGCCAAAGTGGCGAGTGCCTGGCACGCAATCCTGCGAGCTATTCGTCGGCGCAGTCAATGCGTAGCTGGTGAGAGTGCAAGGAATCGCAAACGAACTCAGATCCACGTAGTTATACGGGTCTCTCGGATGGTACTTGATCGGACCGACGACATCCGGGCGATCAAATCCATTTCCACTTCCGCTGAAATCGCTCTCAAAGTTGTAGTTGAACTGGAAGGGTTGACCATCCTGCAGAGTAAGGATGCTGTTGAGCCCCCAGCCATTCTTTAATCTCTGGAAGTTCCCTGCCATCTTTGGAAAGTCATACGAAAGGTTCCACGTGAACCGTTGGGGAATGTTGAAATTCGACGGCCCGTACTCGAGATAAGGACGGGTGCTGTCGTTGGGCTGGGCAGCGTTCGGTTCGAAATCTTCACCATCGCTGGAGTTGTCCATCGACCGCGACCAAACATAGTTTGCAATCGAACTGATGCCATGCCACGCGGTAATGCGCAAGCTGGCCTGCAGCGCGTTGTAGTTCGACTTGCCCGTTGAGTTCTCTTGTAGGATATAGAGCGATCCGTACGGATTCGCCCCGTAGTTCCTGGGGACGCCATAGTTGGGAATACATCCGGGCCCACCCGCGGGGTAGCAAGCAGCGCCATTGACGGTGTTGACATTTGCCTTTGCATACGCAATGTCGGCCGCGGTGATCTGCGCCTGACCGGGCTGGCTGATATCGAAGAAGCGCCATAGCCGATGCCCCTGCGATCCGACATATCCAATCTGAACCATGGCCTTGCTGGAAATCTGCTCCTGAATATTCAGGTTGTAGTTTTCCATGTAAGGCATTTTGATGTTGCGATCGAACGCGAAGCTATCGCATTCGAAACAGGGTGAAGTCGGCGTGTACAGGGGGGTGTTGGCCGTAATGCCGTTTGCCACTGCACTGGCAGACAGAGCGGCATAAGAGATCTTATCCGGGCCGATGTTGTTATAGGCCGGGCCGGGATCGAAATACGGCGAGTAGGGCAAATGGCCCAAAGCCATGTCTTGCGAGAATGCGTCGAAGAACATGCCCCATCCCGCGCGAACAATGGTGCTACCTTTGCCGGTGACGTCCCAGGCAACGCTCAAGCGCGGAGCGAAGTCCTTCTTATCAGGATTGTACAGGCTGCTCAGGCCGGGCTGTCCGACCTGCGTCAAAGTAAATGTGTCTCCTGCTGCATTGAGATTGGTGATATTGCTCAGCAGGTTGTTCTTCTCCCCGATGACACCGAAATAGTCATAGCGGAGGCCATAGTTGAACGTCAGGCGCGGAGTAGCGCGGAAACTATCCTGTACGTACAGTCCAAAATTATTCTCGAAGGTGTGACGAAGAGAGTTGCCGAAGTATTGAAATCCACCGTCGCCCGCTCCGCTCAAGTTTCCGGCAAGGAAATCCTGCAATCCTGTGGACGTAGGACTGACGCCTCCGCCGCCGAAGCTCAGCTTGCCGCGGAAATACTTATCGAAGTATTGCTGCACGGAAGTGCGATGGAAGTCCGCTCCGAACTTCACGTCGTGCTTGTTCACCTTCCAGGAGAAATTGTCGATGACCTGGTTGTTGCTGTCGAAGCGGTGACGGGGCACGCTGCTGGTTGCTCCGAGTTGTGCCATGCCACTGACAGCAATAATGGGCAACCCAGAATTAAATGGGGCTCCGGCACTGCACGAAGCTATGTCGGTTGCGGCACACATCCCAATCGAATTCGGACCGAAGGTCTGATCGGCCGGGAAAAAGCCTTCCGCGAACCGGTTCCAGCCATAACGCAGCTCATTCACCTTATTCGCACCGATCGTATGCGTATAGGAAAGCGATACCAGCTGCACGCGGGTTGGAGTGTAGGTGTTAAATCCTGGCAATTGTCCTCCCGTCGCCGTGAGTGCAAGCGGGAAGGACTGCACGCTGTCACCAAAAAAATAGCGCCCCGTCAGAATATTACTGGCGTTGAAGTTCTGGTCAATCTTGGCAATAAAGCTGGTAAGCCGGTTAAAGCTGGGAGAAATAACCGAAGCCGTGCCAGCGCTTACATCCGGTGTTCCTCGGGACAGATTCGGGGCCGGCCACGGATTGCGAGCGAGCAGGCTTGCAATCACCGGATTTGTAGCGTCGCTGGGTTGCAGCCCGCCATTCGGTGCCGTCCCAGTGGGAACGCTGGCGATCGTAACGACTCCCACGGGCTCCTGTTGCCCTTCGTAGTCGAGATAGAAGAAAGTTTTGTCCTTGACGATCGGCCCGCCAAGCGATGCTCCGTATTGACTATTATGAAAGGGAGCTTTCGGCTGGGTGGCAACGTTGAAATAGTTGCGGGCGTCGAGCGCGTCATTGCGGAAATACTCCGCGCCCGAACCGTGAATCTGATTAGTGCCGCTCTTCGTGACAATGTTGACCACGGCGCCGGCATTGCGGCCATATTCAGGTTCGAAGTTCGAAAGCACGTTCACTTCCGCAACAGCATCAATGGGGAGAATCGTGGACGGCGTACCGAACACGCCCGCCTGATTGATGGCCGGATCGTTCCGGTATCCATCGTTCATGTCGGTACCATCAAGCAGATAGTTGTTCGAGCGGCCCCGGGCGCCGTTCATGGAGAACTCGCCGAAAGACCCGGGCGAATCCGAAATCTGATCGGGCGATCCCGCAACCCCTGGATTCAGGTAAATCAACTTGGTGTAGTCACGCCCGTTGACTGGCATGTTCTCAACCGTCTGCGCGGTGAGCACTCCGCCTATCGTGTCGCTGGTGCTTTCCACCAGTGGCAACTGGTCGGCGGAAACTTCCACCTGCGTGGCGACTTCTCCGGTGCGCAGCGCGGCGTCCACGCGGCGCTCGGAAGCGACATCCACCGTCACTCCCGTGGCCACGAACGTTTGAAACCCGGATTGAGAGATGGTCACCTTGTAGGTTCCGATTGGAAGTTCAGGAAGGGTGTAACTGCCGTCGGAACTGGTCTGGGTACTGCGCTCCAACCCCGTAGCCACATTACGCGCGGTCACTGTTGCTCCGGCAACCACTGCCCCGGAAGGATCCGTCACGGTGCCAAGGATGGTTCCGCGAAATGTCTGCGCGGCAAGGTTGAAGCTGCACAAAAACACAAAGACGACGGTCATGCATACTGGGAGTATGCGAGCTCTCATCGGAGTCTCCTTAATGCTGCGGTTTCGTTTTGTTGAGGGAGTCGGCAGCTGGTGCGGGTCGTGCAGTTGCTTCTGCCGAGAACCGTGCAATTCCTTGCACGCTCAAACGTGACGCGATGCCCACCGCACTAGCAAGCTAGTGAACATTACCGAATCGATACGTTCATAGTCAACCATTGAGTTACTGATAATGAGCATCAGTTTTGTAACTAAGGTAACCGGGAGGACGCGCCACAGCCGCGCAGGTGAGGTAATCCCTGATAATGAGACGAGGCGCTTAAAAACTAAACGCGACGCCGCCGCGGACCGACCGTACAGTCTGCACCAGATATACGGTCTGTCCATCCTGGCCCATCACTGGGACATATCCCTGAGCCAATAGATTGCGGACATCGATAATGGCTTCCATGTGGCCTGACAGAGAGCCTATTCCGGGCAAGCGTTGACGAATGAAGAGACTCAGATAGGGATCGGCCTGGCCTGGCGAACAGTTGAACATATCAACGGGAGTGAGCGAGTTTGCATTCACCCAACGGTAAGAGGCGATCCAACGCGTGTGGGTCCGGTATACCCTGCCGCTGAGCTTCGCCGCCAGCGCGTGACGGCGAACCGTCTCGATCCATTGTTGCGCGTTCGATAACGCTACATTGTCGCGGCTGAGGTTAAGAGCTCCCCCGAATGAATAATCAAATGTCGCCGTCAAATGGTTGGAAAGCTTCTGCTGCAAGACCGCACGGACGCCATTCGTATTGAGATTGTTGCCGGTAAAGCTGAACGTGCCGGAATAGAGGTCTGGTAGCACATTGCCCGACTCGGAAGTAAGTTCCCCAGCACCGATCAGGTCAGTGTCACCTACCCGATCAGAAAAGGCCGCCAACTGCAGGTTGGTCTTTCCCATGCGGTGCGACAGGCTCACTTCCTGGTGATGCGCTCGCTCCAGCTTGGGAGAGAAATTCTGCATGCTGACGCGCGGGCTGCTATCGCTCAAATCTCCCTGGGAAGGCGGCAGACCTTTGTCGGAGAGTTCCCCGGGGAGCGTGCTCGAATATTGATATTCCAGAACGGTGTTGCGGGAGAGATGAAGATCCGCCGTACCATTGGGATTGATTGCGGTCACAGTGCCTAGAAACTGAATCGTCTGCAATTCGCTGCCAAACTTCAATTCAAGAACATCCCCAATCGCGAGATCATCCCCCGCGGACAAGTCCAGTGACTGCAAGGCCGCGTTATGCAGGAAGGGATCGGTAGCGGCATAACGGTGCATCGTGACCGACATTGTCGGCGCGGAACCGGTCAGCATCTGGTGGGAGTAAGTGGCGCGCAACACTCCGGCCGGTAGACCCGCTCCATAATTCACGTTTCCGCTCAAACCAACATGGCTGGCGGAAAGAACTTCGCGATCCAGGGTAAATCCCGTCGTGACATCCGAGGCACTGCCATAGCCCCCGGTCGACGATCCCGCGAGAAACGAAAGTGTGCCGGTGATCTTGCGGCTCTGATGCTCAACCGAACTTGAAGGATCGTCAAATACGCGCAGAATGGGACGATTCGCCACTGATCGCAGCGTCCATTTCCAGTCATCGTCGTCGGAAACGGAGCGCATGGGCCCGAGATTCATCACATCGAAAAGGGTGTTCAGTGTCACATTGACGTTGACGCTTGTACCGGGCCGCACACCAACGCGGTCCCGCTGAGCGGGCATGAACAATGGCGCCGAAACCTTCAGCGTGTAAACACCCGGCAGAAGATTCACCACCGAGTAGAAGCCGTCGCTGTCAGTGAAAACCGTAAGGGAATGACGCGCCGAACCGAGTATCTGAACAACGGCGCCCATCTGGGGAGCACCGGCGGCGCTGCGCACGTACCCAGAGATGGTGGCCGAGTGGTCATTAGCCCACGCGGGAAGCACCAATCCGAGTATGAGAACGCAGGTTTTCAGCCTACGCAGCATCGCTCCGACTACCCCCGGGATACCCAAGCAGAGAGCCTACTCCACTGCAAACACAGCGGACGGGTCAACCGTCTGCTTGGAAATCTTGTCGTTCACTTTTATTTCGATCTTATAGACGCCAGGCTGCAAAACCGCTGACGCAATCGATTTCTGCAGCGTTACTTGCTCGCCAACATTCCCCATCTGCTCAGTCGATTCAACTTTCTGCACGATGGGTTTGTTGGTTGCGACATTGATAATGTCGTATTCGAACGTGGCGGAAGGCTTGTGCGTCTTCTCGTCCACACCGAGATTGTACACTTGCATCCAGAAATTGAGTTTCTGATCTTTATCCTTTTTGAAAACCGCTGGCTTTCCATTCGCCGGACCAACCCGCGGACGGATCTTGGTGGCCCCGATCACAAAGCTCCCCGTACCGATTGTCTTCGTCGGAACCGGTTCCATCTGGTCCGCAACGATAAGGCTGGAAGTGGAAAGCTTGTCGTCAGAATATTCCGGCACAACAATGCCCCGGCTCCATAGGCCCTTGCGGTCGCCATTCACATCCTTCACCGCAATCTCCACTTTGTAGCGCCCCGGCCGTAGTGGCAACGCCTTCCAGTAGACCGACGCATTTTCAGCGGTCCGCGGCAGCAACTCGGCTGGAACATCCACCTGAACAGTGTCTTCGAACGTCTGCACCACTCGATCCGTCAACGTGCTCACGCGGCCAAAAATATTCACTGTGCCGCGTTCCACACCATCTTTATTCACGAACGTGATGTCACGATTCTTCATCTGGATCGTGACTGGCACCAGGACGGTATCGTCGGTCACCTTCACAAAGTCCGTGCGCACGTCAAACGGCATCGGATTGAGGATCACCTTAGTGTTGACAACTTCTTCCAGGTCCTTGAACTTGATCGGTGGCGGAGCCTGTAATTTCGCATACTGCTCCAGGCGGTCAAATTCTTTCGACGCCAGCATCGAACTATCGGGACCAACACCTAGACGCTCCAACCCGCTTCCCTGAAAGCGCTGAGTCTTGCTGGCCATGCCCATCTGCTCCCACATCGTTAGACCGGCATTCGGGGTATAGAGCAGCGCATCCTTTTCGGAGCGGTCGATGGTCATGTGAAATTCGCCGCACATACAAGTGTCGACGAACTCAATGATGACTTCCTGTCCGATACCTTCCAGGTAGCGATAGCGCCAATCCTCAAACGGGAATGTTGAGGTTTCCCCCCCACCCTCTTCCATCGGACGCTCGTACGTCCCCCCGGAAGGATGAGATTCAATCTCGTCCGGCGCACCATACATAATGTAAATGCGTCCGCGGTCTGTTTTCCATCCCGGAACGCCGGCGGCGAAATGCTCATTGGCATACGCAATTCGGCGGTAATGCTCTTCCTTATACTCGTTTTCTTCGGTATCAGGAGTCGGGTCACGACGCTGCCAGAACGCTTCAATAAACTGGTCCCGTTCTTCGTCGTTGGTTAGCTGCTTAAAGGCCTGCCGCTCCTGGTCGGTAATGATCCAGACCACATCCTCATCAAGCCACTTCTTGTACGGGCCTCGCAATTCCTGCTTCAGCGCTTTTTCGTTTTTCTTTCGCTGTTTTTCGCTGATCGGTTGCTTGAGGGGATCGGTGTTGTTTTGACCGGCTTGGTCCTGCGAGCCGCCGGAGGCACTCCCGGCTTCCTTACTGTCCTGAGCAAACACACTTGCACTCAGAACCAGAGCAGCCATCAGCCAGAAAGACAGAATTTTGCTACCTGAACCAACCCGGGACATGAGAAAGGGACTCCTGCCGAACAACTCTGTTCATTTTAGGCCCATAGTTGTGTTATGGCAAGGTTTAGCCGCATTGAAACAGTCATACCTGATACAAAAAATCAAGCCGAGAGCGACTTCCTTTAAGAACCTGCCGGGTTGCCGTTGAGTTGCCCGTCGGGTACTAAAAATGACCCGCGAGGTTACCTGGGCGGGAAGATACCCGGTTTCGCGGGATATAATTGGTGGGTTCCGGGGCAAAATCCAGCACTGCCGCCCTGCGAACCGGCCACTTCTTCACTCCTGTTGGAACTTTCGTGCCACTGGCTGCGTAGCAGAAGATGTGTATCCGTTCTTCGCCCGGGGAAATGCCGAGAAAGCGCCCCTGTGTAAATTTGTGGAGAGTGCCATCGGATTGCGACACAGTCTCCCTGGACAGCAACGGAAATCATGACGCCTTTGAAGAAAACTGCAATCGGTGTAGGGGTAGCCGTTCTCCTGGTGGCTATTGTTGCCTTCTCCGTAATCCAGAGCAGGAAGAACGTAGTCGCCGTCCAAACCGCGAAAGCGCAACATGAAGACCTGGCAACGATCATCAGCGCGTCGGGGGAAATCCGGCCAAAGACATATGTGAATATCGGCGCCAATGCATTCGGGAAAATTACTCACCTCTTCGTCAAAGAAGGTGATTCGGTGGAGAAAGGACAGTTGCTCGCGCAACTCGAAAACGTGCAGCCTTCGGCCGATGTCCACGCCAACCAAGCTTCCTTGCAGGCGGCCGAAACCGATGCTGTTGCCGCCGATGCCGCCCTGAAGACCTCCAGTGCCGATCTACTGCGTGCACAAGCCGACTACGACCGCAACAAACTGGACTGGCAGCGTGCGCAGAATCTCTTCAAAGACGGTCTCATTGCCAAATCGGACTTTGACAGCCGCAAAAATGCATGGGCCACAGCGGATGCCGGTTTAGCGCAAGCCCAGGCGAGGGTTGAACAAGCCAAAGCGCAAAATGAATCGGCCGGCAAGCATGTGGCGCAGGCGCGTGCCAGCCTGACTCATGCCGATGACGTGCTCAGCAAGACCACCTACTCTGCGCCGTTCAGCGGAGTCATTACAAACTTGCCAGTGCGCGAGGGCGAAACGGTAGTCATTGGAATTCAGAATTCTCCTGGCAGCACGCTGATGACCTTATCCGACATGTCAGTCATAACCGCCGAAGTCAAAGTCGACGAAACCGACATTGTCAATGTGCGGATCGGCCAACCCGCGGACGTGACCATCGACGCAATACCCAATAAGACGTTCCATGGCACCGTCTCCGAAATCGGCGACAACGCGATTGTGCGTTCCAGCGGTGTTTCGACCTCGCAGCAGACCACGGCCAGCGACGAAGCCAAAGATTTCAAAGTTGTAGTCACGCTGCAGAACCCGCCCAATTACCTGCGTCCCGGTCTCTCAGCGACGGCGAAGATCACAACGGCCACGCGCAACAATGCACTCGCTATTCCCATTCAGTCCTTGACGATGCGCACCAAGGCGCAGATCGAGAAGCAGAATTCCAGTTCCAGATCGGTTCACGCGGCTGCGCCCGCACCGCGAGAGGTCGCATCTAAAACCAAAGAGGACGATGAAATCGAAGGCGTGTTCGTGATTCGGAACCATAAGGCGGAATTCGTTCCCGTCACAACGGGAGTAACAGGCACCACGGATATCGAAATACTCAGCGGCCTGAAGCCAGGGGATGAGGTGATAACCGGAAGCTACAAGATTCTGCGCACGTTGCGGCCGGGAAGCAGTGTGAAAGTGGATAACTCCGCTCCGAAGAAGGAGGATGAGACATAACCTTCGCCGGTCTGCTTCGTCAAACTAGCAGCCGGTGTTCGATCTGAACCTACAACGGCAGCCGGAGCCCAAAGGCCGGCAGGCCACCACCTAAGAACGGAGCGAAGTTCAGTGGCATCGGATGAGGAGAAAAAAATGGCGACTGCAGAAGTAATGAACATGCCCAGCAGCGTGGCCGAGGCCCCACCAGAGTCTTGCATGATTGCTGCTGAGGATCTCTGGAAGACCTATGACATGGGATCGGAGCAGCAGGTGCATGCCCTGCGAGGCGTGAATCTCCGCATCCAGAGGAACGACTACGTCGCCATCATGGGGCCGTCGGGCTCCGGCAAATCGACGCTGATGAACCTGATCGGCTGCCTAGACACGCCCACGCGTGGCAATTACTGGCTGAACGGACAACTCGTCAGCGAACTCGACGATGATGAACTGGCGCGCATCCGCAACAAAGAAATCGGGTTCGTTTTCCAGACGTTCAATCTTCTCGCCCGTGCGACCGCTCTACACAATGTCGAGTTGCCCCTGATCTACGCCGGAATCCCCACAGAAGAACGAATGGAGCGTGCGAAAGCCTCACTGACCGCGGTAGGCATGGAATCGCGCATGCATCACAAGCCCAACGAACTCTCCGGAGGTCAACGCCAGCGCGTTGCCATCGCCCGAGCACTCGTCAACAAGCCCTCCATCATTCTGGCTGACGAGCCCACCGGAAATCTTGACTCACAAACCGGCATTGAAATCATGGCGCTCTTTGATCGCCTGCAGGCCGAAGGTAATACGATCGTGCTCGTCACACACGAACATGACATCGCGGAATACGCTCACCGTGTGATTCACATCAAAGACGGCGTGATCGCTAGCGACGAAAGAAATCAGCCCAGACAGTAATACGCCAAAAATTGCAGCACATCTGACTCCGGTAATCTCTGTGACCAGGTTCGGATGACGCAGCCCGTCTAACGCTGCCATTGCAGGTTTTAAAAAATATCGGTTTACGAGCGAATCCCTTCGGAGCATACTGCCTTCTAAGCAGGTCTCCCGAATACATGGAGCCGGGCATCCGAGAAACTCACTCCATTGCATAATCGATTTTGATTCCCCGCTTCTCCACTTCTTCCAGAAATAAGTCGGCGGAAACATCGCGCTCCTGCAATACTCCGCCCCGCTTGCTGATCGCACCCGATGCCAGCATCTGCACCACAATCGAAGCCGGAAATGCGGTCGTCCGCATCATCGCACTCATATCGGCTTTTGGATCGTAGTGGTCCACCATCGTGAACGAGGCGACTCGGCCTTTCAGCCGGCCTCCCAGCAATCCACGCACTCCGGCGCGGCTCACGGACTCATGCGCCTCAATCCGCATGATGCAGACATCGGGCCCCTTGGAAGCGAACTTCCCTTCAAAGATTTTGGACATCATGGCTCGCGGTGCAATCTCTGCCTTGCCAATCTTGATCCTCTCGCTGGAGAACAGTCCCAGTTCCTTGAGTTCGCAAAGCAAATCGTAGTGCCCGGGATAGCGCAACGTCTTTTCGAAACACTCCCCCACTCTTCCTTCGAATGTTTCCGGCAAAGTAGAAGTGCCGCCCGACGTGTGAAAAGCCACAAGTGGAGAGAATCCGGCGATATGAAAATCTTCGGGCTCGGTCAGCGGATCGATGGTCGTAAGTTTTCCTTTGCGCAGAATTCGCGCCGGCTCGACATATTCGTTGATCAGTCCTTCCACGGAAAACACAAGTTGGTAGTGAAACGGCGGCGTGGGTTGCTCCGGAAGTCCGCCCACGTAGAGTCGCAATGCGTCGGCTCGCCCTCCGAGGCGGCGCACCAACTCTCCGCCCAAAATGGAGCACATCCCCGGCGACAGCCCGCAATCGGGAGCCAAAGCCACACCCTGTTTTTCGGCCGCTTTTGAAAGCGCCAATTCCTGCCGCACCACAGTATTGTTTCCGCCCAGGTCAGCAAAATGACAGCGCGCTTCTACCGCCGCACGCGCCAGTCCCAGGTTCAGAAAATAGGGCACCGCTGAAAGCGCAGCATCATGCCCGCGCATCAGCTTGGCTGCGGACTTTTCGTCACTCGCATCGAGCCTCACGGCACGGACTTTCTTATCGCCTGCGATTCGATTGATTCGTGCCGCCACTTCTCGCACGCGGTTGAAGTCATTGTCGGCTAGCGTCACCGAATCAACCTGAGGCGTGCGCGCCATATCGAACGCTGCCGCCGAACCCATCATCCCGGAACCTATCACCAGTAGTTTCATTCCACCTATCCTCGGAAGCGCGCATTATCTCTCAGAACTCGCCTCTCGCGCAGTGAGCGCAAGCATGTTTATTGGTGTTTCCGGTGCTTGCATCGGGTTTAGCACGCAAATAGGAGTGGAGGAATTGGAGCAGAGCCTTTGAATGCGGCTCCGATACCTGGACTGGTTTTAGTCTCCGGCCCTTACTGCGATATGTATTGGAAGCTCTGGATAATGATGTCCCAGGGATGTGTCGGTTCGCTTTTGAAGCTCCAGAGATTCATGCCCACCGGCATGGCCTGCTGTGGAATCGTGGCGGCGTTTCCATCGAATGTATCCTGCTTGATCACATTGGCGGTTGTTCCGATCGGCTGCAATCCGCCCATAATGGTGAAGACCACGCGGGTGGAGTTCCACTCGATGCGTGCCGTCGTGTAGTTCGGGGAAGAAGAGGCATAGAAATTATCTTCCCACTGGGACTCTCCTTTTGGGCGCCGATGTCCGGTCGCAGGATAAACCGTGAAATCCGCGTTCACCGGAGTTGCGTGAAAGGTGCCATTCCAGTTCGAAAATTCGATGTCGAGTTCATCTTCTGCGTCGCCGCCGATCCCCGCTTTCGGACCATATGGAAATAATCCCAGGACAATTGGGGGATCCATGGCGTAAATGTTGTTGCCCTGGATCTGCCACTGAAACGTCCCGAATCCCATCTTGTCCTGAGTGAATACCTCAGATCCTGTCCAAGTCGTGCCGTTCTGCGTAATGTGCAGGTGGAGATATCCCTTCGAATCGACCGAGATATTGCTGGGATTTCCTTTGAGAACACCGGCCATGCCGCCATTAGTTATATTCCAGCTGTGCCCCATCCAGTGCAAAACACTTGCTTCAGATGCTGAACCTGCCGTGGAAGCTTTCAGGATATGCGGGCTCCCGAGGCAGAACGCGCTGCCAGCAGCCATTCCGACCAGAAGGAATGCAATCAGCGCAATCCGTCGAACTCGCATATTCCCCTTCATCGATGAAGAATCCGGAGGCATTGCAAGCATTAACTGGAGGTTTCGCGACATGCGGAATATGCGAGGAATTCTATCATCACACCCCACGAGCCTTTCAATCCGCTCATGAAACCGAGAGCAAAGGCTCCACTACTTCTTCGCACGTGTATCGCTGAGATGGTATGAGGCGACAAGGAACTGTCCCTCATCCGGATCAAGTGGTTCGAGATCCAGGTTCATGGTTGAGCTCGAAATCGGACCGGAGGTCGCATACGTAACCAGCGCACGGAAGTAGTACGTCTTGCCCGCATTCACGGTCACTCGTGTAAACGCCTTGAGCCGCGACAACCTTCCCAGATGCGACTGCCAACTCGAACACAGATGATGCTCTCCCGGATCCACCGAAAAAAATAGATACGATTTATCCCGCAGCGCCCCGACCCAGGCACCATCAACGCCTACCCGGATTGTGGGATTACCAAGCTCGCCCGGAGCTCGTCGGAATTCTTCCACTACATAGACGACCCCCTTCGTTGCTACGGGCTGAGCTGTCTCGTGGCTGGATGACGTCTCTGCATCGAAGTGAGTGTCGAGCGGACCACATGCGGAAATTGCATGCGTTAGATTTGGATTGTCCTGCCCAAAGGAAAAAGCGGTCAACAACATCAGCACGAGGACGGATTTCATGATCAACATCCCCCTGTAATCGGACTCGGCAAAGAGTGACATCTGGCGGGAATATTTGCGATTATATTCCACCCATCAAGCAGCAATACCTCTTGCCGCACGCGCCAAGCCTGGTTCGAACCCTCAGCCCCGGCTGCGAATAAATAAGAAAGGCACGGCTCGCGCCGTGCCTGTTCCAAACTGTGTTTTAGATTCCCGGAGCCCGGAATGCTGAGCGGGCGGTCAACAGCCGCCGCTTTTACTGCGGATTGCTGACGTTGCGCAGCAACTGATTGTCATCCGCCGGAACCGTGGGACCGGCGACGAAGTAACGATGATCATAGAGTCCGCGGTACATGCGTCCCGCGAGTTCGGCAGCTTTCGGACCAAACGTCGGGCGCCCGCCTTCAAGGAAGATCACCACTACGATCCGTCCAATATTAGTGTTTGCGTATGACGCGAACCAGCCGAAGCGCGTCCCTTCGCGCGAGCAGGTTCCGGTCTTGCCCAGAATCTCCTCTTCGTCGAAGTTCAAGCGTAACCGCCGCGCAGTCCCGTACTGGACCGCACCCGCCATCCCATAGGACATTTCGGGAATGGCATCTCCGATGTCGAGCGTTCGCTTCACCCGCGGCTGGAAGTTAACAACTTCTTCCGGCGTCGTGGGATGTTGCAGGTAGTAAAGTGTCCCGCCATTGGCAATGGCCGCAACCAGCGCTCCAAGTTGCAGGGGAGTCATTGAGATGCCCTCGCCGAACGAGCACATCTTCCCTACTCCGCCAAGGCTGGCTGGAATTACGGCATTGGGATAAACGCCTGGCTGTTCTCCGGGAATGTCATACCCCGCCAATTCGCCGAGTCCGTATTGATGAGCGTAGTAAGCGACCTTTTCAAATCCCAGACGTCGTCCCAGCGCTTCGAAATAGGCATTATTGGAATGTGCCAGCGCCATCGTCAGGTTCATGCGGTAACGGCCGCCGAGCGAAACCGGCGTATCTTTCGAAATCATCCCTTCACTCAATGCCGCCAGCGCGACCGACAACTTGATTGTGGAACAAGGCTGCGCACCGCTCGACAGAGCCAGCTTCTGATTTACCATCGCCAGAATCCGTCCGCTGGTCGGCTCGATTGCGACCACCGTGCCGTTCATATCGCCCAACGCATTAATCGCTGCCTGGCGAACGATGGGATCCTCCCCACCCGTGATGTCACCTTCAGTGACGTCGCTGGCGAAAGAACTCATCGTAAACCGCTCGTAATAACGGTGACGGCGCGTCCGGACCGAAGTTCGATGCACGGCGGCGCGGCGGCGTGCGAGATGGTGCATGCGGCGGCGCGTCCGGGAAGTTTCGCTGATTTTTTGTGCCTTCGATTTCGCGTTCAGCGTGTGGGTGTTGACGTGCGCGGCCCAGCTCAAATCCACCATGCTCACGCAGGCTGCTAGAGCCAGGATCAGACGAAAAAGGCGCATTCCCTGCTTCAACATTAGACTCTCTACCTACTTCCCGGAAGGATCTACATACCTCTTCGATGCAAGAACGGGGCCATCTGTCGGTAATTTCAGCAGACTAGCCCAACTACGGATACTACGAGACTTATAGGTTTGTGACAATTACAAACTTTTGCGCAAGCTAAAATTAAATTTCCCTCTAACATCCTCTGCCACAGTGATTTATCGATCAAATTACCAGAGTTCTAGCGCTTTTGGTAACCCGTTACCTGGTTACTGGAACGGCACTTCCACAACGGAAAAGTCTTTCACTTTCTAACCGTGCTCACATCACTTCGTTGCGCTTGCGCAAGAATGCCGGTACATCGAGATCGTCTTTCTCAAAGCTGGCAACCATCGCACTGCGGATTGTCTCCGGCGAAATCTCTTCCGCCGCGGGTGGCACAGCGGTTTCCGCTTGAACCATTTCCTGTTGCATCTGCACCGGCTCGGGTTCAGGCATCGGCTCCGACGGTCCGAGAGGCTCTGGAAAATCCATCGCCTCATCATGCGAAGCCGCGAACGAACTGCGTACCTCATATTGGCGGACACGCGCCTTCGGAATTTCGCGGAATCCCGTGGCGATGACGGTGATCTTGATCGAGTCTTTCATCTTCTCGTCCATCACCGCGCCGAAAATGATATTCGCGTCTTCATGCGCCGCACTCTGAATGATGGTGCAGGCCTGCTGCACTTCCGCCAGCTTCAACGAACTCGACCCCGTAATGTTGATCAGGATGCCGCGCGCCCCGTCGATCGCTCCCGCTTCCAGCAGCGGAGAAGCAATCGCGCGCTGCGCCGCTTCCGTGCTGCGCATCTGCCCCCCAGCTGTCGCCGTGCCCATCACCGCATATCCCATGCGAGCCATAATGGTTTTCACGTCGGCGAAGTCGCGATTAATAATCCCCGGGATCGTGATAATGTCCGAGATCCCTTGCACTCCCTGGCGCAGAATGTCATCCGCGATGCGGAACGATTCGAAGAAGCCGGCATTCTCCGCCACCGCAAGCAGCTTCTCGTTAGGAATGACGATCGTCGTATCTACCGATTCCATCAATTCGGCGATACCGCGCTCCGCTTGCGACATGCGCCTCTTGCCTTCGAACGAAAACGGTTTGGTTACCACCGCCACCGTCAATGCGCCCATCTCGCAGGCCAGCGACGCAATGATCGGAGCGGCCCCGGTTCCCGTACCGCCGCCCAGTCCGGTGGTCACGAATACCATGTCAGCGCCTTCCAGCGCTTCAATAATCTTGTCGGAATCCTCCAGCGCAGCCTTGCGTCCCACCTCGGGATTCGCCCCTGCTCCCAAACCATTCGTGAGCTTCACGCCAAGTTGCAATTTCACTGGAGCACGCGACATGCGCAGCGCCTGCAGGTCAGTGTTGGCAGCGATGAATTCGATCCCCTCTACCCCGGCGTCGATCATGCGATTGACGGCATTGCCGCCTCCGCCGCCGACTCCGATCACCTTGATCTTGGCGTCATTACGGGGCTCTTCGTTGAAGCTGATGCGGATGGCTGAATCGTTTTGCATGACATTCACCTCTTCAAAATCGTTTCAATCGTTCAGAGTTCCAAATTTCAGACTCACGCTGAAGCTTCTTCCGCTTCAACTGTGAATCCCGCTCTTAGTGGCGGCTAACCGCTGGCAACAGCCTAGGCTCCCTTGCCCACCAACAAAGCCTTTAACTTCGTGCCCCAGCGGTCTTCCTGCAACCCCCGCGCGATGCGCGCGCGATGACCGTAATTCACCATCCCCAGCACCGTCGCAAATTCCGGCTCGGCCAATTCACCCGGCATCTTTGCCAGAGGAGCAGGCCACGATAGCCGCACCGGTTTGCGCAGCACGGATTCCGCCACATCGAAAATCCCCGGCAACCGCGATCCGCCGCCGCAAAGGACAATCCCGGCAATGCACAATTCGAACATCCCGGCATGTCGCAGATTTTCTCTCAGCATTTCGAACAATTCCCGGGCGCGTGGCTCCAGAATCTCTCCCACCATGCGCTGCGGCATCAGCCGCGACGGACGGTCACCCACCGACGGCACCTCCACTTCATTCCCCTCGGGAATCGAAGTCACCACTGCGTTCCCATAAGCTCTCTTGATCTTCTCTGCCTCTGCCAATGCCGTACACAATCCGACGGAAAGATCGCTGGTAAAGTGATCTCCCCCAACCGGGATGACCGCCGTATGCGCCACCGCTCCTTGCACGAAGACAATCAACTCCGTCGATCCCGCGCCAATATCGGCGAGGCAGACGCCGAGTTCGCGCTCATCCGCGCGCAATACGGAATCGGCCGCTGCGAGAGGCTCAAATACCGTGTCATCCACGTGGATGCCGGCTTTGTTAGCCGCGGTGATCACGTTCTGCGCAGCGCTGGTTGCAGCCGTAACAATGTGCACGTGAACTTCTAACCGCGCCGCCACCATTCCAAGCGGATCGTGCACGCCGGGCTGACCGTCGAGCGCAAATTCCTGCGGCAGCAAATGCAAGATCTCGCGATCGTCAGGCAGTGGAATCGACCGCGCTTTTTCCACGGCCTGCTTGATCTCATCCCGGCCAATCTCTCGCGGGCGCGTTCCCAACGTGATGCCGCCATGGCTGTTCACGCCCCTTATGTGCGCGCCTCCAATCCCCAGAATCGCCCGCTCGATAGGAGCGCCGGCAATATTCTCCGCAGCCTCAGCCGACTCCTGAATCGAAGCCACCGCTTTATCCAGTTCGACAATCACTCCCTTGCGCGAACCGCGAGACTCGGCCACGCCATGGCCCCGATACCGCAGGCCGGCGTCCGTGACCTCCGCAATCAACGCCGTGGTCTTCGCACTTCCTACATCGATCGCGGTCAGAAAACTTGATTGGTGGTTCGCCATTCCTTGTGAGTTCTCGACTTCCCTATTCGTTTGAAGTTACTATCCCTTGCTGCTGCGCTATTGCCGGACTCGGCTTCCCCAACCTTCCGGCTGACGAAGCACCGCTTCCGCGGGAAGACACGGCCGGGCGCGCGAGTGTCCGAGCCGATTGAGTCGCAACGGCTCTGGCATGCTGCGTCGCTCCGGCTTTCCACCGGGCCGAACTCACTGGTTTCGCAGTAGCTCGCTTTTTCGCAGCCGCATATCTTTTCGTACGCACAACCGTCCTGCGAACCCTTGTCTTGCCTGCGGTCTTCTTCGCGCCCGCCGCCTTCGCATTCAACTTGCTTTCCGACAGCTCGAACACCGGCTTGGGAATGCCGCGAGTATTCACTCCCATGCGCGTGACCAGGGCTGCCTGTTGGACTCCGGGCCCAACCGCGGCCCGCCCCAAAGCGGCCGTTTTGGTGGCCGGCGGCAGGTCCGGATTGACGATCACCTGGTTGTCATAACGCAGGTTGACGGAATCGAGTTTCTGGAACTGCTGCCGCCACTCCTGCGCGTGAGCCACATAGATCTTGTAGCGCTGCAGATAATTTGAGGCTCCCAGGTGCAGCAGCACGTCTCCCTGCGGATCGTTCACCCGCACCTTGATGTCGTCGAGATCGGTCAGATCGACCTCGCTCAAATCCTGCGTGTAGTGCGCGCCGTCGGAATCGAGATCGCGCGTGAGATCGGCATAGGCCTTCATGCGCGGCGCTCGCGTCGATAGCGGCTCACCCGGATTCATGCCAAGAATCACGGGAAACGAATATTTCCGCTTCGGGGACATTTCCATGAGCGTTCCCGTGGCGTCGATCAGTTCGATCCTCGGCCCCACGCGGGCGAATGCCACCGGCCGCCGCTCCTGGATTTCAACCTTCAACCGGTTGGGCACGAAACGCATCACGCTCGCCGATTCGACCCAGGGAATCTGTTCCAGTTGAGTCTGTTGCTGGGCCAGCGGCACAAAAAAGATGTTGCGCCCGATGTCGGCGCCCATGACCTCCATGATTTGCGCCTTGGTCACGTTTTCCGTTCCCGTGACCTCGATGTCATCGCTGGAATCCACGCGAAAGCGCCAATTGTGCTTGCTGTAGCGGTAAACGACTGCGCCGGCTAAACCAGCCGCCGACAGAATGGTGACGACAACCGCTCCGCGCAGCAGATGATTGACCGTTTTTCGTGGGATCGACGTGCGGCGGGCGGAGACACGTTTTTGCGCCCGCAGAAAGGGAGATTGTTCGTCGGACTCCAGATCGACCAGACGTGCGTCATCTACCGTTCGGCGCGGCGTTTCCGCGCTCGGAACGTCAGCGCTGGCTGGGTACAACTCATCCTGCGTGATGGTCGAACCGCTTTTTCGCGCCATCAAATCAGGTCAGTTGTCGTCGGGAACCGAGAGCTTTTTCAATATAACTGCGTTTCTCAAAAAGAGATAGATAAAAAATGGTTGTTTTTGCACAGGCAGGAATCGCCTTCGGCACCGTGCAAATTTGAAATCGCCGTCGCGCTCGCGGCCAACCTCCCAGACTGTCACCAGCGGAAGCTGCTTCAGCTTTTCGGCGTCGGTCAATACGAACAATCAACTGCAGGGCGGATACCACTCGAAGAGGTTGCCTCGCCGCACGCATGGCGTCGTGATCCCCGGCTGGTCTGGGAGTTCTATTCCCTGCGTCGGCGTGCTGCTGGCGCGGCGAAGCATAATCCGGCGCATTTGGCATTGGCAAAGCTGGAGCAGAGGTTGCAAGACCGCCTGTTCCTCTGCACTCAGAATGTGGATGACCTCCACGAGCAGGCAGGATCAATGCGCGTCGTCCACATGCACGGCGAACTCTTCAAGAGCCGCTGCGAAAGGTGCAGCCGACCACCGTTTCACGACACAAGCACCTATGATCCTCCAGCCGAGTTGCCCCGATGCGAGTGCGGTGGGCGGATTCGCCCGCACATTTGCTGGTTCGGTGAAGAACCATTTGAACTGGATCGCATCCTCCACGCTCTGGACGAATGCACGGTGTTCATGGCTGTGGGCACTTCGGGCGTGGTCGAGCCAGCCGCGAGCTTTGTTGCTCATGTCGGCGGTCATGCGCGGACGATCTATGTGGGAGCCGAGGAACCCGCAAACGCATCCGCTTTCACGGAATGTCATTTGGGAAAAGCGGGAGAGATTTTGCCTGCTTTACTCCCCACCTAAAATGACCTTGACTCTGAAACCGATTCCGGGGTTTATGCTGACTGGGGAAGGTGAAAGCCTGTGCGGTCAGGAGAGGCGAACGACACTTTTCACAAACGCTCGCATGTGAACTGAATCGCAAGAATCCGAAATTTGAGCGAGAACGCCTGCTACGCCAATTATCCCAATTCACAGTTGTAGCAAAGGGTTTCAACAGAGCGTAGAGTCGTTCTGTGTAATTCGGGAGGTCGAAATGCAGAGCCACAAATCGCCGCAAATCCTTATTGTTTGCTTGATTCTGACAGGACTGTCTTGCGCGCAATGCTCAAAGGATAATCGATCAAACAAAAAGGGTGGAATTCTCATTTCCGAATTGACGATCACCGGACCTCAGACACTCACTTCGGCGGAAATTGCTCGGATTGTCGCGCAATTGGAGGGAGTTTGCTTCGATGAAGACCCGGATGAGATAGGAGAGCGAGTACGGATGCTCTTTCAGGGTCGCGGGTATTTCAAAGCAGAGGTGAAGGCTCTACGCATTAAGCCAGATGATCCATTGTCCGTTCCCAAGCCAGTGACAGTCGAAGTAGAGGTTGCGGAAGGGCCGCGATACAGACTTGGGGAAATTACGTTCATCAATAATCACGCTTTCAGCGAAGACACTCTTCGGCAAGAGTTTCCACTGAAACGAGGCGACATATTCGAGCGCGATGCCGTTGCCACGGGCCTCCAAAGTCTCCGAAAACTCTATTGCTCGAATGGATTTGTTGACGCCGCTGCGATCCCTGAGAGTCAGGGTGGATCAAATGCAATAATGAATCTGAAACTATCGATCGATGAGGGTCCGCAGTACCACCTGAATCATCTTGAGATTCTGGCCAATAAGGAATTGGCCGCCAAGTTGCAAATGAACTGGAAGCTAGACGAGGGGGAAATCTATGACTGCACATACATTGATAAATATATCGAGGCAAACCGCCATTTACTGCCTCCTGGGTTCGAGCGCGACAATGTGCAGGTAGTCGCCGATTGCCCAAAGGCGCTGGTAGAGGTCAGACTGAACGTTGGGCCATCTGAGGAGACGCCAAAAGCGCTGCCAAAAAACGTTCCATGCGAATCGAAACAGGAAAACCCGAAGTAGTTGTCATTTCGGCTAATTCGCTAATGAGTCTCGGTTGTGCTCAAAATCCTCCTTTGCGTTCTGAGTCAAATCACCTTTGTTGACAAAATCAAGGAAAGCGTTCAATTGCCCAGTACTCGGAGCGCGCTCTAATCACTAAGTCTTTTCGCGTATCCCGCAGACGGACTCGAATCGAATGTGGGCCGGGCTTCGGTTGTTTCGGCTGGAAGCTGAGCAGATAGCGACCCCGAATGCCGTTGGTAATCGATGCAAATGTGGAATCAAATGTGGCTTTATCTTTGAACATTCTATCTTCGCCGCCCATCGCCGCCGCGATGGCTTGTGCAACATTCCTCTTGAGTGTCCCTATCGAGGCCCGAAGAGGGATAAGCAAGTCGAAGTTCTCACCCGACGGCAGGGCTTTCAAATCTTCAGCAAACCGGCCTCGCAGCGGCGAGAAGGTTAGACTGCATACGAGCGTGTTAGTGGCGGCAAGTTGCTCCACAAGATTGGGAACTGTAGTTGTCATGCTGCCATAATCTCGGCTTTCGCTGATCAGGAGCAACACACGCAGTCGGTTCTTGGGACGAGATTCCAAAAGCCTTGCGGAATAGCTCACTGCGTCGAGGATGGCGGCTCCGTTGTCACCCGGCATCAAATTCGTGAGCCGCTCGGATACTTTCGCCGCATCTTGGGTAAATGGCTGAAATTGATAGACCATACTGTCGAAAGTGACTAGAGCCACTTCACCCTTAGCCTGTTCCATGAAGTCGCTCAGCATCGTGCCGAGTCCGGCGATTGCCGTGGGGCACGGGACCCTGCGTTTACGGCAGTCCTTTCGCTGCTCATCAGAATAGAAGCGATCATAAAGTGAAAGGTCGTTCCTTCTCTTGAACTGCGAGGAAGCTTTATGGCCGATTTGTATGGCGACGACCAACGACACGGGTTCTGGCTCGGGCGATTCATCCAACGTGACCTCCTGTTCCACACCGTTGTCTTCGATAACGAAGTCTTTGCGCTGGAGGTTATACGTAATCTCTCCGGCTCTCGTCCTGACGAGGGTAGGAACCAAAACGACGTTCGATTGAGATCTTATTTTCGAAAGCGGCTCTTGGGAGCGGACTGGACATATAACAAATAGCAAGAGCGCCAATTCGAGACAGCCACGTCGAAATCTGAGGACACCACCGTCAAACGCGAGTCGCAATTGATTGCCTCGCGGTCAATTCTTTCACAATTCGACTAATTCAATGTGGGACGGCACAATTGGTGTAACATCCCCTTTACACTCAGCCCCCCGGCGATGGTTCTGAAAGCTACAAGTACGCTTCCCCGTAGCTCATGCTTTCCTCAAGACTTTAATTTGGTAGCGCCAACGCCCCGAGCCGCCCTGATCCAACTCATTTATCAGAGTTGACCGTTCACGGAAGTAGTCCGTATCCATTTTGCCGTGCGGGAACAAGTCTGCGATGACGAAATAGCCTTTGGGCTTCAGTGCATCGAAAACAGTTCCGTATGCCACAAATCTCTTCCAGCCCATATTGTGGAACACCAGATTTGAGAGCACGAGATCGTACCGCAAGTCCGATTTCAGCGGCCTTGTCAGGTCGTGCTTGACGAAGGAAGTTCTGGAGTCTATTCCCAGAGACTTCATGTTCTTCACTGCCTTGTCGATGGAAAGCTCTGACATGCTCCCGCGCCGGAACAGGTCAACGTCCGTGACGCTCGCCTTCGGAAACAGCTTCGCAGCAACGTAAGTCAGGAATCCCAATCCGCATCCAGCGTCCAGAATCCTGAGCGCAGCACGAGCGGGATAGAGAGGTCGCAACAATGCGGAGAACGTCTTCTCTGCGTACTCCCTAATCTGTTTGGACTGCTCAAGCGTCGTGTGATGATACATTCCGAAATCGACATCCACCATGATGCACGCAAACTTTCAGACTTACTGCGCGCGGGGATGTTGTGGCCGGTCTATCACGGCGAGCAGAGCATGCGCACCTTGCAGCAGTTGGTGGCCAGTTACACGGTCGCTCTTATTTCCCGACTTCAGCAGCGCGTTCTTCCGCCCATCGCACACCGCCACTCGCGCCACATGCCGTACCACCACGTCATACAGCCAGGCCGAATGGGTCCCTTCTTCGAAGCACACCTCTAGGGAACCGCGTAACCCCTTCAGCAGATCGACGATCGCCGTCGCTTTCGTGGCAATCACCGATTCCATCAGCAACCTTCCCTCACCATCGCGCACGGTCACGCTGATCGTGCTGTCATGGACATCCAGGCCAACATACTTCACACTTTCCATCGGTATTCCTTTCCTCGGTTGTAGTCAGTGTTGCTCACACCAACTGCAGCCTACTCGAAAGGGGCGCCCTTTTATATTGCGTCCCCCATCCTTTCGCGATTTGTGTGTCGAGTCCCGGGACAATGTGTAAAGGATCTCATGGGACTGAACACGTTTTGTGCGAACGGGTGGGAGGCACGGAACTCCACCGATAGAGTAGAACATCGAAGGGGCATAGCTCAGGAATGCCCACCCTTGCAAAGAAGAGGCCGTTACTGCAAGGATGGGCACCGATCAATGTCCGGCTGCAGCAAGCTACTCCTGCAACGAGCCACCAATGTCGGTATTGTTGTCGGTTTCAAGAAGCAGTAGTTCTTTGCCCGAGTTGACCACGACGAAGTTGAAGTTGAGCGTGCTGTAGCCTGCGGGGGTCATGGTGAGGGTTCCGACGCAGGTCGAGGCTTCGGTATAGGTGCCAGTGATCGTGGCAGCGTCGGTGTAGACTCCATTATCGTTGAACGTGCCGCTCCCACTTACTCTGCCTTTTCCGTTGAGAATGATTTGGGCCACGTAGGCAACCGAACTTCCGCTACTCCAGTACTTGCCGAAGATATTCGATGCCAGGGTCTGTTTGACTCCCGTGAGGCCGCAAGTCACCGTCCCCTGCGCCATGGCGAAACCTGATGCAACCTTCCCTGCTTCGGTGTCGATGACCTGGGCAGACTTGTTGCCGTTATTCAGAACAACATTGACCGTGATCGTGCCGCCGCCATTACTAAAATTAAGAGTCACGCTGCCGGTGCAAGTACTTTTTATCGTGTAGGTGCCCGTAAATGTTTGCGT
Source organism: Acidobacteriaceae bacterium (assembly GCA_027452245.1). Classification (GTDB taxonomy): domain Bacteria; phylum Acidobacteriota; class Terriglobia; order Terriglobales; family Acidobacteriaceae; genus Sulfotelmatobacter. The sequence continues at coordinate 25,255 of DAIDGW010000132.1, forward strand.
CGAGACGACTCCACCGGAACTCACGGTTTGGGTTCCGTTGGTGACGTTGCCTTTGCCATCGGCGGTGAACTGACCAATGGAGGAACCGACGAAGTATCCCCAAACGCCCGTCATGCTGGCGTTGGTACAGGTGGCGTGTGCGGGGCTGGCGGCGAGGGAAACCGCAAAGAACAGAGCAAGACAGCTTAACGTCAAGCGCTTCATTTGTGTTTGTCCCCAATTGTTGGATGTGGTAAGACGTGGAACGGCCCTGAGTTGCGTTCGACCTCTGGCATTCTCATGTCTAGGGAAGCTCTGGTCAAGATGCAGGGAATTGCACAGTATCACCGCTCGGGCTCCGCCCCAGACTCCTAATCCGCCGGCAAAAAAGGTCGTCCTCTACCGATGCTGCAGGTCGCCAATTCGCCCTGGCCGCGGACGTGTCTTTTTCTGCTTTGCTTTCTTGCGCTTAGCTGTCATGACACTATCGTATACCCATAACGGTGATGACGATGTGTTCCTTCAGGAACATTTAGCCGTGGCCGAACTCGCAGGTGACTCTCCCTTCGTCGTCTTCGAAGGATCGGAACACGATGCCCCTCGGATACTAGCGCTTCTGCGTCACGGCCAACTCGGACAAAAAAATCGGGCCGCCAGTGCGGCCCGATCTTTCCAGCTGAAATTGGAATTAAACTTAGTCGCCGGCAACCGGTTCTGCGATCTCCGGCTTTGACGTCGAAGCACTGTTCGCGCCATTGCCATTCGGCTTGGCCAGCGCCGTTAGAGGAATAAATCCATTCTCCGACTGGGCTGGCTTCTCTTTCAGCACGACCTCGCGATACAGCGCCGCCATGCGGGCGTTGTAAGCCTCATCATTCTTCTGCGGACCGCGATGCTGTGGCCCAGGCGCAGCTGCCGCGGCTTTCGCGTCTCGCGCACGTTTCTTCTCTTCGCGTGCATTCTTCGCGATGCCAAGCTTGTCGAGGTCCTGCTGCTGCTCGTTGGTCACGATCTCTTCGCGCAGCTTGAGATATTCCGTCGCAGTTGCCGGATCGTCCATCTTCACTTTCTTGCCGCCCGCGAAAATCTCGTGCCGCCCGTGCTCCTCGTACCACTTGGTGAGCGTGGCCGTCATGTGCATTTTCTCGATGATGTTCCGCCATCCCACGCCCGTGTTGTAAGCGCAGAATGAAATCTCGCCTTCCTGCGTCGCGTATGGAATGATGCACTGCTCGGTGCGACGGAAGTCATAGTTGAACAGATCCTGGAACCACATGCCCGCGATGAACAGGAAGTTCCAGCGGTCGGTCGTGCGCCGCTTCATGACGTCGTCAATCGTGCGGTCCGGACCAACTTTTCCATAGTCTTTTCCGGTCACGTGATAATTCTTGTCGAATTTCTTCAACAGATCCATCAACTTGAAGTGCGTTGGCGACTGGAATGGATCGTAATTCTTCATCAGGCACAGGGCCATGCCCACGCCCGTCAGGAATTTTCCGCGAGCCGCATCGTTGACCTTCGCGATGTCCTTGGCCAGTTGATCGCCGTGCAGGAAAGCCGTTACGGGAACCGCTTCTTTGGTTTCCTTGTCGATCATCACGGCCATGCCAGTTCCGCAGTTGGGATGGCAACCGCAGCTCAACTGTCCCCAATCGTTCTTGGGATCGTCGGCGTGCATCAAGTCAGCCCAATCGCTGAAAGTTCCCAGAAAGCTGATCGGGAACCAGTCGCGGGAAGGCTCACCCAGACCGGTTTGATCCTTCACGTCATGTGCCAGGTGCGACAGCGTGTAACGCTGTGCCATGCGGCGCTCGTCGGTCACCGCCTCATCGCGGCCGGTAAACGAAACCGGCTGGAACGATAGGAAGCTGATCGTCTTGGGATTATCCAGAGCAAACTTCACGATGCGTCCGACCTGCTCGTTGTTGATGCCGTTCACGATCGTAATGACGGGAACGATTTCGCATCCGGCCTTGTGCAGGTTCTCGATTGCCTTCAGCTTCACGTCGAACAAATTACCAACCATGCGGTGAGCGTTGGCGGCATTGCCGATGCCGTCGAACTGCAGGTAGGCATACCGCATGCCGGCTTCCACAGCCTGCTGGGCAAACTCAAAGCTCTTCGCGAATTCGATGCCGTTGGTCGCAGCCTGCACCGAGTTGTATCCGACATGGCGCGCGTAACGAACCGCATCCAAAAAGTACGGAGACAAGGTCGGCTCGCCACCCGAAAACTGCACCGACATCTGCCGGCGCGGCTTGATGGTGATGGCATTGTCGAGCATCGTCTTGATTTCTTCCCAGGTGAGTTCATGCACGAAGCCGACCTGGTTCGCGTCCATGAAGCAGGGATCGCACATCATATTGCAGCGGTTGGTCAGATCAATCGTGAGCACCGAACCGCGGCCGTACTTCACGGTCGACGACCCGTGGTGGTGCAACTTTTCGTCGTTGTGGGCGACAATGTCGCGGCCCGGGAAAACATCTTCCAGGTGCTTCGAGAACTCCGGATCAATCGACATCACGTCTTCAAAATGGCCGTGCTTCGGGCAATCCTTCACCATCAGGATCTTGCCGTCGCGCTCCACGATCGTTGCCTTGATCTCGCCGACTTTCTCGTTCAGCAGGATTTCATGCGGCAGATGTCCATCCAGAATCTGCTGGCGAATTTCCGGAACACACTTCGGACAAAGCGAATCGGTGCTCCGCGGCCAGCCGAGAGGCGGCTTCGACTTTTCATACGACTTGAGCAGAGGCTTGTCAGACCATTTCGGCTTCGGTGAAGGATTGGGGTTGACGCGGTTCATCCGCTCGAACACCGCCCATGTTCCCTTCGCGGCCAAGGTCACTGCTTTTTCAACATATTTAATCGGCTTATGCATGATCGCTCTCTGTCTCCTGAATCTCCCGCAACTTTGTCATTCCAAGCCGCCGGTTTAGCGGTGAGGAATCCTGCTCTTACACTCGGAGGGTCCGAAGCCGATCCGAAACTCAAGACCGATCTACAACCGAACCTCGGCGGCCGTAAACTCGTGCGAACCCGGGACCACTCAATGACCAAAGACGGAACCCATTCGGCTTACACTTCGCCCTTGGAGTTACCTGAACTTATGCTATGGAAGGCTGAAGCCCCTCGCAGCAAGAAGACAATGAATGGTGCAAAATCGCGGTTTAGCGGTAATTGCGGGGATTATACGGGCGTAAGTCATTGAGAACAAAGGCGGTAAAACTTCCAGCGTTTTCATCTGTGAGCAGAGTCACTGTGCGGGCTGGCTGAGGGGCCTTGACCCCTCATCGTTTCCTCTGTGAGGTCTACGAAGGTTCCGAGGACATCTCCGAATCCCGGAACAATAGCCCACAGGGCCATTCAGTTGCCCGGGACCCGACGGTGCAAATGATGAAGACAGGAACTCGTTTGAGCACACCCATCCATGATTCTGAAGAATTATTCCGTGAGAGACAGCAGCCATAATCGGGGAAAAGCGCGATTGACACGCCTGCGCGGTACGGACCCGTTCGACCGCCCCGGGGGAGAAAAGCCGCATGCTCGTGTTTCCGTCGAGAAGAACAAGCTCCGTCTGCAATTAACCGCTTTAATGCGGCGCAACTTCACAAGCTGTTGAAATTACAGAAAATGCCCGTACCGCAGAGGATACTGCGATTTCCCTCCGGCCAACGAGTCGAGCTATACAATCATCCAAGATTTAAGGGCCTGGGGCGACGTTGGCCAATTCATAAAGAGAGGTTGGCATGAACATTCTCAGAGGGGTGTTGTCTGTCGTGCTGTCGATGGCACTGGTACTGGCGACGGTTCCAGTTGGTATTGCACAGGACCAGTCGCAGCAGGATGACCAACAGGCGCCCATCGCTCCACCGCCTCCGGCGCCGAAGTCGCCGGACGAACTCGATCAGATGGTCGCTCCCATCGCGCTTTATCCGGATGAATTGGTCGCCGAGATTCTCGCTGCTGCGACATACCCGGACCAGGTCGTCGAAGCCGACCGATGGGTGCAGGACCATCCGGACCTCAAAGGACGCGAATTGGCCGATACCGTCGATCAGCAACCCTGGGATGGCAGCGTGAAGTCGCTGACTGCGTTTCCTTCGGTGCTGGCGAACATGGACAAGAACCTTTCGTGGACCTCGTCTCTCGGCGAAGCGTACGTCAATCAGCAGCAGGACGTGATGGATGCGGTTCAAAGAATGCGGCGGCGAGCCCAGTCTGCGGGCAACCTGACCAGCAATGACCAGGAAAATGTTAGCGAGAATGACGACAATATCCAGATTCAGCCCGTCGGGCCTGACTTCGTATATGTACCGGAATACGACCCTTGGCTGGTGTATGGGCCGGGGATGGCGCCGTGGCCGGGATGGTATTGGTACCCGGGGTTGTATTTCTCCGGACCTGGGATCGGCTTCGGATTGGGCTTCAGCGTTGGATGGTTCGGCGGATACGGCTGGGGATGCCGGAACTGGGGTTTCGATTGGGGCCGTCACTATATGTGGTTCAACCATGCGCCCTATTACTCCCACAGCGCCGTAATCTTTAATCACAACGACTTCTATGGTCGCGGTTTTGCCGGGAGAGGCTTTGCCGGCAGAGGATTCGCCGGCCGCGGAGCATATGGCAATCGAGGCTTCGCCAACCGTGGATTTGCGGGTTCGCGAGGCGGATTCCAGGGCCGTTCTTTTGGCGGAACCCGCGGGTTTTCAGGAGGACGCGGGTTCTCTCAACCGCACAACTTTGGCATGCGCTCAGGCGCATTCAGCGGGTTCTCGCGCAACGGCGCCGCCCGCGGCTTTGCTATGCGGGGACGCTCGAGCTTCGGCGGATTCCATGGCGGAGGCGGCTTTCATGGCGGCGGAGGATTCCATGGAGGCGGACGCCGCTAATCCCGGGGCAGCAGAACCATGCAAACTCGAGAATGGAGAACGATTGTGATGCGAACGCTAAATCAGTTGCTCACAGGATTGGCAGTGATCGCGTGCGGCGCGGCGTTGTTTGCGCCGTCGGCAATGGCTGATCAGAAAAAAGGCAGGACATTTGTGTCTCCACAACAGGCGAGCAACGCCTTGTTTGTTGCGGCCCAAAACAATGACGAAGCACAACTGGTGGAAATTCTGGGCGGAAAGGAACAAATCGTCTCCACCGACGACAAGCTAAGCGATCAGCAGGAGCGTGAACTGTTCGCCCAGAAGTATCAGGAGATGCACCGGCTGATGCGGCGCTCGGATGGAGCGATGATCCTCTATGTGGGCGCGGAGAATTGGCCCTTCCCCGTTCCCATCGTCTCCAAAAACGGCCGCTGGTATTTCGACGCCGACACCGGATCGAAGGAGATTTTGTATCGCCGGGTCGGAGCCAACGAGATCGCCGCGATCGAAACTTGCCACGCGCTTGTACAAAATGGGAAGGCGAACCCGCAGCCAACGCCTGCGGCTCAGAGCACGAGCAACAGCCAGTCTGCGGAAGACGATGCCGTTGCGCAATTTGCGCATCAGTTGCTGAGCAAGCAGCAAGCTGCCACTCCGGAGAATCCGTTCAGCGGGTATTTTTTTCATAAGTTGAATGGAAGCGAAAACGATGGAGCGGCCTACATCGCCTACCCAGCGGAGTACCGCTCTTCGGGTGTCATGACCTTCATCGTTACTCATGACGACAAAGTCTACGAGAAAGACCTGGGTCCGAAGACGGTGACTGACGCCAAGAACATGACCGACTGGAAGCCGGACAAGAGCTGGTACCCGGCCGAGTAAATCAGTTTGTCATCCGAGCTAGCCTGCTCACCCTTGTCTCCGCGTTTTTGCGGAGACAGGGTGAAATCTGCGCCTGCCTCGTTTCCCCACTCATGTAACCCTGCAAGTATCTGCACCTTGACGGGTTTCGCATCGTAGCTTACTCTCCCTTCCTAGGCTGTCCCCCGTTTCACTCTTTCATTCTGAAACATTACTTCTCTGGGGTTGTCACGATGTTAACCACGAAATCTGTATCTAAAACTCTCGCTGTGTCACTTCTCGGCTTCCTTCTGTCCGGTACGTCGAGTATGGCTTGGGCGCAACACGGAACGGGCAGTAGTCCTGCCACCGCGAATCCGCTGCAGGTTGCGTTGCTCAAGTGGTACAAGGCCGATACGACCACCACTTTCGCCGTAGGGAATGAGCCGAGCGGGGTTGCCTTCGATGGAGCCAACATCTGGGTGGCGAACTTTGGTGACGGCACGGTGACCAAGCTGCAGGCCAACGACGGCACGGTTCTCGGCACGTTCACGATCGGCACCGGAGTTGAGCCCTTTGGAGTCACGTTCGACGGCGCCCACATCTGGATTGCCGGATACAACAGGGCGATGATTAGCAAGTTTTAGCGTTCGTGATGAACCTTTGAAGACGAGGGACAGGAAATGCAAGAAGTCACCTGCAAG
>DAIDGW010000133.1 GCA_027452245.1 Acidobacteriaceae bacterium
CGGCATTTTCTTCGGGACGCACCGGCAAACCGCGCTGAGCCACCAGATCCATAGCGCGTTCGATCGGAATGCGGACGATGCCTGCCTTCTGATCGACCCAGCCATAGCTATTCAGCGTCTGTTCTTCTTTCAGGCGAATGCCGTCGAGTTGCGTGCGCTCGTCCGTCTCCAGACGCGGATTCGGAAATGTCTCTTCCGGATAGTTCAGCGGAACGGCGCGAGTGTCTTTTGGAACGTTGGTAGCCAATGGGCTGACTTTCGTCTCGTTCGAGCGGAAGTAGGAATCGAGAACCCGATAGAAGCCCCAGAGGAACAACTGAACCAGTGCGGTAACAACCACCAGTCCGACAAAGAAATACAGCACACCGGACGAGCGAATATCCTTGCGCTCAAAATCGCCGTGGCCTTCGGCGTGCGGATCGTTATGGGTCTCGATGCTCATACGTGTATGTAATGCGACGGGTGCAAGACTTCCGCTGATTGCGGGTCGTATGCCGGCAACAGCGGCAGCGACGCCAGATTCCGGAAATACGCCCAAAGCCAGAAACCGCCGATGGCAATGGGAACAACGATCTCCGCCCAGTTGATCGACAAGCTTACCGAGAAACTGGCTGAGATGATCCAGAATAGATCGAGGTAGCACATCAACATCAGCCAGATCGCGAGCCAGACCAACTTGCGGATATTCTGCTTAAACGGCCGCGACAATAGCATGGCGAATGGCACGGCAAAATGGAACGCAGCAAGCGCAAGGCCGATATATCCCCAGCCGTTGTGGATGCGCCTCAGGTAGAAGCTGATTTCACCAGGAAGATTGCCTGCCCAGATAATCAGCCACTGAGAGAACGAGAAATAGGCCCAAAGCATGATAAAGGTGAGCATCCATTTCCCGTGGTCGAGCACAAAATCCGAACGCAACAGCTCTGACATTGGCCGGTAGTCGACCAGAATGCGCTCCACGACGACGGCGAAGCACATGGCAGAAAGCAATTCGCCGATGAGGAGGATCAATCCATAGATGGTGGAGATCCAGGTAGGATCGAGCGACATGGCCCAATCAATTGTCGCGAACGTGATGCTGAAGGCGTACAGGATCAATCCTGGCGCAGAGAGCATTCGGAAGCGATGGCCGTTGTCGCGGCCTTCGGGACTGTCTGCCTCTTTTGACCATTTCGAGAGCAGGATTGATAACACGTTCCAGATTGCGAAGTAGATGATGGCGCGGATAATAAAGCCGGTGACATTCAGGTAACTTTGCGTAATGAAGCGCTGGTTGATGAGGTGCTCGCGAATATGCTCGTCCTTGATCGATTCGAACGGCATCGCCCAAGGATACATATGCCCCTGTGCGGCCGCGACGGCAAGCGGGATGAAGAGGATTGTCAGGAGTGGCATGGTCCGCATGGCTGCGCCCAGGACGCGGCGAATTACGGTACCCCATCCGCCGCCGGTCATGTGGCGAATCATCAGGATGGCCATCGACCCGAGCGCCACGCCCAACCAGCACATGTAGCCGAGCAGGTAACCCTGATAGAACTCATCGAGGCCGTTGTGGCTGACGAGCACACCAACCGCCACGGCGATCGCAAACACCACGCCAAAGATCAGCGAGCGCTGAGAAATCTTCCTCACAATTGGCGGAGGAGTTAGGTCGAGTTGAACCCGAAACGCTCGCGCACTCATTTCTGTTCTTCCTTCTGCATGTCAGAATTCTGTTCCGCTTCCGGCGTAGCGATCAGGGGCAATGTCGCACCAGTTCCAATCTCGCGGAATTTGGGTGGTTCCGAAGGAACCTTCTGTCCCGGCGGCACGTCGGCTTGAGTCGCATTCTCGCTCAATTGCAGGGCACGAATGTAAGCTACGATGTCCCAACGGTCGCTCGGTGGAATCTGCGCGGCATAATCCTGCATGATTCCGTAGCCGTTCGTGATCACATCGAAGAAATATCCGACCGGCGCCTTCTCCAGGCGAGGAATGTGGTACGACGGTGGCTTACGCGCGAATCCCCGGGTGGGAATGAACCCGTTCCCATCACCCAAGCGAGAATGGCAAGGGGCGCAATAGATATCGAAACGCTGGCGTCCCCGCTCCAAGACCTGCTTGGTTACCGGAAACGGCATGTAGTCACCCGGAGCATCCCCGATCTTGCCAGTATAGAAATAGGCATCGGCGCGCAATTCGCTCCTCGCCACGGTGCCCTCGACCAGCGGGCGGGCCGAGCGCTTATCGGGGAAGAAATTGCTCTTGGCGAGAGGGTCGATACGCGGCTGCACTTGCATATCGAGACGGCATCCGGAGAGCGCGATCATGAGCAGCGCGATACCTGCTATCGACAATCTGCGAAGGGGTGACATCTAGCTGGGGACCTCCGCCACCGATACCGGATCAAGCCCTTCCATGAACTTGCGGGTCTCCACGGGATCGTATCTTTTGTCGGAAGAGAACACGACCAGAAAAAAGCGATCTTTTGAGGCAAAGGCGAAACGCGGCACGTTAAACACCGGGTGATACGGCATGGGCAATCCGTTGAGGGCCAGCATGCCAAAGACCGCGGAGATACCGGCAAACAGAATCGTCATTTCGAAGGTAATCACAATGAATGCAGGCCAGGAATGCGGCGGCCTGCCGCCGATATTCAAGGGATAATCGACAGCCATCATCCAGTACTGCATCAGATATCCGGTAAGGCCGCCGATAATTCCGCCAATCAAAACGACGAGCGGAACTTCGTCGTGATGAAATCCGACGGCTTCGGCCAACCCTTCCACAGGGAACGGGCTATACGCATCGATCTTTCTATAGCCAGCCTGATTTGTGCGCTTGGTCGCCTCAAGCAACGCAGCCGCCGAATCAAACTCAGCCATCATTCCGTAGATTGGCTCGCCATTCATTCCGCATGAACCTTCGCTTCTGGTAAAAGAGTCCGCATTTCAAAGATCGAGATCATCGGCAATACACGGATAAACAGGAAGAATGCCGTGAGGAACAATCCAACGGTGCCGAAGAAGGTCATAAAATCCCAACGCGTCGGGTAGAACATCCCCCACGATGAGGTCAGGAAGTCGCGATGCAAGCTGACCACAACGATAATGAAGCGCTCCAGCCACATTCCGACCAGGATGACGAATGAAATCAAGAACAGAAGAATCGAATTGGTCCGAAACTTGCGAATCCAGAGCAGTTGCGGGATGAAAATGTTGCAGCTCAGCAGCGAGAAATACAGGAACGCGTACGGGCCATGCAGCCGGTTCCATAGGGTGAATGCATCGAACCGATCACCGCTATACCATCCCATGAAAGCTTCGATCCCGTAGCCGTACGCCACAATCCAGCCCGTCGCCAGCATCACCTTGGCGGAATTTTCCAAGTGGCGATCGGTGATGAAATCTTCCAACCCGTAGACTTTGCGGATCGGAATCGCCAACATGAGCACCATGGCGAAGCCGGAGTAGATGGCTCCCGCAACGAAATAGGGCGGGAAGATGGTGGTGTGCCATCCCGGAACAATGCCAATCGCGAAATCGAAGCTGACCACCGTATGAACCGATAGCACCAGGGGCGTCGCTAGCCCGGCCAACAGCAAGTACATCGTTTCATAACGATGCCAGTGGCGGGCAGAACCTCTCCAGCCCAAGGCGAACATTCCGTAAATCCTGCGCTTCCAAGGACTGTCGGCACGATCGCGCAGAGTGGCTAAATCTGGGACCAATCCTATCGCCCAAAATAAGGCGGAAATCGTAGCGTAGGTCGAGACCGCAAAGACGTCCCACATCAGGGGACTACGGAACTGCGGCCACACGTTCATCGTGTTGGGATAAGGGAAGAGCCAATATGCGAGCCAGGGGCGACCCACGTGAACAGCCGGAAAGACGCCGGCGCAAGCCACAGCAAAAAGGGTCATGGCTTCGGCGAACCGGTTGATGGAGTTACGCCAGGACTGACGCAACAGCAGAAGAATGGCCGAAATCAGCGTGCCCGCATGGCCAATTCCGATCCACCATACGAAATTGACGATAGCAAAGCCCCAGCCAACGGGGATGTTGATGCCCCAGATGCCAACACCTTTGACGAAGAGATAGCTCAGAGCGGCAAGCAACATCATCAGGCCCATGAAAGAAATTGCGAACCCGAAGATCCACCCCTTGGAGGTCGGGCGGGTCAGGACAATCGCGCTGATTTTCTCGGTGATAGTCCCGAAGGTGTGCCCCGGTCCCATCACTGGAACTTTTGGCGCCTCGACGACGAGTTCTTTGCGTTGCTCTTCCATGATGAATTCGATGTAACTTTACGACAGCAACTCCGGATTCGGGTTGCGAACTTCCGCCAAGTAAGTCGTACGCGGACGGGTATTTAGTTCGCCTAACAAGCTATAGTTCCGCGGCCCTGACTTCCACTTCGACACATGGCTGTCGGGATTGTTGATGTTGCCAAACACAATTGCGTCCGCCGGACAAGACTGCTGACATGCGGTCTCTAGTTCGTCACCCATGCGAACGTCCTTACCTTGCTGCACCGAAGCAATTTCGACGTCTATACGGCGTTCGCTGATGCGCTGTATGCAATATGTACATTTTTCCATTACGCCGCGGCTACGCACCGTGACATCCGGGTTACGCATCAATTTGAATTGCGGCGTGGTCCAATCCTGGAACAAAAGAAAGTTGAACCGGCGCACCTTATACGGACAGTTGTTCGAGCAGTAGCGAGTACCCACGCACCGGTTGTAAATCATGTCATTCAGGCCTTCGGTGCTGTGGCTGGTTGCGCCGACGGGGCAAACGACTTCGCAGGGTGCGTTTTCGCATTGCATGCACGGAACCGGCTGGAAGAAAGCGCGCGGATTATCGCGATCCCCTTCGTAATAGACGTCCACGCGCAGCCAATGCATGTGACGCCCGACCAGACACTGTTCCTTGCCGACAACTGCGATATTGTTCTCTGACACGCAAGCCAAGATGCAGTTGTTGCATCCCGTGCAACGGTTGAGATCGATGGCCATCCCCCAGGCGTAGGCTTCATCCTTGTACTGATAGGGATGGTACAGAGTTGTATCCGCGCTAGGCTCTTCTCCCTGGGCAAACTTGGGATGCTGACGGTAATCGTCGAGGCTGGTCTCGCGAACATTGTGACGGACGGCGCCGTTCGGCGTCTCCATGCTCTGCATGCCCTGCGTAGAGGCCAGCTCGTACGTGTCGCCCGTCTTGCGCAGCTGCACGCCACTGGCAGTCCAGAGACTGGACGAGGTCCTCATCGGATAGACATTGAAACCCGTTCCAGTGCCGACGCGTCCGGCGCGCATGCGGCCGTAGCCGAGCGTGACCGTGACTGCGTTGTCGGGCATTCCTGCTTGAATCCAAACTGCGCCTCGAATTTTCTGATTGTTCAAATCCAATTCGAGAACGTCTTTTGCTTTCAGGCCCATGCGGTCGGCCATTTGCGGGCCGAGCAGGACAGCGTTGTCCCACGTCAGCTTCGACATTGGCTTGGGCAGCTCCTGCAGCCAGCCGTTGTTCGAATAGCGTCCGTCGTAAATGGTGGGATCGCGGCGGAAGTTCAACTCAATGGCGCCGTTCTGAGGTGCAGCAGGAGCAGGCAGACTGGCAAGTTTCAACGCCTGCGCCTTCGGCTCAAACGCCGTATCTGCAACGAAACCGTCATTCAGCGACTTTCGCCAGAACTCGCTGAAATCGGCACCGGCGTGCTGCTTCTGCCAATAGCCGCGAACGATATCGTAACCGGTCGCCTCGGGATCTCCCGCCAGAACGGCCATCAACTCGTAAGCGCTCTTGCCATCATAGAGTGGCGCGATCAGAGGTTGAATCAGGCAGACCGACCCATCGTAGGCGCGGGCATCGCCCCACGCTTCCAATTCATGGGCTTGATTGACATGCCATTGACAAAGTTCGGCAGTTTCGTCCTGATACAGACCGAGGTGAACTCGGAGCGGAACCTTGCCCGACATCATGGCTTCGGTGAAGCCCAAGTCGGCAGGAGTGTCGTACACAGGATTGCCGCCGATGATCACCAGCAAATCCACCTTGCCGCCGTTCATATCGGCAACCAGGTCTTTCAGCGAATCCACCTGATTCACCGGATTCGCGTTGACCGGCTCGACATAGGAAACGGTCTTGCCGACGTTGCCCAGCTTGGCGTTAACGGCGTGAGCGAGAGCGTGAACCGCAGGCGGCATGTGATCGCCCGCGACCACGAGGCTGGCACCGGGATTATTTTTCAGATCGCCGACAATGGCGTTTAGAAACTTCGACCAATCCGCATTCGGCGATCCTGCACCACCCGCACCCACAGCAGCGGCGAGAGCCCCGGCAAAAGCTTCGATGTCCACACTGCGCAGCGGCAAACGATGGTCCGATTTCAATCCGGTCGCAGTCGGCGTGCTCTCGACCACGTACATGCGGTTCATCTTCTGGTCGGGATCGCGGCGGTGCGCAAATTGCCGGATATAAGCGACGTTGCCCGGGAATGCACCATATAGAAAGTCGGCGTCCAGAGAAACGATGACGTCAGCTTTTCCAAAATCATAGACGGCCTCGACTGGCTGCCCAAAGGCTAGCTTTGCACCTTCCAGCACGTTGTCGCGATTAACCGGCTCGTACACGTGCCACTTCGCCTGCGGATAAAGCTTCAGAAAGCTCCGCATCTGATCGGCGAGAGTGGGAGACGAAATGGTCGCGGTCAGAATGCGAATACCGGATCCCTGCATGGCTTTCTGCGCATTCAGATGCCCCTGCATTTCATCGACGAATGACTGCCAGGAGCGCAGATTGCCGATCGACACGATACTCTGGGAGCGGTCGGGATCGTACATTGTGAGCAGGTCGGCCTGCGAGAAGATGTCCGTTCCGCCGAGGCTGGCCGGATGGCGGTCATTACCCTCAACTTTCGTTGGACGGCCGAGATGACTTTCGACGATGACCGGACTTGCGTATCCGCCGAGCGTAAGCGCCGAAGCGTAATACATCGGCTTGCCGGGAATCACTTCCTCGGGTTGTCGTACGTAGGGAACAATTTTCTGCAGCGGCATCCTGACACAGCCGGTCATTCCGGCAAGTCCAAGCGATGCGCCCATTACACGCAAAAAACCCCGCCGCGAAACCGAATCCAACCACTCTGAGGCACCCTTGGGAAACTCGCGATGCAGAGCCTCCTGAAACTCCGGGCTGCCGGCCAACTCTTCCAGACTCCGCCAATACTCAGGGCCGATCTTGTTGGTAGAGGCGCTGTCGATCTGCTCGCGAAGTGAGAGCAAGTCTGACTTGCCCCGCTTGCTGGGGCAAACTTCTTCTTGCTTTCCGCTGGGCTTCTGCTCGTCCATGGTCATCTTCTACTAAGTGCTTCTATCGGTGGCACGTCGTACATGCTGTGATATCGGAAACACTGCGCTGTCCGTCCGATGTGTGAATCCGGTGAACCCGGACGTTGTATTTCTTGATGAGATATTCCCCGAGCGCGTCCTGCTCAGTGAACGTCTTGCCATCCAACGTCACAGGATTACCGCTCGAGGGCTGCTGGTACCGCATATTGAAAACTTCCTCGCGCGGTCGCAAATTCTTTTGCGGCGCGCGATGACAATCGAGACACCAACCCATCTGCAACGGGGCCGCCTGGTACATCAACGGCATGTCGTCGACAGGGCCATGGCAGGTGTTGCAACCCACGCCCTTATTCACGTGAATGCTGTGATTGAAGTAAACGAAATCAGGAAGCTGATTGACGCGCGTCCATTCGAGGGACTGGCCACTGCGATAGCTCTGGCGCACAGGCTCAAGCAGAGCGGCATTAGTCCAAATCTGCGAGTGGCAGTTCATGCACGTCTTGGTGGGAGGAATTCCGGCAAAGCTGGAAACTTCCACCGAGGTGTGGCAGTATCGGCAGTCGATGCCTAACCCGGTAACGTGATGCTTGTGACTGAAGGGTACCGGTTGCTGCTTGCGCACACCCTGCCACGTGATATAGGGAGAACTCTGAAATCTCCATACCACCCAACCGAGAGCCACGATCAGCAAGACAGCGCCAACGATCGTAGCGCGGGCCAGTGTATTCGTACTGCGATGAAAGATCTGCGACATTCCCCGTTCGCTAGTACAACACCAGGTAGCACTGACAGCTCCCAGTGCTATTCCCAGAATTTAATGAGACTCATTTATGTTTGCGAAGAAAACCACCCACAGGTTTTCGCGTCGACTAAGAAACACGTGATTATAAATACGGGAAGCAAGTTTTGTCGCGAAAATCAGAAAAAAATTTCTAATGCCCGAACCCTACTTGAAATTTGTTGAGTTTCACAACGATTTTGGGGAATTGCTCAGCGCAAATTCATGACAAGCAATTTCTGTTCCGTCATCTCTTCGATGGCGTACCGAATGCCTTCGCGTCCCTGCCCTGAATCTTTGACTCCGCCGTATGGCATATGGTCGATGCGAAAGGATGGGACATCTCCGGCTACAAGTCCGCCGACCTCGAGTTCTTCGTAGGCCTGAAAGACCAAATTTATGTCACGCGTGAACAGGCCAGCTTGCAAACCGAACGCCGAGTGATTCACTTCACGCAGCGCTTCATTGAAATCCTCATAGGGCTCGACGGTCACCACCGGGCCGAAAACTTCCTGGCAATTCACTTTCATATCGGGCTTGGTGCGGGTCAGCACTGTGGGCTGAACAACACGGCCCTTACGGCCTCCGCCGCAAAGCAGTCGAGCACCACCGCGTACCGCCTCTTCGATCCACGTGACCGTGCGAACAGCGTCGCTCTCACGAATCAGAGGACCCACGTCGGTCGACTCGTCCAGAGGATTTCCGGCCTTGAGAGCCTTCACGCTGGAGACCAGAAGATCAGTGAATTTCCCGTACACCGAATGCTCGACCAGAACCCGCTGCACGGAAATACAGGTTTGGCCTGCATAACTGAAGCCACCCGCAGTACAGCGATCTGCGGCGTAGGCAAGATCCGCGTCGCTATGTACGATCACAGCGGCATTGCCACCCAGCTCAAGCACGACTTTTTTCTTCCCGGCACGCCGCTTGATGTCCCAACCTACAGGAACGCTGCCGGTGAAGCTGATCAGCTTGATGCGGTCATCAGTAACCAGGAGTGAGGCGTCGTCATTGGAAAGGGGCAGGACACTGAAACCGCCGTCCGGCCATCCTGCCTGCTGCACGCATTCGGCCAGCAATAGCGAGCAGAGCGGCGTCTGAGGCGCGGGCTTAATCACGATCGAGCAGCCTGCGGCCAACGCCGGCGCCACTTTGTGGACAACCAGATTCAAGGGAAAGTTGAATGGCGTGATTCCCGCGACCGGGCCTAGTGGAAAACGACGCACTATGCCCCAGCGTCCCGCCGTGTATTCCTGCCAATCGAGAGGCAAATATTCGCCGTAAATGCGGGTGCTTTCTTCGGCCGCGACGGTAAACGTGAAAATGGCGCGGTCGACCTCGGTGCGGGCGGCTTTAATGGGCTTACCGGCTTCTTGCGCCAGCGTATGGGCGAATTCTTCCTTGCGCTGGGAGATGCTTGAGGCTACCTGCCGCAAAACCCGTTGCCGCTCGAATGCCGGCAGCCTCCGGGTCGTGCCAAACGCTTTGACTGCCGCGGCGATGGCGGCCTCAGCGTGTTCCCGCCGGCCCTGAATGACTCGCCCGATAACGCTACCGTCGTAGGGGGCATGAATTTCTACCGGCTCACCGTCCTCAATCCAGTGCCCATCCATAAAAAAACCATGGGTCGCCACGGGAGTGATTGTCGTTTCAGCCATGATTTCGATTACCCCAAATGAAAGCTTAATGATTATAGGACTTCTATATCTCTTCGGTGCGGCTGGTGTATGCCCGAGTTGTACGGCTCGCGAAGATGAATGAAACTGGCATGTCATCCTCTAGAATGAAGTGGCCAGAGTTCCGCGATGCTGAAGCCACAAGCGATCCTGCCAATGTCGTCCCGGTTGAGAAAAAGGGAAGTGTCTCCCGTCGAGGTCACGAAAGAGTGCCTACAGCGGGTTGAGCAGCTGAATCCGATGCTGAATGCTTTTGTCACAGTGACCGCCGAGGCAGCGATGGCTCAGGCCCAACAGGCCGAAACCGAGATCATGCGCGGAGAGTGGCGCGGTCCGCTGCACGGGGTACCCGTAGCTCTTAAGGACATCATCGATACGGCAGGCGTCCGCACCACCGCTGCGAGTGCGGCTTTCGCCGATCGAGTTCCCGAAGAAGACGCCGAGGTTGTCCGTCGGCTGAGGGAAGCCGGGGCGATCATTCTCGGCAAGAATAATCTTCACGAATTCGCCTATGGCGGCAGCTCGATGATCAGTCTTTTCGGGCCGATGCATAATCCACACCGCCCGGAGTGCATTACTGGGGGATCATCGGGAGGGTCCGCTGCTTCCGTAGCTGCCGGGCTTTGTTTTGCTGCGATTGGGACCGATACGGCGGGATCGATCCGCGAACCTGCCGCTCTATGTGGTTGTGTAGGTTTGAAGCCAACCTATGGCCGCGTGTCTACCCGCGGTATCCTTCCGCTCTCGTGGTCGCTCGACCATGCCGGACCGCTCACTTCAACTGTAGCTGACTCAGCGGTGGTTCTGCAGTCGATCGCTGGATATGATGCGCGCGATCTGACGAGTGCGGACGTTGAGGTGATGCACTACATGGCCGGGTTGAAGCATTCCGCCAACAAACTTTGCGTCGGGGTGCCCCGGCATCATTTCTTCGAGGACTTGCAAGCGGAAGTGGCGTCAGCTATGGACTCCGCGCTGCAAGTAATCGAAAAACTGGCCGGCAAATTTACGGAAATCACGATCGAGGTGCCGACAGATCGTACGCTGCAGATGGCGGAATCGTACGCATACCACGCAAAACGAGTAGAGGAGATTCCGGAGAAGTACGCTCCGGAAACGCTGCGACGAATACGATCTGGCGAAGGAATTTCAGCGGCGGACTACATCCACCATCGCCGCGAATTGGAAACATCGCGGCGGAGCATCAAGGAGGTCTTCGCAGATGTCGACCTGTTGATTACGCCGACGACGCCGATGACAGCACCAGCAATTGCCGAGCTGACGACGAACCCCGATGCGCTACGTCCAGCGGAGATCAAGCTGCTCCGCAATACGCGACCCTTCAACGTATGGGGACTGCCGGCGATCTCGATCCCCTGCGGCTTCGATAAGAAAGGCTTGCCCATCGGGCTTCAGATCGCGGGACCACACTGGCGCGAAGATCTGGTTCTGCTGCTCGCGCATGCGTACGAGCAGGCAAGCCCCTCATAACCATCGCTGGGAACTCAATCGATGGTCCTCATGTCATCGGGCAGTGTAAGCACAAACTCGCACCTGCCCGAGTTCTTGGAACAGTCGAGAGTTCCTCGGCGCAGAACTTTGAGCGGCGTTTTGTCGGGAAACGTCAGGTGATAATTTGCTGTTTTCAACGCTTCCGTATAGACCTTCAGTTTTTCGTCGCCACTGATGAACTTAACCGCATCGACTTTTGAAGTTGCTCCCGCACCACCGCTGAGCAGGACAAAGAAATCGGCGTTGCCATTCTCTGTTGCCTTGCCTAAGTCGATCGTTCGCAACTTCTCCAGTTCGGGCTTATATTTCGCGACCAGGGCATCGGCCTTCGCGTCCCCGCCGGCCAGCGTGGCCAGGCGTTGCCGGGTTTCCGGGGTAGGCCGCAATGCGTTAAGCGAAAGAGCATAGGTCTGCACAGCGCGCTCCTTGTGTCCTTCTTTTTCGTAGATTTGCGCCAGGTGATCCCCGACTTCCCCGTGATGACCTAATTCCCAGGCCGCAGACACGTATTTTTCCGCTTCATCCAGATTGCCCTCGGCAAAGTGAATCCAGCCGAGCGTATCCCAGTAAGCGACGAGAGAAGAAACCAGCGGAAGTTCCTGCTGGCTGAGGGAATCCAAGGAGACGTTTCGCAATGCGGCAGCAGTGGCCGAAACCGCCGACTCGGCATATTGCTGAGCGCGGTCCAGGTGCGCCTTCTTCAACGAGAGCTGATAGGCAATGTTGTTCCACACCAGCGGTGTCGCCGAAAGTTCGACGGCACGATCGAAGGCAGCCAAGGCTCTGTCGTCCTGGCCTAAATTCAGATAGGCATCGCCCAGACTGACCTGCAGGTCCGGGCTGTCGGGAACCAGGGAAGCAGCTTTCTCGAGTTCGGGCAGAGCCAGATCATACTTGTGCCACTCCTCATACATCTGGCCAAGATTGGCGTGGGCGAATTTGTCCAGCGGATTGATTTCCAGTTGCTTACGAAATGCCGTGACCGCATCGTCGTACTTGCGTTCCTGCCAATACGCCCGCCCCATATTGTTGTATGCGTACTGATCGTAGGGATTTACCTCGATCTGCTTCTTTAGGGCGGCAATGGCGTCATCATTCTGCCGGATAGCGAGATACGCCAGTCCAAGATTGTTCCACGCGTACTTGTTCTTCGGATCAACTTCCGTGGCTCGTTTCAGTAAGGCAATGGCAACCGGGAAATTTCCACTGGCCATCGCGGCCCTGCCGCTATCGACCAGGTCGTCAGCCTTCATGTCCGCGGGAGGGACCGGCGCTCCGGCCACCGTGCTTTCCAGTGACAAATGCTGGCCGAGATCGTCATTCACTGCCTGGCGAAATGCTTCATAGTCGGGAGCGCGATCGGTGGGAATCTCGTCGTCTTTCAGCGTGAGCTTTCGCTCGGCACTGAAAATATCGCCATCCAACTTGTAGCTGGCGTCATATTCCGCATAATCGCGCTTCAGATCGAACGGGAGCGGAGCGTGCGCCGTGTATTTCGGGGGCAATTGCAGACGGATCTTGTAAGCATATTCCGCTACAGGCCCTAACTTCAGCGGCTCAATCGCATTTTCAACATCATCGTCGGTAAAGTCCGGCAGGCTAAAAGAAGAGAGCGGGAGCGCCATTTCGGTTTTTTTCTTCGACCAGTCGAGGAAATTCACGCGCGAGATGTCGTATGACATGGTGAAAGGCTCGCGTGTAGCAGCAGGATCGCTGATCTTAAGGTTCGTGACATCTCCGCCAAGTCCTGCATTAACGCTCTCCACGACGCGTTGCCAGTTGGCTTGAGGAACGCGGCGGAAAATCGAACGCAGCAGAAGTTCCTCATCGCCGCGGAAGGTGTAATGCACGTGCGCATCCAGCTTGCCGATGTCGTTGATCTTGCCGTCGATCTCCGCCAGTTCGAGATCCGGCGTGGGGGTGCTGGCCGGCGTCTGTTCCAAATGCGGAGTGCCGTTGAATGGGACCACCAGCGCCATTTTCTTGCGCAAGCTGTAGGCAAGCAGACGGAAGGGCGCAACCTCGGCAGTGGTGTCCATCCAGATCTCTTGCTTACCCAGCGGAAGCATCGTGATCACGTGATCGAACTGCGACGGAGAGGGAACATCGACATCAAGCTTGCGGCTGGAATTGATCAGCACCGAGGAGGCATAAAGACCTTCGGCCTGCAGCAATGATTCCAGCAGGGTGTGCTTATCCTTGCAATCGCCGTACTGATCGTGGAGAACATCGGCGGCGGCGTGCGGCTGATATCGACCCAAGCCCAGCGAAAGGCTGACATAGCGAAAATTCTTGGAAACGAAATCGTACAGCGCTTCCGTCTTGTCGAGATCGGTCGTTAGTCCTTTGGTTAATTCATCGGCTTTGGCCTTTACCTCAGGTGTGGGAATGCGGCGATCCTTTTCCAGGCCGGCGTACCAGCGCCCGACCGCCTCCCAGCTTTCGAAGGTCGTGAGCTGAATATCGGGACGATCATCGTCGGGTTTGTGTTTCTTCTTCTTGTTTTTATCCTGATCTTCCCTCTGCAAATGTGAACTGGTCCAGTGATAGATACGGCGCCCATTTTCTTCGCTGACCTTCGGGTCCATACTTGGCTTGTTCTTGAGCTTTACCGACCGCCCGTCGGGAATATCGATATCGAATTCTTCATCCAGGACGATGTTGCTGTGATCGAAAGAGTACTCGGTCCAGAACTGGTCGGGCGCAAGCGCGGTGTGGACCACCGTCACCAGGTCATACTCAAGAATGTCACCGGGACGAAGTCCGGGGACTGTGACGTGCTTCTGGCGATAATCGGTATATACGGGAGCTTCGCGTTCCACGGGGGCGCTGAGGTCCTGGACGGCATCGTCGCCGGCTTTTACGACGCTCCCGTCTTCCTTGATGACGCGAACGTAGGGAATTTCCACACGCTCATTTGCCGAGTTGTAGCCAAACTGGAGCTGTCCCCACTGCTGCACTCCAGCTTCGCTCTGCACGCGAATGCGTGCTGTCACTTCGCGGCGGCCCGTGCCATCGTTTTCGAAGCGGTACTTCGAGCGAATGGACTCAACCACGAACGCCTCTTTGGAATAGTCGCCAGCAGTAGCGGCGGCAGCTTGCGCCTTCTGCGCTGCGGGGCTTTCCTGCGGCTTCGCACTGGAATCTTTGGCGGGTGTGGCTGCCGGGCTTGTGGCTTGTGCACCGGCACTCAGGGCAATGCCACAGAACAACAAGGTACAAACGAATTTACGCATATTGAGGGTAGGTCCTTGGCTGTTTCTATCCCAAGTTGCACGCATGCGCAACCGGCCGCGAATCTTATATGACTTTGGCGTGGAGACTCGTCCTATCGATTATAGTGAGTCGTCCAACTGTGTGCTTGTGGCCAGATTTCGCGGGATTTCCGATGCGCCCGACATGCTACAATGAGCGCCTTTAGAAGTAAGAACGTCTCACAAGTTCCGTCATAATCCCGCACTCACGAACCGACAGCATAAGGACTTTAGAAAGCATCGTGGAAAAGACACCCGCGCCACCGGCCAATCCCATTACCTATGCTGACGCTGGTGTCGATATCAGCCGTGCGAACCGCACCAAGCAGCGCATCAAGTATCTGGCGCATAAGACCTTTACGCGGGGAGTTCTAAGCGAAATTGGGGGCTTCGGCGGGCTGTTCACGATTGACAAGACGAAGTATGCGGACCCAGTCCTGGTTTCGAGCGTTGACGGCGTCGGCACCAAGCTCAAGGTTGCTTTCGAGATGGATCTGCATTCCACGGTTGGTGGAGATCTCGTCAATCATTGCGTCAACGACATCGCCGTACAAGGTGCGGCGCCCTTGTTTTTCATGGATTATCTCGCCACAGGGAAACTAAATCCCGAGGTTGCCGAAAAAGTGGTCGAGGGCATCGCCGACGCCTGCAAGCATAATGGCTGCGCCCTGATTGGCGGTGAGACCGCCGAGATGCCGGGCTTCTACCCCGATGGTGAGTACGATTTGGCAGGGTTCATTGTTGGAGTTGTCGATCGGGAACGGATCATCACCGGCAAGAACGTCCAGATTGGCGACATAGTTCTCGGTCTTGCGTCGAATGGTCTTCACACCAACGGATATTCCCTGGCCCGAAAGCTGCTTTTCGAAGTGGCCCACTACTCGCCAGAAACTTACGTAAACGAGATCAAGAACAAAGTTGGTAGCGAATTGATGCGCACGCACCGCAGCTATTGGCCGGTTCTCAAGAAGCTCATTGATGCGGACTGCGTCTCCGCGCTGGCTCACGTTACCGGTGGCGGCATCACAGAAAACCTGCCGCGCGTACTTCCCCGTGGAACAGCGGCCGCCATCGAACTTGGCTCCTGGCCGGTGCAGCCGATTTTCGAACACCTGCAGCAACTGGGTAGCGTCCCTCAGGATGAAATGCTGCGCACCTTCAATATGGGGCTCGGCATGTTACTGGTCGTTCCGTCCGCCAAGTTCAAGAAAGTTCAAACAGTGCTGGATCGCATCGGCGAGAAGTTCTTTACCATCGGACGGATTATCAAGGGCGAGCGTAAAGTTACCTACAGCTAAGCCCGATTCCATATTGCGAATCTTTCTTCTCCGCCAGTACATCTTTAGGTTGCATGAGTCTCACGACATCCGCCACTGGCATCATCGATGTTCCCAGCCCTTACCTGGTACCCGAAACCTTGGCCCGTCTTGAAGCTGTCCTGAAAGAGAAAGGATTAGCCATATTCGCGCGAGTGGATCACAGCGGCGAAGCAGCCAAAGTCGGAATGCAGATGCGCCCGACGCAATTATTGATTTTTGGCAGTCCAAGAGCTGGCACGCCCCTAATGATTGCGTCTCCGACGCTCGCGATCGATCTCCCTTTGAAAGCATTGGCTTGGGAAGATGAACGCGGCCAGGTTTGGCTCTCGTACAACTCCCCCGAATACCTGCAGCAGCGACATGCCATTCCTGCCGATCTGATGAAGAACATCGCTGGAATCGGCGCGCTCGTACAGCTGGCAGTGAAGTAGGAGGCCTCGAGAATTAACACACCTTTAATAGTCACACGGCAAAACCTCGTTCATCATAAGATCAGCCTTTCAACTTAGACAGGAGAAGCCAATGCTCCGCTTCATTTCCTCTTCGAAGCTGTTTTTGCTGTGCCTCGCGGTGGGATTTCTCTCCCTTACCGGTTGCAATTCCAAGAGCGGCGAATCTGCCCCGCAAACTCAGAGCATCATCGGCGCAGGATCGACGTTCATCAATCCGATCATGAGCCGCTGGATTGAAGGCTTCCAAAGCACGCACCCCAACGTGCAGATTAACTATCAGTCGATTGGCAGCGGCGGAGGCATTCAGCAGCTGAAGCAAGGCCTCATCGACTTTGGCGCCAGCGATGCCGCGCTCAGTGACGAGCAGTTAAAGGGCATGCCTCCCATCGTGCAGATTCCGGAGAGCGCGGGGCCAGTGTGTATTACCTACAATCTTCCTGACCTGAAAGACCCGTTGAAACTCAGCGCCGCCACCCTTTCCGGAATCTATCTGGGAACGATCAAAACATGGCAGGA
>DAIDGW010000134.1 GCA_027452245.1 Acidobacteriaceae bacterium
GCGAAGAAGCCGGGTCGGAAGCTGCTGATCTGGCTTGGACCCGGGTGGCCGATTCTGAACTGGTCGGATCTCGGGAACTACTCTGAGAAGGATCAGCGGCGGTACTTCGACGCAATTGTGGAGCTCTCCGCGAGCCTGCGCGAGGCGCAGATGGCGGTGTACAGCGTGGCGCCGCCGTACCTTGGGACGAAAGTCTTCTTGTACCAGGCCTTCCTGAAGGGCGTGACCTCCGCGCAGAAGGTCGACCCTGGGAATCTGGCGCTGCGGGTTCTGGCGACACAGAGCGGCGGGCTGGTGATGACGCCGGACAACGACATGGCGGGACAGATCAACCGCTGCGTGGCTGACGCCGATGCCTACTATCGGATTGGGTTTGACCCGCCGGCTGCGGGACATGCGGATGAGTATCATGAGCTGAAGCTGGTGGCAGACCGGCCGGGGCTGACGGTGCGGACAACGGCAAGCTACTATGACGAGCCGGCGGGTGCGGCGACGGGCGGGCAGTGAGGGTCGAGGCGATGGCGCACAATCGTTTTTCTCACAGTGAACGGCCGATCAATTCAAGACGAGAGTCAGTGGTGATAGTGTCGAGGCACGGAGAGCATCGACCTATGCGAGGTCTCTTTCCTTCATTCGAAACACTTCGGCAAGACACCCGCTTCGGGCTTCGTCAATTGGTTAAATCGCCCGGCATGACTGTTCTTGCGGTCCTGACTCTGGCCCTTGGAGTGGGAGCCAACACGGCGGTGTTTACTTTGACTTGGGCCGTCATCCTTAAGGGCCTTTCCGTCCCTAATCCTGACCGGTTGGTGGAATACGTGATGGACAGCGGGGAGCCGACGACCATCGGGCTCAGCCGTCCCGAGTTCGCAAGTCTGCAACATGAACAGCGCGATTGCGAGGGTCTTCTTGCATGGATGAGCGATCGAGTCGCGTTGCGACTGGATCGGAGAAGCGAGCAGGCGCCGATCCAAATGTTGAGCGGAAATGCATTTCAGGTTCTGGAGATACGGCCGTATCTTGGCAATTTTTTCGGAGAAGGCTCGGGCAGCGGTTCCGGCGAAATCCCCGTCGTTCTGAGCTACGAAATGTGGAAGAGGGAATTCAACAGCGACATCGGCGCGCTTGGACGCACGCTGTATGTTTCCAACGAGCCGGTCACGGTGATCGGCGTTATGCCGAAGGCATTCGAGGGACTGACGGCAAATCTTCACCCAGCTTTGTACTTACCATTGACGTTTGCCGATCGCCTGTACGGAAAAGACTTCATGGAGAGCCCCGGGCATTTCGTTTTGTATGTACTTGGCAGGCTGAAACCAGGGATAACGGTTGCAGAGGCCAATGATGAAGTGATGGGGCTCGAACCCGGCATTCGACGCGCTGCTGATCCAAGCGGAATCTACCTAAATCAATTCTTCAAAAAGTTTAGGCTGAGGGCGCGGGAAGGGCGCAGCGGGATCTCTTGGGTGAAGGAGGTCTATAGCCGCCCGCTTCTGGTACTGGAGATTCTCGTTCTATTTCTCCTTGTGCTGTTGTGCCTGAACACGGCGCTGGTGATGCTTGCGAGGGTTTGCGGCCGCCAGCAAGAATATGCGGTGCGAAGTGCGCTCGGGGCCGGAAGGAATCGGCTGCTTGCGCAGGTCCTGGTTGAAACCGCCCTGCTGATCATTCCAGCGATGGCGCTTGGCGTGCTCATCGGATGGGGATTCGCACGCTCTCTGACGGCGATGCTTGGCGCAATGGGAAACGCCTCCTCGATGGACGTGCACCCAAACGCCTTAATTCTTGGCTTTAACGTGGGTGTGGGGGTTGTGGTTGCTCTGGGTGTTGGGCTTTGGCCTGCTCTACGTGCCGCGGGGACGGACCCGGCACTCAATCTTAAGGAAAGCGACCGGAGCGTGGCGTCGGGGCAACTCGGTGGATGGGCAGTATCTCTACAGATCGCGGTGAGCACCAGTCTGGTCGCGGCGGCCTTGTTGCTGGGCGGTGCGATGGTTCGATTGCGGGCGGAGGACTCCGGCTTCGATGTCAGGGGGACGGCGGAGGTTTCAATCGAGTTGGCACGGGCCGACTCTGCGGCCAGGGAGAATATCGTTGGCAACCTGCTCCGGAACGTGCTGCAAAAGCCCGGTACGCTCGCAGCGGGATTCTCCGGCACACAGCCGCTGTCTGGATTTTTCGGTGCCAGTCGACTTTTCGGGATGGACTCGCATGGGAACGTGCACAGTGATGCCACTGTGCTGAGTCGTTGGGTGTCCCCCGGCTATTTCAACGCAATAGGGACGCGGCTGCTACGCGGGGCAAGCACAGCACCGGTTGCGCAGGGTGCGATGGCGCAGTGCGTGGTAAGCCAGGACTTTGCCGCGACAGTTTTTCCCGGAGAGGATGCGATGGGCCGGATTGTCTATGCTTCGACGGCAGGACAGCCCGACGGAGCAGTTCTTGATCCGAAGGCTGGCTGCATTGTGGTGGGAGTTTCCGAGAATGCGCGCCTCGTTTCCCTGCGCGCGCCTGCGCCGCACGTGGTTTACAACGTTATCGCGCCGCTGCATGATAACGGTGAGAGCCGAGCGCTCTTCGCTCGACTTGGGATTCATCTGATCGTGCGTGCTAAGTCCGATTCGCTCGCGATCGCAGCTTTGCAGGACGCGGTGGAGGAGACAGTTCCCGGAGCGCAGGAGGTGCGGTACGCAACTTTCCGGCAGCTGGAAGATACGGATCTCGTCCGGGAGAGAATGCTAGTGAGTGTGTCGGGTTTGCTCGCAGTGCTTGCGATACTTCTCACCGCAATTGGAATGTATGGATTGCTGATGCGGAGTGTGCTTTTGCGCACGCGGGAGATAGGCATTCGAATGGCGTTGGGTGCGCAGAAAGGCGAAGTGGTGTTAGCCATCGCGCGGAGAACTCTTTTCGATAGTGTAACTGGCCTGGTTGTGGGAGAAGCTGCAGCCTTTTTCCTGATGAAAGGCATCGGCCATCTGCTCGGTGGACCGCAACCGATGAATATGGCTCCCTACCTATGGAGCAGCGCGGTTCTGGCCTCGGTGGGCGCTATTGCGTTTCTCTTTCCGATTCGCCGCATCACGTCAGTTGATCCCATGCTGGCGCTTCGAGCGGAATGAGAGTCACTCTCTTTGTCACCCCGGGACGGTGGGCACTCGGAAGACTGACTCATTCCCTTTGGAGAGAAGCATTCGCGCGGCGGGATGCGGCGGAGTATCCTGAAGGGTAGTACTTCATCTCCAAACCAAGACAGGAATCGACATGGCTGAGATTGCCGTAGAGGCTCAGGGGGCGCCCGCGCAACTGCCGCACGTGCACGTTGCGGTGTTGGGTGCGGGCAAGATGGGCGGGATTCTGCTGCAGGCGTTTCTGAAGCAGAATCTGTTTGCGCCGGAGCAGA
>DAIDGW010000135.1 GCA_027452245.1 Acidobacteriaceae bacterium
AAAGACCCGGCCAAAGGTGTCGTGCGAGGGAATGCCGTTCTGCAAACGAAGATAGCTCCTGAGCCAATCCAGCTTCTCGTTGGCCCACAGTTCGATCTCTTCAAAGGTGTCGGCCCCCACCAAAACCCCGTTGACCGCCACCACCAGCAACTCCACAAAATCGTGCTTGACCTTGCCCGGTTGCCGGGGATCGTGAATCGACACAAAAACGTCGGACAGGCGCAGCGGCTGTTCGGTTTCCATCATCACCCTCCTGGAAACAGAACAGCCCACCAAGATCACGTGCAGAAGTATCTACCTGTATCCCTGTATCCCTCTCGTCAACGCTGCCCGCTGCGCCTTCGCCTTTTCTTCATGCGATGGCCCTGGGGTCGAGCACCAGCGCCGTGCGACAGATCGCCTGAATCGCCGATGTTTATGAAGGTGCAAGCGCATAGACGGCGATCTGGAGATACGAACCCAATCAGTGAGAAAAAAATGGCCTTTCACGTCTTCTTCTAGTCCTCTCTGAAGATTGATTTCAGCGACCACGAAGGAAAATTTACAGTATATGCCTTGATAAGCATATGCCGAGTGCGATATATACTAAGGCATGGAATCGGTATTCGAAGTGATCGCGGAACCGAGCCGGCGAGCGATTCTGAGCCTGCTGGCTGGGTCGGAGCAGTCGGTGGGGGAGATCGAGCAGCGGCTGCAGATGTCGCAGTCCGCGGTCTCCAAACACCTGCGGGTGCTGCGCGAGGCGGGATTTGTGGAGGCGAGCGTAGATGCGCAGAGACGCCTGTATCGGTTGAGGCTGGAGCCGCTGAAGGAAGTGGATCGGTGGCTGGAGCCGTTCCGGCAGTTTTGGGAGGCGCATGTGGATGCTCTGGAGCGGCATCTGGATCAGATGGAGCAGGCAGAACGAATGAAAGGCAGGGATCAAAGTCAACGGCGCGGATCCCACAGTGCACGGAATACAAAGTGAATCAGGGAATGAAAACAGGAGAGAGACAATGAAAATCAAACTGACCAGCGTTTATGTGGATGATCAGGAGAAAGCGCTGCGCTTCTATACCGAAGTGCTGGGCTTTGCGAAGAAGTCGGACTTCAGCCAGGGGCCGTTTCGCTGGCTGACGGTAACGGCAGCCGAGGACCCGGATGGCACGGAGCTGCAACTGGCGTTAAACAACAATCCGGCGGCGCAGGCGTATCAAAAGGCGCTGTTCGAGCAGAACCAGCCTGCGGCGAACTTTTTTACCGACGACGTGGAGGCAGATTACAACCGCATGAAGGCGGCCGGCGCGGACTTCAGCATACCGCCCACAGACGTGAAATATGCCTGGATCGCCATGGTCAACGACGACTGCGGCAATCGCGTTCAGATCACACAGCTGAAGAAGTGGAGCTGAAGGCGATGACCAGCCGCGCGGAATACATGCCGGGTCCCGCCGCCGGGGCGCGGGCGGAAAAGGACGGAGAGCGGTGGACGCTGATTCTGGTGCGGGAACTGCGCCATCCTCCCGCGCGGGTCTGGGATGCGATCACCGATCCCGAGCACCTGCGCGAATGGGGGCCCTTCGATGCGGACGGGAAGCTGGATAGGGTGGGAGCCGCGGTGCTTCTGACGTGGACGGGGACGGGACAGACTACAACTGCCACTGTGACGCGAGCCGAAGCACCCAGAGTGCTGGAGTTCGGCGAACTGCGGTGGGAGCTGGAGCCACTGGCACTGGAGCCGCTGCTCAAGGGGACGCGGCTGACGCTGTGGCACAACATCGATCGCCGTTTTATCGCGTGGGGCGCGGCGGGGTGGCATATTTGCTTCGACGTGCTGGATCGGATGCTGGCTGGCGCATCCATGGGACGCATCGTGGGCCGCGACGCGTTGCAGTTCGGCTGGCAGCGGCTGGTCGAAGAGTATGCGCAAGAGCTTGGCGTAACAGCGCCGGGCGGGATCTCAAAGGGTTCTGAAAATTGCTGAATCGAAGGAGACAAGCCATGGAGCCGATCCTGCAAAAGCGGGCGGTGCTGGGCAATCACACCCTACCCAATGCCATCCCCATTCTTTTCTGGGTGATCACTGCGCTGTTCTGCCTAGAGATGAGCTTCACCGCTTACTACGAACTGCTGCCGCAGGGCAAACTGGCGTTCGCCCGTCTCGGATTTGCCGGCGTCGGCTTCCGCATGGAGCTTTCCCTAGCCAAATTGGTGGGTGTGGTCGTGCTGCTGGTGCCGATGATCCCTGCGAGGTTGAAGGAATGGGCCTATGCCGGTTTTGCGATCAACCTGGTCTCGGCGATGATTGCCCATGCTTCGATCAGTGATCGACCGCTGGCGTTTGTTCCGTCAAGCTTGACCGCTGTACTGTGGGCGGCCTCCTATTTCCTGTGGCACCGCCTGAGCGGCTTGCGGGCGAGTCGTGCTTGACAATGAACGGATTATTCATTTCAGCCGCGACCGTTTCGGGGTAGTTCTTAGAGTTCCGCTAATTCCAATAAGATTTGGTGAATTTGTATGCGGGAGTCTTGACGCCCGGATCAAGTTAAGCTCGAAATAGAAAGCATCACGGCTGTCCGATAAAACTCTTACGCTGCTCGCATAACCCCTAGTCGAACAAGTAGGTAGATCTGATTTTGGCTAGCCGCGATTTGAATTGCGCCAGCCGCCCTCCGGCCGGAGAGCATGGAGGGATGAACGAAGGCAAGAGCATCTTCTCGCAATTGATCGCCTTTCTTCCCGACCGTGATTTCCGCTGCGTCGCCCGCTATCAAGGCGACCGCTACATCAAAAAGCTTTCCTGCTGGGATCAGTTTCTTGCCCTGGCCTTTGCCCAACTGGCCTACCGCGAGAGCCTGCGCGACATCGAGGCCTGCCTGGGCGCGGTCGGCCCCAAGCTCTATCACATGGGGTTTGGCGCCGCTGTGGCGCGTTCCACGCTGGCTGACGCCAACGAATGCCGCGATTGGCGCATCTTTGCCGACTTCGCGCAGGTGTTGATCCGCACGGCGATCAATCTCTATGCCAACGATGCGACCGGCATTGCCGACGTGCGCGATTTGTACGCGCTGGATTCGACGACCATCGATCTTTGTCTGTCTCTGTTTCCCTGGGCGCGGTTTCGCAAACATAAGGCCGCTGTCTGGCGTCAACTACTCTTTCCGGTCAACGACAACCATAATTCCCGATAGTTGTTGGAACTTCGTTCTTTCCTTTCCTTGCTGAGATGGCGTTGTTGCTGGCAGGACCGGAGCGTAGCCCCGAAGGGGCGGAGCGGA
>DAIDGW010000136.1 GCA_027452245.1 Acidobacteriaceae bacterium
GAGCCTCCGCACGATCGCCAGGAACCACTCCGCTTCAACGGCCACGATCCAGCGCGTGCTCCACGAGCAGACTGCCGCATCGAAGACCGTCGAATCCCATCCTTCTACGGGTGTGACAAAAGGGCAGGAAAAACCCGCCGCCTAAACCCTGCAAAATCAATGGCCGGATCTCACCGATCCGGCCGTGTCAAAAGGTAAAGATTTAGTGACAGCGCAGGTCCAAGCTTCAATGCGTGAGTTGGAGATGGTGCGCTCGTTGACTACCCCAGCAGATTGCGAGGCTGAGGTTGATTTACCCAATCAGCTTCCAGGGCGGTTTGTCTACTGGTGCATGCGTTTCAGGAGAGCGGCGTAGCGGGAGTCGCGGCGGACGGAGTCGAGGAGCGGGTCTACGCGGATGAATGCCATGTATAAGCAGTGGTTGTCGAGCGCGTGCTGGAAGGAATCGAAGGCATGGTTGAGGTCGTTGACTCGAAGATCATCGACGCCGATCTCGTACGCGGTGCAGGGGTGGACCGATGCGGTGAGGAGAGCGAGTGTGCGTGCGCGCCAATAGGACTGCCATCCGTGTTCCTGATACACGGCAACAAGAGCGGCGATGTTTAGCTGAGGCTGGGCACCGAGCAGTGCAATCAGATCGTGCAGTACGGCCTCGTCGTGTTCCCCCTTCTGCTCGTAAATAAGGCTCATGTAGTTGTCGATGGAGCCGGGCTGGTGTTCCATCTCGGCCGCGCGTTGCATTTGAGCGAGTGCGGCATCGTACTCGCGGGCCAGGTAGAGAGTAGCACCCAGCCGGCGGTTGACGAAGAAGGACAGCGGATCGAGCTCAAATGCGCGGCGCATATGAGTGACGGCATCCTGGGGGCGCCCTGCGGCGTCGAGGTAAACCGCGTACTTGACCTCGGCAACTGAGTCGTTGGGATTGAGGGAGATGCCGCGGGTGAGGTTCTGCTCTGCTGCCGTCCAGTCCCACTCGTAGATGGTTTGAACGCTACCGAGCTCGGTGTAGGCTTCGCCGTTCTGGGGGTCGAGCTGAATGGCGCGCTGGGCGGCGGCAAGGGCTTTCGGCATGAGCTGTTCGGGCGTGCCGATGCCAAAGGTAGTAGCCGCGTCGAGGGCGGAGGAGTAGCCGGCGTACGCAGAGGCGTAGGTGGGGTCAATGGCGATGGCCTGCTGGAAGGAATCGAGGCTGTGAGGGATGTCCTGCTTATTGAGAAAGTAGCGGCCGCGGAGATAGGCGTCGTGCGCGGCGGGGATGACG
This sequence comes from Acidobacteriaceae bacterium, assembly GCA_027452245.1. Classification (GTDB taxonomy): domain Bacteria; phylum Acidobacteriota; class Terriglobia; order Terriglobales; family Acidobacteriaceae; genus Sulfotelmatobacter. The sequence goes on from DAIDGW010000136.1 coordinate 1,262, forward strand.
GCCGGTCGCGGCGAGGGAGGGGCGAGGCCGAGGGGGACCTGTGTGGCGATCTGCTGGGCGACGCTGTCCTGGAGGGTTAGGACGTCGACGGCGGTGCCTTCGAAGGACTGGGCCCAGAGGTGGCGGTCGGTGCGAGCGTCGATGAGCTGGACGGTAATGCGGATGCGGTCGCCGGAGCGGACGATGGATCCTTCGACGACGGCGTCAACCTGGAGCGCATCTGCGATTTGCGGTAATGAGCTCTGGGAGGAGCGGCTGGCCGCAAACGACGAGGTTCGGGAAACGACCCGCAGCCCGTGAATGCGCGCCAGTTCCGTGGTGAGTTCGTCGGTCATTCCGGCTGCGAAGTAGTCCTGAGCCGGATCGCCAGAGAGGTTGTTAAGGGGGAGGACGGCGAGGGAACGGATCGGCGCGCGCGGGCGCTCCCACCGCATGAAGACCCAAATGGAAAAGATAACGGCAAGGGAAAAGGTCGCGAGAAGAGAAATCCAGACGAGGGTGCGGCGGCGGCCGCGCGTTCGCGTCGCATCTTTTGACGCGGATCGTGCGGAGTTCGAAGGGACCGATTCGCTGCCGTGTGCCGCGCCCGTTCCATTGCGCCCGGTTGCAGACGGTGTGCGCTCCCCGGTGGTGCTTCCGGGCGCGGACGCAAGCAAGGCTCCGGCATTTCCGTTTGGGTTGTGGCCGGTCTGGGAAAAGACGACCGAATAGCCCCCCTTGGGAATCTCGATAAGGATCGGGTCGTGCTTCCCCTCGGTGTCGTAATACTCTCGAAGGCGGTTGCGAAGCCTGCTTGCTTCCACACGCACCGTGGAGTCGATCGTGGGATCGTAAGCGGCGCTGCGCTCGAGGACTTCAATAGCGACCTCATATTCCTTGGGGAGGAGGCCGGCAATCGACTTCTCGACCACATAGCGGAGAAAAGCCTGGCTCCGTTGCGCGGCGTAGAAGACTTTCGAGGCAAGAATGCGTTGAAGCTGCAGTCTTATCTCTTCAGGGTCCGTCGCAGATCCGGAGCGGTCCATTCTCTACCTCAGCGCAAACCATAGATTCAATTATGTTACATCGTAAGTTACGGAGAGAAACTACCGATTTGGGGTGTTCTGCGGAATGCTAGCGGCAATAGTGGAAGTTCCCCATCCCTTGAAGGGGGTCACAACCTTGAGACGCTAACCGCTCGTGGCGACACTTGCACCATGGTCGGTGTCGGTTCAATTGGTGCCTCTCACAGTCACCGTGCTGAGCCGTGTGTGTCTCGCCACCTTAACAGCGCCGGCGCTGAGCCGGACGATCAAGTGTTTGAAAGAGGACAAGATATGAAGACAATTTCTGGCTACATTCTGTTCCGTGCGGCGCTCCTGATGGGGGCGATCGCGATTTCGGGTGTTCCTGCAACCTTTGCTCAAACCGTGGATAGCGGGCAGAACGCCCTTGGCAAATCCACCATTGAGCCCGCATACGACGACGCAAACGGTAGCGTTATCTATCTCCTCACGCCGGACAAGGCCCCGCTCCCGTCCAACGCAAACTCCGCTGCCACCGCGCCGCTCTACTTGGTGGTGTATCCGCTAGGCTCCACAATCGATGCAAACACACTCAACTGCACGCCAACCAACTGCGACCATGTCAACGTCCTGCCTTTTCCTGACCCTGACTACGGTGCGCTGCCCGGCACGAGTCAGGTCTGCACGGATTTCAACGGAGGAAGTCCTTGCTCCCTGGTCAAAGGCCACGATCATCTAGTCGGCATCCCGCCCACGGGCGATTTCAACGTCGCATGGGCCGTCAAACTTGTCTTCTTCACCTCGGCAGCCTTCACGGATCACGCCATCAACACCCACATAACCACCGCCGCCCAAATCTGGGCGCTCGTCCACTCCGGTGATGCCGTCGTCGCAGACACGCCCATCCTCTTCAACTGCTCGAAGGTCTCCGAAAGCACCTACGACAGGGGCACACCAGTCGTCATCAACTTCCCGTAAACGGAAATTCTCCCCCACTTCGGCGGTCCGCTTGCCGTCATCTGGATCACGCTCCACGGCACCGTAGTTGCTTTTTCCGTCCTTTCGGCTTCTCTTTGGTCGGCGTGCATGCTTGCCGAACGCATGGGCCTGGTCAGGAGTTGTTGAAATAGGTTCGCTGAAGGCGACCGCGTGCAGTCCGCAGTGCCTGCTCATATAAGGCAGATTCTGCGGTTCTATATGCACAGAGGCGAACTTTCGTGCACGCGATTCGTTAGGACGGCGATTCGAGTCTGAGCAGGCCTTCGTCGTACGGACTCCGGGGCGAAGGCGCTTTTCCGTTGTGAGTAGACAAGGCTCCGTGGAGACGGGAGTTCAACTGACTCACTGCATGATCAAGGTTACTAGGTGCCGAGAGGCGTCATTCAGAGAGTGCCCAAAATCGTCCAGCAGGAAGGACTTTCCCTTTGCGAGAACTGTCAGCTATTGCCAACAGATGGGATGAGTATGGCCGAAGTGCGTTTGCGGCCTCTGCATTTGAGGATGCCCCGTTCCTCTGGACTTCATCGACTTCTCGGCCTCGCTTCTGCCATTTGCGTGCTGCTCCAATCTGCGGCCACTGCGCGACCTTTCTCTAGATCGTCAACCACGAGGATGAGGTGATTCACGTGGTCGCTATAAAGCACCTGGATGCTGACATTGGCTTGCGCCATGCGGCTTGTAACTAACCCCAGCTGCCCCGGAATTTCCTGCTGGAGACGCAGGCGCAATACCTGGCTGCATGTGGCCACTTCAATTCCAGCAGACTCGAGTGCCCGGCGTGCGGCGGCCCCATCGTGAAAGAGAAAGTGCGCAAAGCCTTTGGCATCCACAACCCATGCGCCGCCGCCTTCTATACTGATGGCTGCATTGCCAAGTGCTGTTCCCATTCGGGAGAGCGAACCCGGCGTATCGGCCAGACGAATCTCCAGATCGTCCATTCTCAGTCCTCCCTTGAGTCGTGCGCCAGCTTGCTGTCTTCGGGCGCATGCTCGCGGTCGGACATTGTGTAGTCGCGAATCACAGATGCTATGCGAAGGCGATAGTTCTTGAAGAGCCTGGTGCGGCCGAGTTGCTGGGCACGTCGGTGCTCGGGCAGGTTCCTCCATTCCCGTAGAGCGTTCTCATCCTCGAAGAACCCAATGGAGACGAATTTACCCGGAGTTGTCTTGCTTTCGAAGCGTTCGACCGAGATGAATCCCTGAATGCCTGACAATAGCGGGCGCAAAGCCGCGGCCTCGTCCATGTACTCGTCGAAGTGTTCATCGCTCGCAGTGAACTCAAAGATCATGGCGATCATCGTTTCGGTGCCTCCGCGATTCCAACTCCATAATGAAGTGAGCGTCTGAGGAATGCTTCGGTGGAGAACGAAGTGTTACTACCCCGTGATGTTCCGTCTGAAATATGATGAGGCTGTGGATCGGAACTCTATCGATGCCGGATTGGCGTCGGCCGCCACCGCGGTTGCGGATCGCACACGGGCGCGGATGCTTTGCGCGTTGATGGATGGGCGCGCTTACACCGCCACGGAAATGAGTCTTGTAGGCGGCGTATCAGCTTCGACGGCGAGCGCACATTTGCGAGTCCTGGTCGAGAAGGGGATGGTCGACTGCGCTGTTCAAGGGAGGCATCGCTACTTTCGGATCGCGAGCCATGAAGTTGCGGATACTTTGGAATCGATTATGGGGCTGGCGGCGAAGCAGCCGGGACTCCAAAGCAGGGTTCCCACGAAGCTGCGCTTTGCGCGCACGTGTTACGACCACATGGCCGGCGTGGTGGCGGTGGCGCTGCACGACAGGCTGGTTGCACTGGGATGGCTTACTGACGACAGTTCGTCTGTGAGCGACATTGGACGGGCGGAACTGAGCCGCATCGGCATCCACCTCGTGCGCTCAACCTCGCGCCGCCGCCTCGCATTTGGTTGTCTCGACTGGAGTGAGCGCCGACCGCACTCGGGTGGTCTGCTCGGTGCGGCGATCCTGGCTACATTTGAGACGAAGCGCTGGGTGATACGCCAACCCGATAGCCGAGAGCTGGTGTTAACGGTTAAGGGAGGCAAGGCGCTCAACGATCATTTTGGCTTGAGTCAATTTCAAGGGCGGATGGTGTCAGGAATCGGCAGTTTCTCATTGTTAGTGCGCTAAGGCGGTCTGATTTCGGCGAAATCTTCACGCATCGCGGAACTAAAAGTGCGTCAATGTTTTAGGAACCATCGCGCAAATTGGCCTTGGCGTGACCGCCAGTTCATGCCAAATCTCTAGTGCCGTATCGACAGCGCTCCGCAGGCAGGGATTTCTCGGGTTTGGAGAAGCTTCCGGCGGAGCGGTGTTGGTACGGCGATTTGCGCTAAGCCGCTAGCGCGGTGGAAGTATGGGGATTGGATGGACTCTG
>DAIDGW010000137.1 GCA_027452245.1 Acidobacteriaceae bacterium
ACCAACTCCGAACGGCGCGTCAGCAAGGTCAATGCCGCAGTAAATCCACCAGGCGAGGCGCGAAGCGACTTCGATATCTTTATGGCCGTCGCCGATCGGCTCGGCTGCCGGGAGGACCTCTTTCCGGGCTGGCGGGGACCAGCCGATGCATTCGACGAGTGGCGTCGCGTGAGCGCGGGACGGCTTTGCGATTACTCCGGCATCACTTACACAGCACTTGAAGAGGAAGGAGGAATCCAATGGCCATTTCCCGAAAGCACTTTCATGAAGCCCCTAGCCGCGCGCAGGCTTTATACCGACGGTAAGTTCCAGACCGACGATGGCCGTGCCCGGCTTTTGCCTACGCAATGGGCGCCGTTCCCCGAGCAGCCGCACTCAGAGTTTCCTTTGATTCTCAACACAGGGCGTACCGTCGAACACTGGCACACACGCACCAAGACCGGAGGCATTTCGATCCTACAGCGCATGTCTCCGCGCGCGTGGCTGGAGATGAACCCGGTGGACGCTGGAAAACTTGGGCTAAAGCCGCACGATCGCGTCGATGTCGTCTCCGCGCGCGGGCGCGTCAGCAAGGTGGAGTTACGGATCACGGAGATTGTCGCGCCGGGTCAGATATTTCTTCCCTTTCACTTTGCCGAAAGCAACGCGAATCAGATTACGCAAAGCGCTTTCGATCCGATCTCGCGCGAACCCAATTACAAGCAGTGCGCCGTGCGAGTTGAAAAGTCGTCCGCGGTCCATGCGTAATCCCTGACTGACCACCGACGACGCTGTCGAATTCTGAAATCCCAGAGGGAATCTAGATGAGTGAAGCCGTAAATGAAACGACAATCTTTGAACGCATCGGCGGAGAAGCAGCAATCGGCGCAGCTGTGGACCGCTTTTACGAACGCGTTCTGGCCGATTCCACGCTGAGCCACTTCTTCACCGGGGTCAGCATGCCCCGGCCGAAGGCGCATCAGTTTGCCTTCCTATCGCAATCACTGGGAGGCCCCAAGCAATATAACGGCCAATCCATGAAGGTCGCTCATAGCAGACTTGCCACTGAGAAGCGTCACTTCGATGCGGTTGGGGTGGACCTAGTTGAAAGGCTGCACGAACTCGGTGTTCCCGAAGAAATCGCAGGTCAGATCGCAGCAGCAGTGACACCGCTATCGGCACAGATTGTGAATACGCCCGCGCAAGCCGCAATAGCTTGATGGCCGACGCCCGCCCAAGTAGTTGACCAAGATTGCGGGATTCGCCAGTTCACACCCAATTCAATAGCACCGCTTTCGGAGGGTCACAGATGAACAAGAAATCATTCATTGCCAGCGGCCACTTGCCAACCCTGGTTTCTGCTTTTCTCTACTTCGATATCAGCTTTATGGTGTGGATCATCTTTGGCCCAATGACGCCGTTCATCGCCGAGCAAATTCACCTGTCGGCGACGCAGAAAGGCTTGCTGACCGCGATTCCGTTGCTTGGAGGTTCCTTCTTCCGGCCGATTCTGGCGCTTCTTGCGGATCGAGTGGGCGGCCGTCGCGCGGGTCTGATCGGCCTGAGCTTGACGCTCGTCCCATTGATTCTTGGATGGCATCTTGCCACAACTCTGTGGCAGTTTTATTTGATCGGATTTGTTCTGGGAATCGCCGGCGCGAGCTTTGCCGTTGCTCTCCCCCTGGCCGGACGATGGTACCCACCTGAGCACCAGGGACTGGCGATGGGCCTTGCAGGCGCCGGCAACTCCGGGACGCTGATCATTACTTTCTTTGGTCCTCGCCTGGCACAGCATTTCGGCTGGCAGGCGGTCTTCGGCCTGGCAATCTTACCCGTTGTGCTAGTACTTGCGATCTTCTTCTTCATGGCCAAGAACAGCCCATCCATGTCTGCACCCAGGTCTTGGAATAAGTACGCACAACTCCTCGCCCAGGGAGATACCTGGCGTCTCTGTTTCCTCTATAGCCTTACCTTTGGCGGATTCCTTGGCCTCGCCAGTTTTCTCACGGTTTTCTTCCATGACCAATACCACCTGACGAAGGTGCAGGCGGGCGACTATACAACGCTCGTCGTTTTGGCGGGAAGTTTTCTACGCCCGGTTGGGGGATGGCTCTCCGATAAGATCGGAGGGTACCGTCTGCTGCTGGGACTCTTCGCAGGCGTTGCTGTTAGTTTGCTGATTCTCAGCACTCTTCCTCCGCTCGCTCTTGTCGTCCCCATGCTGTTCTTGTCGATGGGGATGCTGGGCATGGGCAATGGCGCAGTTTTTCAAATCGCACCACAACGATTTCTCTCGGAAATCGAACTCATTACCGGCATCGTCGGTGCCGCTGGCGGCCTGGGTGGCTTCTTTCTTCCCTCGGCGCTCGGATCTCTCAAGGATGCTTCTGGCAGCTACGGAACAGGCTTGCTGTGCTTCGCATTTCTCGTGGGTGCCAGCGTTTTACTCTTGCTTGAATTTGGAGTGAAATGGCAGAACACCTGGACACCTGAAGCGTTGAGTTGCACGAAGGTCTTCAACTACCGGGGTTCCCGAGCTGTGAGCTTACCGAACACTCCGATTGCCTCTGAAGCTGATGGAGCGGTGGAATGAGCTACTCCAGCATGGAGTTATGGAATCAGATGGAGCCGAAAAACATATGAATTATCCGTCCACATTCAGCCAGTTGAAAGCCGACTTCCGGTTGATGGTTGCATGGAT
>DAIDGW010000138.1 GCA_027452245.1 Acidobacteriaceae bacterium
AATACTTCTGATCGGTTTCTCCGAGCCGGACCAGCGCTGCTGCGATGAACTGCCGGGTTAGAGGCTGGGTTTGCGTCTCAAAGGCATTGCGCAGTGCGGGAATCGCTCGAGGATCGTCGAGCGAGATGAGACGACGAATCAGAAAGAGTTGAAGGCGGGGCTGATCGAAATAGTGACTCACGAGTTCTGGGGCCGATTGCCGTGAAAAAGCAAGGAGAATTTCCCGGCCCGCTGCTGCGCCATTGGAATTCGACTGCTGCGAAGGCTGCGCCAGAGCGACAGAGCAAACAGCAATCGCCATGCCGACGTGCACCATGACATGAATAATACGGAGGAGCCAGATCGGCCTCTCAGGCTCGTGCGCGCGACCGCTGTTCGGCTGCGTCGCCGGAGGTCGCACGTAGCCGGCGCTTTTACGGCCACAAAGGCCGCTGGGCGAGAATGAATCGATGCCAAGTTGGTCCATTATGTCGGCCAAGAGTTCAACCTCACGTTCCGGACCAGAGGCCGTCCAGCTCGTTTAGATTGCCGAATGCCCCTGCAGATCCTCTCCAACTCCCACTACTTCTTCTGGAGAGTTCGGACGTAGACGATCACATCTTTGATCTGGCCGTCGGTCAATTTGCCGTTGTAGGCCGGCATCTTTCCTTTCCCGCCCTTGGTGACAGCAACCAGCGAAACATCCGAGGCCTTCACCACCTCCGGCGACTTGAAAGATGGGATCTTCATCATCTTCCCCATCGGCGTCGCCGCCGTTCCGTCGGGACCGTGGCACATCGCGCACTTGCTTTTGTAGGTATCAGCCCCGCTCTGGGCAAAGACCGGCGATGCGAGAGTCGCAGCCAGCAGGATCATAGCCGAGTTGCTGATTCGATGGTTCACTGTGTTTCGCTCCTTTTGTGTTCTTGGGAAAGCAGGCTAAATGCCTGCTATCCGAGATAAGCATTGGTGACGTATTGCTGCACCATGCGGTGTGTGTTGAAGTAGGACGCATTCAGCGCAATGGTGTGGCGCATGACATCCAGCCACCCTTCGCGGTTGCCGTAGAACGTCGGTAAAATGACTTCTTCGAGCTTGTCGAGCAACGCCGTGGCATCCCCTTTCGGATCAGCCGTGGCGGATTCTCCAATCGACCAGCCTGTCAAGCCCTCAATGTGTCCTTCGATCCACCAGCCGTCGAGGGTGCTAAAACTCGGAACGCCATTGTGCGCTGCCTTCATGCCGGAAGTTCCAGAAGCCTCCATGGGGCGCTGTGGGGTATTGAGCCATAGATCCACTCCCGACACCAGCAATTTGGCCATCTCAAGGTCGTAGTTCTCGAGGTACACAACAGGGACATTCAGACCAATCTCACGAGCAACGGCGATAATCCGTCCGATCTCCTGTTTTCCTCCCTCGTCCTGCGGGTGTGCTTTCCCAGCGAAGATGATCTGGAGCGGTCCGGCCGATTTCGCGATCTCAATCAGGCGCTCCGGATCGGTGAACACCAAGCTGGCGCGCTTATACGCGGTTGCTCTACGGGCGAAGCCAATCGTCAGCGCGTCGCCAGAGAGAGCGTGCCCGGACTTTTCCTTCACGAAGGCGAGCATCCTTGTCTTGGCCTCCACATGCACAGCCGAGATCTTCTCGTTGGGAATGCTCAGTGCTTTCCTTAGCATGGCCGGATCTTTGCGCCAGTCCGGTATGTATTCGTCGAAGAGCCGCTGAAAACTCTCACAGGTCCAGGTAGCCGAGTGGACGCCGTTTGTGATGTGGTGAATTGGATAGCCGGGAAACATTTCGCGCGACACTTCCTCGTGCCGCTGGGCCACGCCATTGACGTACCGGCTTAGGTTGAGTCCAAGGAGTGTCATATTCAGCTGTTTCTCCCCTCCTAGCATGCGCGCCACCTCCGCCGGCACCGTTAGCCCTGCGATGCGCTGCACAGACTCCCAATCAAACTGGTCGTGGCCTGCCGGGACGGGCGTGTGCGTGGTGAAGATGCATCGTTGCCGGACGTCTT
>DAIDGW010000139.1 GCA_027452245.1 Acidobacteriaceae bacterium
GAGCCTCCGCACGATCGCCAGGAACCACTCCGCTTCAACGGCCACGATCCAGCGCGTGCTCCACGAGCAGACTGCCGCATCGAAGACCGTCGAATCCCATCCTTCTACGGGTGTGACAAAAGGGCAGGAAAAACCCGCCGCATAACCTCAACAAAATCAACGGCCGGATCTCACCGATCCGGCCGTGTCAAAAGGTAAACGTTTAGGCACGGTCCATGTCACCCGGGCGCATATCGATGGCGTGCCGCCGGTCGGGTTCAGATTGTCCACCAGATAGCGCGTGATGACACCATTCACCGACTTCGCCACCCGGTTGCCGTCGCCGTCATAGAGCATCTGCACCGCTCCGCCGTTCATCGCCACCAGATGATTCTGGGAGTCGTAGCTGAACGTCTTGCCGCCTTCAGCCGCTCCGAAATCGGAACAACCTCTTGATCATCTACAGCCACCCGCCCCGTCCATTGCCACCTAAAGGTCTTCTTCTCGCAGGACGGAACGCGAGGGGTCGCGCGGGTCTACGTGGACCTTGACGGTTTTGCCTTTGTAGGAATCGGCCCATGCTTCGGCTTCATCCTTGTCACCAAACTTGCGGCCGTAATCGCCTATCTGCTCCTCGGGATTGCGGTAGGTGTAGGTTAGCGTGGCTAGGTATGAAGGCCAGTCATGAACGGCTCCGGACGATATACGAATGCCCTCCACAGGAGTGACACTCACAATGCCCACGACAGCAGATACTGTCGGCCAGTTGCGACCGCGAGTGCGTTTAATCCACCTGTCTAGGACCTCCCAGCAGATACTCACTAGCAGACCGGTCCCCACAACCAGCGAAAATAGAATGACCCCGAAGCGGGTGAGTGGGCCGCCGCCGAACATGAGGATACTAGCGATTGCTGAGGTCGTTGTCAGGCTCGTATGCATTTAGGCGCGCCTCGTCAAAGACTTAACCCCTGCAACGTCTTACCAGGGTGCGTTACCAAATAGCCCAACGCATCGTTCACACAGCCTGCCAGTGCTGTAATGGAATCAGTAATCTGGACCCCATCCGGCGTCCCTGACAATACGTCATTGAGACCGTTGACGAAATCCTCGACATCCAGCGCGCATGACCCCCAATCAGACGTAGCGCCGACTAACTTAACGAACTTCACGATCTTATTTCCCTGTTCGGCAAGGTCACTTAGTCCCGGGGTCAACGTAACACAGCCGATGATGGCAGCACCGCCGCCCAATGCGTTCGAAGTAGTGATCGTCGGGTTAATGACAAGGCTCACCGCTGTCAGACTGGCATCGGCGACACATCCATAGACGTCGATCAGTTTCGCCTCTGGAATTGCCGCATTGGTTCGTATCGCATACTCAAATAAGTCTGCTCTGCCGCGAGGATCAATCCGGTTCGCAGGGTCGCCAGCAGCATAGAGGTACTTGTGCAGCGAAATTGGCAAAATCTTGTTTCCGTCGTAAGGATCTCTGCTCATGAACCTTCCGGTCAACGGGTTGTAGTATCTGGCGCGCAGATAGTAAAGCCCGAGGTCAGGGTCGTACTGTTCGCCGCGATAGAGGTAGTTGTTGGGCGTGGAGCCGCTGACAGTGAAAGAAATGCCGAAGGCGTCGTATTCGTAGCTGTCCGTCGTAGCTGTAGAAGCTCGCCGTCCAGGTGTTCGAGATGACCTGGTCCTGCGCAATCCTCTGCAGGCCGTAGGTGTAGGTGCGCGTGACCGCGCCATTCGTCAGCTCGTCCATGACTTGGGCATAGCCGGTCGGGTTCAGATCATCGACCAGATAGCGCGTGACCAGGCCGCTCACCGACTTCGCCACCCGGTTGCCGTCGCCGTCATAGAGCATCTGCACCGCCCCGCCATTCATCGCCACCAGATGGTTCTGCGAGTCGTAACTGAAGGCCTTGCCGTCTTCAGCCGTCACGTTGCCGTCCGCGTCGTACGTTTCACTCGATAACTCATCGTCGGCGTTGTAGCTCCAACTGCCCGATGGCACGCCGGAGAGCGACGAGTTCTCCGACTGCCTGTTGCCCACCGGGTCCAGCCCGTAGCTCACCGCGCCGTTGTTCCTGCTCGGCGCAAGGCTGATCGTCTCATTCGTCAGCCGGTAGATGCCATCATAACTCCAGTTCGCCGTCCGCCCGCTCAGCTCCGTCGCGCTCGTCAGGTTGCCCGTCGGCGCGCGCTGGTAGATGTAGCCCGTCGTCTGCGTCGCCAGGCCCGTCACCCGGTTCAGCGGGTCGTATTGCAGCGCCGCCTGCTCCCCGTTCGCATACGTCACCGTGGTCACGTTCGAGGCCGGATCGTAGGCGTAGGTCGTCGTCCCCAACCGGCTGTCCACCACCGTGGCCAGACGGTTCAGCGTGTCGTAGCTGTAGTTCGTCATCCCGCTGGCGTCGGTCATCGTCTGCCGCTTGCCCGTCGGCGTGTAGGTGAAGCTCACCGTGGCTTCGCCCGGCGTGGAACGGCTCAGCAGCCGGTTCAGCGAGTCGTAGGTGTAGGTTGTGACTGCGCCATTGAAGTGCGTCAGCGAGATGAGGTTCCCCGCCTGGTCGTACTGCCGCGTCTCGGTGAGCGACCCATCGGGCAGCGTCTTCGAGACCGGCTCCAGCAGCAGGTCGAAGCCGTTCTGCGTGGTGTGGCCGTTGGCGTCGGTCAGACCGGTCAGGTCGCCTAGCGGGTCGTAGCCGTAGGTCGTGGTGTTGGCCGAGGTGTTGGGGCTGTTGACCTGCACCACCGTCTGCAACTGGTTGGCCGCGTCGTAGGTGTACTCGACCTGGTTGCCGGCCTGGTCGGTCACGGAAATCAGGTTGCCGGGGCCGTCGTACGCGTCGGTCTTGTTCGTCCCGTCCGGGTCAAAGGTCTTTCGCCGCCAGCGATGGTGAAGGTGACATCCCCGCGCGGACCAACCGTGAGATCGAGATTGGTTCCCATCGACCCAATGTTCGACCCAGCTGCTCTACAAACTCAATCATGGTTCACGTTCCGCAGCAACGCCTAACGTGAAGCTGCGCACGCATGTCCAGACTTGCGCCTACTGCACTTGTGCTGCCGGCGTCGCCTTTGCCCACTTTTCGGCGCAGGCTTCCTTTCCTTGCATGTGGCTACCAGTTTGACAATTTCGGTCGTAGGTACAGAATCGGCAACCATCGCACCTTGTGAGCATGTGTAACCTCTGGGCGGTGGCATTTCGCCGCATGAACGGCAGATGATCTTTGGCCCAGCGGATATGGCCGAAGGCCTTTCTGGTAGCTTCGTTTGATCGGACGCACAGTCGGCATAGGGTACTGTGAGCACGAACAGCGCGAGCCACACCAGCGTGCTTCCGCCAGAAGCAATGCGCTTTTGGAATGGAGTGATCATCGGCATCGCAGGGCGCTATTGAACAATCAAGCTCAATGTTTGTGTCGTCTGGTAGATCCCAGATTGAGCTGCCGTGACAATTACCTTGTAGTTGCCCGTCGGCGTGCCCTGACTATTGTTGCCACTGGTACTGCCGCTGCCTCCTCCCGAGCAGCCGATTACGCTGAAAACAAGGATGACCAGAGCCATAAGACGCGTAAGGAGCTTTCGGCGCGGCAGAAAAATCACAGCAAGGACGGAAAGCGCAACGAAGCCGATGGAACGCGACCCGTCAACAATCGCTCGTGATGGCTGTGAATTTGGCATCGTTGAGATAGCCAGGGTCACGTTCTGGAGGCTGCTTCCGGACGAAACGCTTACTGGTGAGAAGCTACAACTGCTGAACGCCGGCAATCCGCTACATGTGAAAGTAACAGCGTTTGCCAACGGTGAATTTTGCGCTGCGGTTAAAGTCAGCTGGTAACTAGCGGCTGTTCCCGCCTGAACTGTCGATGAGGTGGCAGTCGCTGAAAAGGAGAATGGAGCTTCTCCAACTCCGCCCAATGCCACCGACTGAGGTGATCCTAATGCGCTATCTGCAATAGAAACGGTCGCCGATTGCGCACCAATCGCGTTGGGAGTAAACGTCACACTAACCGTGCAGCTTGAGCCTGCTACTATGGTCGAACCGCAGGTGTTTGTCTGGGAGAACTCGACTGAATTGGTTCCTCCAACAGAAATGGCAATGCCCGTCAGTGACGCATCTCCACTGTTGGTCAGGTGAACCGTCTGCACGCCGCTTGGAACACCCAGCGGTTGATTTGCAAAAGACAGGGACGTGGAATCGAATGTCGCTTGCGGTATTCCTAGTCCTGTTCCCGATAGGCTGACGGTCGCGCTGTTACTCGAGGAAGAGATAGTTAGCGATCCGTAAACGATGCCGGCTGTCGTAGGCGCGAATGCAACATCGACGCTACATGTCGCACCCGGCGCGAGAGTTGCCCCGCAATCGTTTGTTTGCGTGAAGGGCCCGCTCATCTGGAACCCTGTGAGGCCCAGGCTCGTCGACGTGAGATTATTCGTCAGAGTAATGATCTGAGCAGTGCTGGTCGTACCTTGAGTCTGGTTCGCAAAAGAAAGAGATGTTGGGCTGCTCTGCAGGCCGACCATGGGCACAACTGCGTCCCAGGCACCGCGGCCGTGGGAAATGACTCGTACAGTGTGCGTGGGCTCGTACATGAGGATGTCAAAGACAACCACGTTCGGGAGTCCCTGCCCGAGTGGAGTCCAGTTCGTTCCTCCATTCGAGCTGGCGAACACACCAATGTCGGTAGCCACATACAACGTGTTCAGCAGGTCTGGATCGACGAGAATACTGTTGACGACGGTATTTGGCAGGTCTCCGGAAATATCGGTCCAGGACGCCCCTCCATTTGTGGAGTGGAAAACATGGCCTGTGCCGAAGCCTCCGACAGTAACGTACACGTCGCTCGGACTGTCAGGCTGGACCGCTATTTTGCTAATCGGCCGACTAGGCAAACCCGACAGAGTTTTCCACGTTGCTCCGGTTCCGGCAAGAGCATTCGTTGTCACGGAGAGCGTGCCGTCGCCAGCGCCGGTGTAGATCGTGTTGGAGTCGGAAGGTGAGATGCCGATTGTATTCACCGTGGATTTGCCTGCTGTGAGGTCGGGGGAAATAGCAGTCCAGGATCCAGCATAATCCGTGGACTGGTAAATAAAATTTGTCGCGGTGTATACGTTAGCGACGTTCTGTTGGTCTCCCTTGATGTCAACGACCCAGGGTACGCGATCGCTTGAACCAATTCCCGAAGCAGCTGACTGCCAGCTTGCCGGATTGGATTCTCCCGTGGAATTTGCAATCCAATTTGCACTCCCGCCCCAGCAATGCGCATAGGCGTATTTCCCTTGCGGATCGATGTAGGCCGAGCCGCCGTCGCCGCAGAACTCGAAGGAGTCGCCGCTTTCCCAGGACGCGAGGGTACCGGTGTAGAGGTTTAGACCATGGTCCTGAGAACCGGCGAGTAATGAATTGGCCTGTCCAGGAAGAAGCGAGAAGCCGGGATAAAATGTGAGCGTATTCAGCGTTTGATTGAGCCCGACAAATGTTGGATTGGCAACGGCAGGCGCGCTGGTCACATAGATGCCACCGTCGTCCGCAACGTAGAACTTGCTGCCATCAGGCGAAAATGCAAACCCATGCTGGTCAGAGTAGACTCCACTAATAATCGCCGCCCATGTCTGACCACCATCGAGGGATTGGTAAATGGCCGTACCAGTAATATAAAGAACAGATGGATTTGCAGGCGAAACGGCAATTGCGTTGGTATACCAGTCCAGGACGGTGGTGTTTGGTACGGAAAGCTGAGTCCAACTCGTTCCGCCGTCTGTTGTCGAATAGATTGCGCCAGGTGCTGAAAAATCAGATTTGGCGCAAGCTGCGAAGAGTGTCTTCCCATCAGAAGATTCGGCAAGCGCTGTCCGGAGAACGGCACTGGGCGCCGGAAGGGCAGATGTTCCGCTGCCACTGATCGAGGTCCAGGTTTGCCCTGCGTCTCTCGACATCAGAACTGTACCCGGCGCAGTAGCCTGAATGCCGCCAACCCCAGCGTAGGCAATGCTTGGATTCTGCACATCAAACATCACTGCGGTGACCCCGGAGTAGCCCCCCGTAGAAACCACGTGTGACCAAGTTTGCCCTCCATCAGTACTTCGAAAAAGACCCGCAGTACCAAAAGAGTTGGTGTTTGCTGCCAGAACAATATTGCTGTTCCCGGGCTGAACTGCGATCGAAGTAAACTCCGGAGCGGTGTCGCTAGTAGTGAACGGTGTTCGAATCAACGTCCATGTCGTTCCACCATCCGTCGACTTCAGAAGTCCCTCCCCGTAATAGCTATCGGAGCTGTAATCCGGCTCCCCGGTTCCGGCATAAACGTTATTCGAGTTGTTCGGATCGACTGCCACAGCGCCAATCGCCAAGGAAGCCTGAGAGTCCGTTAGCGGAATCCAGTTTTGGCCGCCATCGGTCGTTTTCCAAACTCCCCCTGCCGCCGTCCCCAGGTAGATTGTGTTCGGATTCGCGGGATCGATGGCGATTGAAGTGGCTCGTCCAGAAGGAGGATTGGAATAAATTGCGGTCGAATACACCGGTGCGGGTCCATCCGGCGTCCACGTCACGCCCGAAAAAGCATCGAGTGGCTTTGCCGCGTCCGGCCTAGCAAGGACAAGCGTCTGGTTGCGTCGCTCGATCAGCGCGTGTTTTTCCATTTGAGCGCGCCAGTATGCGCCCGCCGGAATATGCGCATATGGATACGAGCGCTGTTGCTCAAACCATGCCTCCCGCTTCAGCGCAAAGAACCGGCGCTGTTCTGCCTTTTGCTCCTCGTCGCGAGCTGCAGACCTCGACTCGGCCGTCTTCGTCGCTTGAGCCAATGCACAGGTCTGCATCGATCTCGATGTGAACGCTATGAACGTGGCAATAAGAAGGACGGTACTTGCTAGCCTTCGTTGGAGCAATTTCGCCGACCATCCTGCTGTCAATGCGATTCTCTTCCGCATGCCGCTCCTCCAAAACATGTCCTGAGAAGATCTGCCGGGGCGGGAAAGGCAGAAAAGACGCGAACGTTTACAAACCATGCAACCGTATTGACGCATCGATCTCCAGCCCGGACAGAGTGATCACTTGCGACCAATGCTGCGGTTAAATGCGATGCCAATCGAAAAGAGTGGCATGAGCCTTACGGCGCTGGCGTCTTTTTGGAACTTAGCCTCCTGAGCTGCAATGTCGGACTGAATCTGCTGGCTCGCCGTCACATCCTGACAGTTCGATAACGGGTAGGAAGAGGAACAAGCGACTCCTGTGAAGTTAAGGTTCACTTTTGGATCTCCGAAGTAGGCGAATCCTATTTCGAATGGGACGCTGAAGTGTCGCCCGTTCCGGGGAATAAGGTTCCCAAAACCAAGGGTCAGCTTGGGTGAAAAATGGTTGACGTTGACATTGGCGGTTCCGGTCACAGGACTGGTCGTGCTGCTGATGTAGCTATTGCCATTCAGAGTGAAGCTGGATCCAGACGGCACATTTGCGTTGGCAGAAAGTTTGGTTCCGTTGTATACAAGGGCGCCCGGACTGATATGAAGGCCCCTTGCCCAGGGAAAGAAATCTACACTGGCCTCGACGGAACGGAGATCGAATTTCGCATCGTAATTGATGTTATCGATGGAGAAGGACCGGTTGTAGTTGAAGAAGTCCGCCCCACTACGAACGTTGAGGTACCTCGCGATGGGGCTTGCTGCTTCAAAGCCGATGCCCAACATGCCCGCCTTCACACCAAATCCCACCCGAGAGAATGGTCGGAACTGCTTGGACGAAGTTGGATTCAAAACGGTTACAGCATCGAATGGAGCTTCGTTGACTGAGGCCAACGCTTCCATTGAAGAAGACATAGAGGGCTTGACACTGCGAGGATCAGAAAATGCAGACTGCGCGAATCCGTTGGCAGCCGAGAGCAGGACAAGCAGGGGAACCAAAGCAAGTTGCATTAACCTTCTGGGAGACATCGTGAACTCCTTTCATAGAGAAACTGGTTTCTCCACTAAACAGAGGCAAGGCTGGCCAAAGTGTGTATGAATTCAGACACCTCTGTTTCAGCGCAAGAGTGGTCTGCCAATGTTCAGTGTTGGCGGGGAACATTTGCGATGATCACGCCGTTGGGATTCGAACCGACGGGAACGGTGGCGACCACCGTGTTTGTTGCCGTGTCGATGACTGATTCGGTGTTGGACAGGTAATTCGATGCGTAGACAACCTTCTGGCTAGGCGAGACGGCAATTCCGCTTGGATCGGCTCCGACCAGGATTGTGGTTACCACCGAATTCGTCGAGGTGTCGATCACCGAGACTGTATTTGAGTGCTGGTTGTTTACGTACAGGAGCGAACCATCTCCTGTCATCGCAACGTCAGTCGGATTTTGGCCGACCGGAATCCTGGCAATAACCGAAAGGCTTGCAGTATTGATTACGGCCACTTCGTTTGCCCCAACCACCGCTACATAGGCGAAGTTTCCGTCCGGCGTGAAGGCGAGGCCATATGGGGAAGGACCGATGCTGATCGTGCCCACGACCGTGAGGGTGGAAGTATCGACGACGGAGATGTAATTGGAGTTCTGGTTTGAGACATAGGCGAAGCTGCCATCCGGCGTAATGCTTACGCGCGTCGGCGCCGGACCTACCGCGACAGTTCCCGATACAGTAAAAGTGGCGAGGTCAATTGCGACTACGGCGTTCTGACCGGCTAGGGTCACGTATCCGAGCTTTCCGTTGGGCGACGTCGCTACGCCAACCGGGTAGGCTCCAACAGGGATAGTGGCAACTACTGAATTCGATGCTGTCGAGATTACCGATACGGTGCCACCATACTGGTTGGTCACCAGTACGTATTTGTGATTGAGGGTGATCGCCAACTCCGTGGGAACTGAACCGACGGGGATGCTGGCAACGAGGGAATTGGCGTTCGCGTCGATCACATAAACCGAGTTTGAAAGGTTATTCGCCACATAGGCATAAGTAGGGGATGCGGCATGCAGAGCTGGGGCGGCTGCCAGCGGTACTGCAAAGACAAGGAGTTGTATCGACAGCCGCACGACGCCCCTTGCGCCGGTCAAGCTTCCGTTTCGCATAGAACCTCTCCCAATGAGGAATGTCGGAGGTGACTGTCCGAGCGGGGAAGCTGGCACAGAAACCTTGCGAGCGACATTAGGGGAACGGAGATTGTCTCGTCATCACCCTTCTGGGTGAAAATTTATGCTTTCTTCTGGCAGAACCCGGCTATACTGGTTTCCCTCCCCGGGGAGGTCACAATGAAACCTAGTCCCGTAAAGCTCCTGCCCGTGCTTTACGAGGCCACAGCAGATACAAAGCAGTGGCCAGTCTTCCTTCGGATGCTATCCGAGCAAATGGAAGCAAATGTCTCTACGCTGATTTCGCGCGGAGAGGACATGCAACTCCGCAATGTTGTGCAGTTTGGCGCTGATCCAGAGGCCCAACGTGTTTATGAATCCTACTACTGGACCATCGACGCCTATCTAGCGTATGCGCAGCAAAGGGGATTCAACCATCCGGGTACGATCGCCTCATCTCAGGCATTCGTATCGGACAAGGAACTCCTCACCACCGAATACTGTAACGACTTCCTGCTGAAGTACGGGATGTTTCATCATTGCTTTTCCCTGTTTGGCAAGGATGGAGTGGCATTGGCAAATCTCGCGATGATGCGGAGCATTGACAAGCAACCATTTGGTGAACCTGCTCTCCGTATCTTGCGATTTATGGCACCGCACATTCAGCAGGCGATCCGCCTTCACGAACACTTTACTCAGTTGCGCATGGAATCGGAGGCAAAAGCGGCCGCCCTCGACCAACTCGCCCTTGGAGTTGTGTTTCTTGACGCGACTGGCCGGATCCTGGGAGCCAATGACGCCGCATCCGCCATCCTTGCCAAGAGCGATGGGCTATCAACAAGCAAAAATCGGCTAAGGGCCTCGTGGCAAAGCGCGGACCGCGCCCTCCAGGCCGCAATATTCCAAAGCTGCCAAACGGGAGCAGCACGCGGAGCCACTGCCGGAGGGGCATTGCTGATCTCCCGCCGTCACCCGGCCAAGCCCCTGCAAGTAGTGATCGGGCCAGCATGCGCCAGCATGACTGGGCTTCCATCCTGTCCCGCTGCGGTCGTCTTCATCCACGATCTTTCTGCCCGAGTGCGTCCTGTCTTTGAGATATTGAAGGCGCTATATGGGCTCACGCCGGCTGAGACACGAGTGGCATGTCTACTTTTGGACGGGAAATCGACCGACGAGATTAGTGAGATCCTGGGCACCAGCAGAAATACGCTCAAAACACAACTGCAGAGCATTTTCGGAAAGACCGGTGTTTGCCGCCAATCAGAGTTAATGCGCGTGCTGATGTATTTGCCGATTGGGAACCCGGTCAATCTTTCGGGAGACCGCTAACCCGCTTCGACAAGGCCGGTCTCAGCACCGGAACTTCGCGAAACCTCCTTCGTCCCACAGCGGAATCGCGAATCTCAATTACGCTGCGGAGGCATAGCTGTCGGCGTTTCGATCTCACAACGCTGTCTTGTCACTTAACGTTTACCTTTTGACACGGCCGGATCGGTGAGATCCGGCCGTTGATTTTGCAGGGTTTAGGCGGCGGGTTTTTCCTGCCCTTTTGTCACACCCGTAGAAGGATGATATTTGACGGTCTTCGGAGCGGCAGTCTGCTCGTGCAGCACGCGCTGGATCGTGGCCGTTGAGGCGGAGTGGTTCCTGGCGATCGTGCGGAGGCTCTGCCCCTGTGTACGCTCCAGACGAATCGCTTCCCGATCAAGGCTGAGCGGAGTGCGGCCGATGTGCCGGCCTTCAAGCCTGGCTCGCCGCATGCCGGCACGGACCCGCTCGACGATGAGCGAGCGTTCGAGCTCCGCGATGGCCCCGACGATGACGACGATGGCCCGGCCCAGCGGGCCACCCGTGTCGATCTGCTCGCGGAACGAGATGAACTCGATCTTGAGATGATTGAGCTCATCGAGCACCTGCAGGAAGTGGGTCACCGACCGGGCGATGCGGTCGAAGGCCCAGCAGACGACCAGATCGAACCGGCCGCGGCGGGCATCGCGCAGCAGTTCGTCCAGGCCGGGACGTTTGGCCTTGGCGCCGGAGATCCGGTCGGTGTATTCCCTGACGATCTCGAAGCCACGCTGGGCAGCCAGCTGACGCAAATCGTGCAGCTGCGTCTCCGGATGCTGGTCAACGCTGGAGACTCGCAAGTACAAGGCGGCGCGCTTCATCCGCGCCGTCCCTTCGGCTTCTTGGTAGAGTTCTTGGCTACATAGCTCTGGATAAACTCCAGCAGCACATCGGTCATGTTCAGGCCCTGGGCAGCCGTCGCCGCCTTGAAGCGGTTGTGGAGTTCGACTTCGACGTTCAAGTTCATTCTTTTTACCTTCGATGGTTCAGCCTGCTTGATCGCACTCACCCCCTCTCTCGGAGGTGAGTGTATCCGGTTATGAGTAACGGCCGCTACTTCAGTCCCCAGGCCTGGCGGCACAGCAGGACGATCCTGGTCATCAGGGCCCACTCGATATGCAGAGCATCGGCGATGGACTGGAGCTGCTGCCGGGTCGCCGGAAGAGAGGCGCCGGCTTCGATCGCCGCCCACTCCTCAGCGGTCATGGCAGCCAACGCCGCCGCCTGCTCGATGGAAAGGCCCGCTTTCTCGCGGCCGCTCTCGATGAACCTGCCGAAGAGACGGCGCCAGGCTCCCCGGAAGTAGTCAGAATCGGTGGTGGCTGGAAGAAGTGCAAATAACATACTCATGTACTCATTACTCCTGAACAGCGAACCTGTCAAGTCCGCCGGGATCTGAACTGCATGGTGAGTATGTGCTCAGAGGAGTGGCGAACCAAACGCATCTTCCCCGATCGCAACAAGGGCAAGGATGTCTACTACCAGGGCTCCCGGCAGATGACCTCCACCTCGCGCCGCTACTACGAGAAGGAATTGGGTGCAGGGATCGGACCCGCCCCGGGCTTGAACGAGATGTTCGGCTACTCGGAACCCGTG
>DAIDGW010000140.1 GCA_027452245.1 Acidobacteriaceae bacterium
TATCACTATGATCCGGCGACAGGAAAGTATGGCGCGGTGATTGGCAATATTCTGAAGCTCGCCGGCGCCTTGACCATCGTGTTGCTCGGCGGGATGCTGCTCATGCTGATGCGGCTGGACCGCTCCGTGACCAGCCGTGCAACTAACCCGGGGCTAACTTCGAGAAGGCATGCTTAACAATTTCCCATTGTGGCCGGCGCGCGCTTCCAGCATTGCTGGAAATGTGGACGCTCTCTTTATTTTCTTGCTCATCGTCGCCGGCGTGATGTCTCTGCTGGTGTTCGTCGCCATTTGTGTCTTCGCGACCAAATACCGCCACCGTCCAGGCGTGAATGCGGCAAAGATCGAGGGCTCGCTGCCCTTGGAGATTGCCTGGACCGTCATTCCTCTCGGTGTGTTCATGGCAATCTTCGTCTGGGGCGCAGTCATTTATTTCCAGGAACATACGCCTCCCCGCGATGCCGCTGAAGTGTACGTCGTCGCCAAGCAATGGATGTGGAAGCTGGAGCACGCCGAAGGCCAGCGAGAGTTGAACGAACTGCACGTTCCTGTGGACCGCGATGTGCGTCTTATCATGACTTCGCAGGACGTCATCCACAGCTTCTTCGTTCCCGCTTTCCGTATTAAGCAGGACGTCTTGCCCGGCCGCTATACCGTGATTTGGTTCCGGGCCACCAAGCCCGGTACCTATCACCTGTTCTGCGCCGAGTATTGCGGAACGTTGCATTCCGGCATGGTGGGCAATATCGTCGTCATGAATCCGGCGGACTACGAAGCTTGGGTGAACAGCAACCCCGGTGGGACCCTTTCCGCCAGTGGGGAGAAGGTTTTCAATGAACTCGGGTGCGCCACTTGTCATCGTATGAATGGCCAAGGCAGTGGTCCTGCCCTGCAAGGCGTCTTTGGCAAGCCGGTCTTGCTCGAAGACGGCCGCTCCGTCGAAGCGGATGAGAATTATCTGCGCGAATCGATTGTCGATCCCGGTGCAAAGATTGTGAACGGATATCGGCCCATCATGCCTACGTTCCAGGGACTGGTCAATGAAGAGCAGCTGAATGCTCTTGTCGCTTACGTCAAGTCGCTGTCTCCGGCCGCCCCCGGGGGGGCTGAAACGAAACCCTCCGAGGTCAAGGTCGCGCCCGGCAACAACAGCCCGGTAGGAAATCAGGTGCAATAGTTATGTCTACGGTCAAAGCTCAAGTCACGGAGCGTACAAACTATCTGAATGCGGATTACGGCGTCCGCTCGTGGTTGCTTACCACCGACCACAAGCGCATTGCTTTGCTGTATCTCATTTCCATTACCTTCTTCTTCTTCATCGGGGGCTTCTACGCGCTGCTCATCCGGCTGGAGCTGCTGACGCCCGCTGGGGACCTGGTTCAGGCTGACACTTACAACAAGCTTTTCACCATGCACGGCATGGTGATGGTTTTCTTTTTCCTGATCCCGTCCATTCCCGCTGTCCTGGGCAACTTCCTGATCCCCATGATGATCGGGGCCAAGGATCTGGCATTTCCCCGGATCAACCTGCTTAGCTGGTATCTCTACATCATCGGCGGCGCGCTGATGTGCCATTGCATGCTGACCGGCGGTGCTGATACCGGCTGGACCTTCTACGTTCCATTTAGCGCCATCACCAACACGAAATTCGTCGAAGCCGGACTCGCAATTTTCGTCGCGGGATTCTCCTCCATCCTGACCGGCCTCAATTTCGTCGTCACGGTCCACCGCATGCGTGCTCCGGGAATGACCTGGTCGCGCCTGCCTCTGTTCGTCTGGGCCCACTACGCCACCAGCATCATCCAGCTTCTGGGCACGCCGGTCATCGCCATTACCATCCTGCTGGTAGCGGCCGAGCGCACCTTGCACCTGGGAATCTTTGATCCCAAGCTTGGCGGCGATCCGCTGCTCTTCCAGCACCTGTTCTGGTTCTATTCTCACCCTGCCGTGTACATCATGATTCTTCCGGCGATGGGTGTGATCAGCGAAGTGATCGCCTGCTACGCGCGCAAGCGCATTTTCGGCTATAGCTTTGTCGCGTTTTCCTCCATCGCGATCGCCGTCTTCGGATTCCTCGTGTGGGCTCACCACATGTTCGTCGCCGGAATCTCGCTGTACTCGGCGCTGGTCTTTTCCATGTTGAGCTATGCCGTCGCCGTTCCTTCTGCAGTGAAGGTCTTCAACTGGACGGCAACGCTCTACAAAGGATCCATCCACTACGATGCCCCGATGCTCTATGCCTTCGGATTCATCGGCCTGTTCACCGTGGGCGGACTCACCGGTCTCTTCCTCGCTGCGCTGGGCATCGACGTTCACGTCACCGACACCTACTTCGTCGTCGCGCACTTCCACTACATTATGGTCGGCGGTGCTGTCATGGGATATCTCGGCGGAATGCATTTCTGGTGGCCGAAAATTTCTGGCAAGCTCTACCCCGAAGGCTGGGCTAAGCTCGCCGCTCTGATCGTATTCGTGGGATTCAACCTCACTTTCTTCCCGCAGTTCATCCTCGGATACCTTGGCATGCCCCGCCGCTACTGGGATTACAGCCACATGCCCGAGTTTCAGGTGCTGAACGTAGCCTCCACGGCTGGCGCCACCATCCTGGGAATCGGTTATTTGCTGCCCATGGTTTACTTCCTCTGGTCGCTGCGCTACGGAGACCCTGCGCCCGACAATCCGTGGAACGCCGCCGGGCTGGAATGGAAGACCGCTTCTCCGCCACCCACGTTCAACTTTGATTCCGATCCCGTGGTGACCTGGGAAGCTTATAACTACGACGAAATCGATGCACCCCACATTCAGGAGGCTCCCGTTGGCCGATAGTCCAATCGCGGTGCAAGGAACCTCTCACCAAGTTCATAACCCGGCACTGCTGCATCACTTTGCCCAGCCGGAGCAGCAGCGCAATGCTGCCAGTCTGGGCATGTGGTGGTTCCTCGCCACTGAAGTCATGTTCTTCGGCGGCCTGTTCTGCTCATACTTGGTTTACCGGTTGCTGTACTATCCCGAATTTGCCGCTTGCGCCAAGACCCTCGACTGGCGACTCGGCGCCACCAACACAGCCGTCCTCATCTGCAGCAGCTTGACCGTCGTGCTCGCCGTTTGGGCCGCGTCCATGGCGCGCCGCACCCTGCTGGTGGTCTGCCTGATCGCCACGATCATTCTGGGTTTTGTTTTCCTGGGCATTAAGGGCAAGGAGTACCACGACAAGTTCGTCGAGCACCATGTTCCCGGGCCGACATTCAGTTTCGAAAAGGTTCCGATCCCCGGCCATCCCGGCGAGTATGCCAATCCGCAACGCGCGCAGATCTATTTCGCGCTCTACTTCATCATGACCGGCCTGCACGCCATCCACATGATCATCGGCATCGGCATTTTCACTTATCTGCTGATTATGGCGTGGAAAAGCCGCTACACGCCGAAATACTACACGCCCATCGAGATTGGCGGACTTTACTGGCACTTTGTTGACATCATCTGGATCTATCTATTCCCATTGCTCTACCTGATCGATTTGCATAAGTGAGGCACAATGGCGGGACACGCGACATCTCTCAAAACCTATTTCACCATCTGGATCGCCTTGCTGATCTTCACAGGGCTGACTGTCTTCGCTGCCCGCATCGATCTCGGGGTCTATAACGCCGCCGTTGCGCTCACTATCGCCAGCGTCAAAGCCACCTTGGTCGCCCTCTTCTTTATGCACATCCGGGGAACCAGCGAGCGCCTCACCAAGCTTGTCGTCGTCTCCGCGCTCTTTTTCCTGTTCCTGCTGCTCGGCCTTTCCATGTCTGATTACTTGACTCGCGCCTGGCACTAGCACTCGGCTGAAAAGAAACCGGGAAGGGCACGGCTTCAGTCGTGCCGCCCGACCGCCTGCCGTAGCAACCTCACAATCTCAAGCCTCCTTCACGCGGACGCTTGAGCAGCGGTATCCTACTCTGGAAGTTCTCCCATGCACGAAACCATCTCGGCAGTTCGTCCCATCTCCGAAAATAATGTCGACGCGTCTGGATTAGAACAAGCTCTGCATAGGAACCTGCGCGGCGAAGTCCGCTTCGATAACGGCAGCCGCGCGCTTTACGCGACCGACGCCTCCAACTACCGCCAGGTTCCTATCGGAGTCGTGTTTCCCCGCGATACCGACGACGTGCTCGCCGCAGTTTCGCTCTGCCGCGAATTTGGCGCCCCCTTGCTCTGTCGCGGTGGAGGTACCTCGCTCGCCGGCCAGTGCTGCAATGTCGCCGTCGTTCTCGATTTTTCACGCCACATGAACCGGATTCTCGAAATCGATCCCGGCCGCCGCATCGCCCGCGTGCAGCCCGGAGTCGTGCTCGATGACCTGCGCAACGCCGCCGAAAAACACCATTTGACTTTCGGCCCCGATCCCGCCACCCACGACCGTTGCACCATCGGAGGCATGATCGGCAACAACTCCTGCGGCGTGCACTCCGTGATGGCCGGTAAGACCGACGACAACATCGAGTCGCTCGACATCCTGACTTACGACGGTCTCCGCATGAATGTCGGCCGCACCTCCGCCGATGAGGTCGAATCCATCATCAATGCCGGCGGACGCCTCGGCGAAATTTTCCGCACCCTCCGCGATATCTCGACCCAGTATGCCGGGCTCATCCGCAATCGCTTTCCCAGGATTCCCCGCCGCGTCTCCGGATACAACCTCAACTATCTTCTTCCCGAGCATCGCTTCAACATCGCGCGCGCACTCGTGGGCTCCGAAGGAACCTGCGTCACCGTACTCGAAGCCACCTGCCAGCTTGTCGCAAGTCCTCCGCAACGCGTGCTCCTGGTGGTCGCTTATCCCGACGTTTTCCAATGCGCCGACCATGTTCCCGAAATCCTCACTCACCAGCCCATTGGACTCGAAGGCTTCGACGAACTTCTCGCCACTTATACCCGACGCAAGGGGATCAATTCGGAAGGCATGTCGCTGCTGCCCGAAGGTGGCGGCTGGCTGCTGGTGGAGTTCGGCGCCCAGACCGCCCGTGAAGCGGAATCGCAAGCGCGCGGGTTGATGGACGCCCTCTCCCGCGATTCCCATCCCCCCAATATGCGCCTGCTTACCGACAAGAAGCAGGCCCGCTTCGTCTGGGACGTCCGCGAGGCCAGCCTCGGCGTCACCTCCCACGTTACCGGCGAGTCTATGAATTGGGAAGGTTGGGAAGATGCCGCCGTCGCTCCCGAAAAATTGGGAGCTTACCTGCGCGATCTTCGTCAACTATTCGGTGAATTCGACTACAAAGGGTCTCTTTACGGGCATTTCGGCCACGGCTGCGTCCACACCCGCATCAATTTCGATCTCACCTCCCGCGACGGAATCGCAAAATTCCGCCGCTTCATGGAACAGGCCGCCGACCTGGTCGTCAGCTATGGCGGTTCACTCTCCGGAGAACATGGCGACGGACAGGCTCGCGCCGAGCTCCTGCCCAAAATGTTTGGCCCCGAACTCATGCGCGCCTTCGCCGAATTCAAGTCGGCCTGGGACCCCGCATGGAAGATGAATCCCGGCAAGGTGATCGACCCCTACCGCCTCGATGAAAATTTGCGTCTCGGCGCAAACTACACTCCCTGGGACCCGCAGACGCGCTTCCATTTCCCGGCCGACCACGGCAGTTTTCCCGAAGCGACTCTCCGTTGCGTTGGAGTCGGCAAATGCCGACGCGAAGAAGGCGGCGTGATGTGTCCGAGCTATCGCGCCACTCGCGAAGAAGAGCACTCGACCCGCGGTCGCGCCCATCTTCTCTGGGAGATGACCCAGGGCGAGGTCATCCGCGACGGCTGGCAGAGCGAAGAGGTCAAGCACTCCCTCGACCTCTGCCTCGCCTGCAAGGGATGCAAGAGTGATTGCCCGGTCTCCGTCGATCTCGCCACCTACAAAGCAGAATTTCTCTCGCACTACTACGAAGGGAAGCTGCGCCCGCGCAGCGCCTATGCCTTCGGCAATATCGACCTGTGGGCGCGCATCGCCTGCACTGCGCCCGGGCTGGTGAATCTCACCACGCAACTCCCATTCCTGCGCGACATCGCAAAGCTGGTCTCCGGAATGCCTCCGCAGCGCCGCATTCCGGCCTTTGCGCCGCAGTCCTTCAAAACCTGGTTCCATCGCCGTCCCCGCAAACTCGATGGCCCGCCCGTGCTTCTCTGGGCCGACACCTTCAACAACTATTTCCTTCCCCACACGGCGCAAGCCGCCGTCGATGTCCTCGAATCCGCCGGATTCCGCGTGGTGGTGCCGCGAGCCCCCCTCTGTTGCGGGCGCCCGCTCTACGACTTTGGCATGCTCGATCGCGCGGAGACGCTGCTCCTGCAGATCCTCGACGAACTCATGCCCGAGATCGAAGCCGGAGTTCCCATCGTCGGCCTCGAACCAAGCTGCATCGCGGTCTTTCGCGATGAACTCGTCAATCTCTTTCCCCACGATGCGCGTGCGCGCGCGCTTTCCAGCCAGACTTTCCTGCTGAGCGAATTTCTCGAGAATCACGCCAAGGATTTCTCCTGGCCCCGCCTCGATGCTAAGGCTTTGCTCCATGGACACTGTCATCACAAATCCGTCATGAAGATGACGGCCGAGGAGTCCGTCCTGCACCGCCTCGGCATCGACTTCCAGTCTCCCGCCCCCGGTTGCTGTGGCATGGCTGGCTCATTCGGATTCGAACACGATAAGTACGAGGTCTCGGCCGCCATCGGCGAGCTCGAATTGCTCCCCGCCGTCCGCAAGGCTCCGCCGGACTGGTTCATCATCGCCGACGGCTTCAGTTGCCGCGAACAGATCGCGCAGGGATCCCAGCGCCACGCTCTTCACCTCGCCGAAGTCCTGCAGATGGCGCTCCATAAAACCCTTCCGGATGGTTCTCCAGAGTCCTCCATCGTCAGGAACCATGAGGAGGCCGTAGCCCGCTCAATGCAGCATGCCGGTCTCGGTCTCGCCGCCGCGGCCGTTACCGGAGCGCTTCTCTGGAGGGCTCGCCGAAGTCATTGATCCGCCACAACTTGCGCTGCTAATAACTTACAGCTATTAGCCCGTCCTCGCCTGATTGCTGCTTTTCTGGGAAAATAGTCCAGTCGTCCTTTCTGGTGGCCGCTTCTGTCGGCCCTGAAGTCTCGGGTTTCGTTCTTATGGACCGCGAAATCACAACCGAAATGCCCCTGGTTACCGGAGAAGTCGCCGAAAAGCTGATCGGCCGCACTCCTGCCGGACCGCTGCGCGGCTCGGTTCTGGCCCTGATTCAGTTCGATGTCTGCGAGGAAATCCGCCTCGACGACCTGCGCCGCATCCTTGGCGCCCGAACCGCCGAAGCCAGCTTCAAGCATCAGGCCCCGGGATACGTCCGCTACCAGCGGCCTCCCGTCGAAGAGCGCCTCGAACCGCTCGTTCTGGAAAGCGGCGAGCGCCTGGAAGGCCAGATCAAATATTACGATTACGGCGTCGTCAGCCTGGTTTTCGAGCTGCCGTTTTCCGGCGATTGGGAAACCCTCGTGCAGCTTTCCAGCCGTTGGACTTCCGATACCAACTTCGAAAGTCTCGCCAGTAAGATCGTCAAGCAGAAGCTCGAGCGCGCCCTGCCCGCGCTGGTCAAGCCCTACACCGCGGAATGGTTGCAGGAAGACTACTTCATTTTCCACGTGCGCGAAGCTGCGGGAAATCCCGATGCCGCCGCTCTGCTCGCCAATCAACGAGACCAGATCGCGCAGATCGTTCGCGGAGAATCTGCCCCGCTCTCCGAGGGTGAGAAGCAGGAAATCCTCCAGTCGCGCATCTCTTACTACCCTACCGATCTCGCGGTGATCGGCTGGAACACCGCCTTCATCTACGACACTCCTTCCGGCGCCGAGACCGCTATCCAGTTGCTGCAGTATGCCAACTCGCAGCTCCTCGAATTCCGCCACTACGACGACCTGCTGACCAAGGAACTCGAAGGCGTCTACGACTTCCTCGAAACCGGAGGCACCGGGCTCTGGTCGCGCTGGCGCACCGCCCGTGCCGCATCAAAATTGCACACCGTGCTGCTCGATGTCAGCGAACTCACCGAGCGTGCCGACAACGCCATCAAATTCCTTAGCGACATGTTCTCGGCGCGCCTCTACAAACTGGCGGCTTCGAAAGTCGGAGTCCCCGACTACAAGAACCTCGTCCAGCAAAAGCTGCAGACCGCCGAAGAGCTCTACCGCTTCATGGTCGACCAGTTCAACCAGAGCCGCGCCTTCGTTCTGGAACTGATGGTGGTCGTCATCCTGGTCATCGAACTGATCTGGCTCTTCCGCGGCAAGCCGCTGTAAGTATCTGCTTGACCGACAAGGCAAGTCTCGCGCGAGCTTGGCAAGTGGTAGAGCAATACTAGCTTCTGTTCTTCTCGATGCTGCAAAGAAAGACCACGGCATCAGCCGATGGCTAGCTCCAGAACTCCTCACCCGTGCGTGCAGTGCGGAATCGCAGTGTATACTGCCTGTACTGAAATCGCGCTATGGACACCACTGTTCAGAAACCGCATCGCTTGGGTCTGCGGTGGCCTGTTCTTGCAATTCTGTTCGCGCTCGCCATTGTCCATTCTCAGGTGTTGGCCGATTCGGTTCGCTTTGATCTGGTCCCTCGTCAGATTGTCGAAAGCCGCCTTCGCGAATATGCAGGAAACGATCAGCAAAGACAGGAATCTCTAAAAGGCATGTTCACTGTGGCGGGTTGCCCCGATCAGGAGCTTTCCGAACAACCAGTGAAGGGATCAAAGCTGTCGAACGTGGTCTGTCGACTGCCAGGCAGCACGGATAAAGTGATCATCGTCGGTGCCCATTTCGACCACGTAAGCAGAGGCGACGGAGTCGTCGACAATTGGACTGGAGCTGCTCTGCTGCCATCTCTTTACCAAGCTGTGAAGATCCAGCCACGGAAACACACCTACATCTTCATCGGGTTTACGGATGAGGAGAAGGGCGAAGTGGGATCACATTATTACGTAAAGATGATGACCGCTGACCAGGTTGCGGCAACCGATGCCATGGTCAATATGGACACGCTGGGTTTGTCGTCAACAGAGATTTGGGGTAGCCACTCAGATAAGCACTTGGCTGTCGCTCTCATATACCTGGGCAAAATAATGAAAATGCCCGTGAGTATCGTCAACGTAGACCAAGTGGGCAGCTCTGACTCTGTGCAGTTCGCCGCTCGTCAAATCCCCAGCATTACAGTTCATTCTTTGACACAGCAGTCATGGGACGAGCACATCCTGCACACCTCGAAAGATGTTTTTTCCGCTGTGCGCCTCGACGACTACTATCGGTCGTACCGCCTGCTATCTGCATACCTTGCCTTCCTGGACGGATATTCGGTTCGCGACCTCTCCCAGGTTCATTAATCAATCCAAACGTCTCTTGGAGCAATATAGACACCGCATCAACGGCTACTCTCCGTTTACAATCATTTGTTTGGCCCGGCAGCACCCCTGATCCGTCGCATGTTCAAAAAGATCCTCATCGCCAACCGCGGAGAAATTGCCGTACGCGTCATCCGCGCCTGTCACGAGATGGGCATCGCCGCCGTCGCCGTCTACTCCGAGGTCGATCGCGCCTCGCTGCACGTCCGCAAAGCCGATGAAGCCTATCCCATCGGCCCGGCCGCGGCGGCGCAGTCTTATCTCAATATCGAAAAGATCATCGACGTCGCCAAAAAATCCGGAGCCGATGCCATTCATCCCGGCTACGGATTCCTTTCCGAAAACGCGAAGTTCGCGCTGGCCTGCGTCGATGCCGGCGTGAAGTTCATCGGGCCGACTGCCGCCGCCATGGAAGCCATGGGCTCGAAGACCCGCGCCCGCCAGCGCATGGAAAAAGCCGGGGTCCCCTTCGTCCCCGGGATTTCCAAGGGACTGGAATCGCTCGCCCAGGCCGAAGAAGTCGCCGCTCGCATCGGATATCCGGTCATGCTGAAAGCCGCGGCCGGAGGCGGTGGCAAAGGCATGCGCCTGGTCGAGTCGCGCGAGCAACTGAAATCCTCTCTGGACTCCGCCCGCAGCGAGGCCCAGCGTGCCTTTGGCGACGACGAGGTTTACATCGAGAAAGCGATCATCAATCCCCGCCACATTGAAATGCAGATTCTCGCCGACGAGCACGGGCATACCGTCTATCTTGGCGAGCGCGAATGCTCGCTCCAGCGCCGCCACCAGAAAGTTCTGGAGGAATGTCCCTCGCCGGTCGTTGATCCCGAAATGCGCCGCCGCATGGGCGAAGCCGCGGTCAAAGTCGCTCAGTCAGCCAATTACACCAATGCCGGCACCATCGAATTCCTCGTCGATCAGCAAAAAAATTTCTATTTCCTCGAGATGAATACGCGCCTGCAGGTCGAGCATCCCGTCACCGAACTCGTCACCGGACTCGATCTCGTCCACCTGCAGATTCGCATCGCCGCCGGAGAAAAACTTCCGTTTTCCCAGGAAGACATTCGCCTTCGCGGGCACGCCATCGAGTGCCGCATCTACGCCGAAGATCCCGACAACAATTATTTTCCCAGCCCGGGCAAAATCACATTGCTGCTTGCGCCCTCCGGGCCGGGCATTCGCCGCGATAGCGGCATGTACGAAGGCTGGTTCGTTCCCGTCGATTACGACCCCTTGCTCGCAAAATTGATTGGCTACGGCACCGACCGCGAACAGGCCATCGGACGCCTCTCGCGCGCCCTGAACGAATATTTCGTTGGTGGAATCAAGACCAACATCTCCTTTTTTCGCCGCATCCTCGCCGATCCCGAGTTCCACGCTGCCAAATTCGATACTGGATTTCTCGATCGCCTGCTGAGCCGCCACGCTGATAATCCCAAGCCCGATGCGGAAAGCCAGGCCGCCGCGGCCATCGCTGCGGGAATTTTCTCGGCGCTTGGCGCCGACGCGGCCGGACGCGACGAGCGCGCCGCTACCGATGGCGCCCGGAAATCGCCGCCAGCTTCGAATTGGAAATCCGCCGCTCGCCGGGAGGCGCTGAGTTGATCTACGACGTCTCCATCGACGGCCACAGCTATCGCCTTGAACTCAACCGCTCCGACGGACAATGGACCTGCCGTCTTGACAATCAATCTGTCGAACTCGATGCCGTTCTCGCCCGTCCCGACGTCCTTTCGCTTCGCATCGGGAACAAAGCCTACGAAGTCAAATGCGAGCGCGTCGCCGACGATCTGCATTTGTGGGTCGGCAGCGTGCGCTATTCCGCCGAAGTTCGCGATCCCCGCTCGTTGCGCAGCCGCTCCCGCTCCGCCGACGATCACGGCCCCAGGAAACTCACCGCTCCCATGCCCGGCAAGGTCGTTCGCATTCTCACTCCCGAAGGCCAGTCCGTTGCTGCCGGAGGCGGCGTGCTCGTGGTCGAAGCCATGAAGATGCAAAATGAAGTCAAATCCCCCAAGCATGGCATCGTGCAGAAAATCATGGTCAAGGAAGGCGCCGCCGTAAATGCCGGCGACGTTCTCGCCGTCGTTGAATAACCGGCCAACAAAAAGCCTCGGCCCGAAGACCGAGGCTCTCTGCGCTCCGCGCACTCACATTCCGGGTGTGGAACCTTTTTGCCGTGGGCATTTGTTTCCACAGCAGTTCATCGCTGTCTTGTCTGATTTGCTTCCGCAGCAATTCATCTTCTGATTCCGCATGCAGCTCATGCCATTCGCCATCGAGCCCTGGCCCATCTTGCCCCGCATGCAGCCCGCGCCCGCTTTCATTCCGCCTGCCATATTTTTGCCGCAGCAGGGCATAGCGGCGGTGCCGTCTTTCGCGCACATGCACTGGCTGCCGCAGTTCGGACATCCCGTTTTACCGCAACATGGACAAGCCGGCGTCGCCTGCCCGGCTTGTGGCTGATCGGATTTTTGCGCCTGCGTCTGATCCGGTTTCGCCGAAGGCGCCGGAGCGGAAGTCTGCGTCCACCCTGCCAGCGAGAGCGCCATGATCATTGCGAATAATCTGTATTTCATAAAGTCTCCAGAAATTTTGTGTTTGAGAGCCATCAGCCTGCGAAGCCGTCACCACTCGCTTTCGGCTTCAAGAAAAATCTTGCGCTGGCAACAATCTCAGATTCTCAGAACCGTACTCCGTACCGAATACGGCTCCACTATCCTCGCCAAGGGAGTTCTGCTCTGCGCCAGGTCTGTCTGCCCGAGCGAACTTACATTCCGAAGCAAGGCCGTGAATTGAAGAGGTTTTCCCCCGGAAGCCTCAGGCAGGTCCGCTGTCTGCGTTCCCTGCGGACTCATGCAGCACAAGTGTTCGTTGCGGCACGGCAGATTGGCCGGAGGAACTTTCGGTGTAACCTTCTCGGATTTGAGCCGTGGGCAACAGTCTTGTCCCGTCATACCGGCCTGATACATCGTATGTGCGGCGCGCATGGCGGCCAATTCAATGGAATAAACAGGCAGGGCAAAAATCGACATCTCCGCCAGCATGGCTACGACCAGCAGGCTGGCAATCCTCGCTCCCATTTTTGGGGCTGCAGATCTCACAGGCGCCAGTCTGCCTCGATTTCTGCAGCTAAGATGTGATGCCGATCACGGAGGCCCGTGAAGCCTATCAGCCCAGAACGTTTTTGAGCGAACTCCGCAACTCGCTGAATCGAAATGGATAGCCGCTCATGACCAACTTGGCGGGTTCCACGCGCTGGCTTGCCAGCAGCGCTTCCCTCCCCATCTGCCCAAAGATTGTCCGCACCACAAATGCCGGCACGGGAAATATCGCCGGCCGCGAAAGTACACGCGCCAGCGTCTTCGTGAACTCTTCATTCGTTACCGGACGCGGCGCCACCATGTTCACCGGCCCTTCCAAATCAGTTCCCAGTATGTGATGAACAGCCCCGACGAGATCATCGATATCGATCCAACTCATCCACTGCCGCCCATCGCCAACGCGCCCCCCAACGCCCAGCCTGAATGCAGGTAGCACCTTCGCCAACGCGCCACCCTGAGGACTCAGCACAATTCCCGTTCGGATCTGGACCGTCCGGATTCCGGCATTCGCCGCCGCGCTCGTCGCCTGCTCCCATTCCTGGCACACCTCCGGCAGAAATCCTTGTCCCGGCGCACTCTCTTCTTTCAATATTTCGTCGCCGCGATCTCCGTAGTATCCCGTCGCTGAACTGCACACGAACACTTGCGGCTTCTGGCTTGCTCGCACCAAAGCCTCCGCCAGATTTCGCGTCCCATCGACCCGGCTCTTGCGGATCTTCGCCTTCTTCGCTGCCGTCCATCGTCCAACGATATTCTCGCCAGCCAGGTGAATCACCGCATCGAAGCCGGACAACGTTTCCGGAGCGATCGGTCGCTCAGGATTCCACGGAATCTGCTGCTCTCCGCCGACGCTGCTGGCGGTTGAAGATCCATCTCTCGTTAGTCGCGTGATTTGCGCCCCGCTCGCTTTGAGAGAGGACACGAGCGCCGCCCCGATCAGCCCCGAAGCGCCGCTCACCAGAACCCGCAGTTTTCGCAATTCCCTCATTCAGCACGACTCTAGCAGACAGGATCGAAACTCAGCCAACCTTCTGACCGCGGCCTTACTGCTCCTTCTTCAGATTCCGCTCGCAAAGCTATAATCGATACATAGTCCGGCCTCCCTGGATACCCACAATTTCCGGCCAGTTCAGAGGCTATAATCCCTCATGCCAAGTCTGCGGGAACAGATCAAGACGACTGCGCTGACGCTTACGAAATTTCGTGAGCTTATGAAGCGCATGCAGGAGAATCGTCCGCACGATGACTTGGCGATCATCAAGAAAGCCTACGATTACTCCCTGAAGCATCACGAAGGCCAGAGCCGCGCCTCCGGAGAGCCTTACCTCGTCCATCCCCTCGAAGTCGCGCTCGTACTCGCCGAGATGAAGATGGACCCGGTTGCCGTCGCTGCCGGCCTGCTCCACGATTCGGTCGAAGACACCTCGGTTACCATCGGAGACATTCGCAAGGAATTCGGCGAACAGGTCGCGCACATCGTCGAAGGCGTCACCAAGATCAGCAAAATCGACTTTGCCACCCGGGAAGAGCAGCAGGCCGAGAACCTGCGCAAGATGATGCTCGCCATGGTCGACGATATCCGCGTCGTCCTGATCAAGCTCGCCGACCGCCTGCATAACATGCGCACGCTCGAGCACTTGCAGCCTGATCGCCAGCAGAAAATCGCACAGGAAACTCTCGAGATCTACGCTCCCATCGCGCACCGCCTCGGCATGGGAAAAATTCGCGGAGAACTCGAAGACCTCGGTTTCCGCTTCCTCGATCCCGACGCCTACCGCCAGGTCGAAGAAGCCGTCAACGCCCGCCGCAAGCAGGGCGAAGCCTTCCTTGCGAAAATGCAGCAGATCATCGGCGAGAAGCTCAAGGAAGCCGGCATTCAAGCTCACGTTGAAAGCCGCATCAAGCGCCTTTACAGCATCCACAAGAAATTGCAGCGCCAGCGCATCGGCGTCGATCAGGTCTACGATCTCTTCGCCATGCGCGTGATCACGCGCTCGCTGCAAGACTGTTACGCCGTCCTCGGTATCATTCACAACCTA
Organism: Acidobacteriaceae bacterium; assembly: GCA_027452245.1. GTDB lineage: Bacteria > Acidobacteriota > Terriglobia > Terriglobales > Acidobacteriaceae > Sulfotelmatobacter. Next base: position 14,533 of record DAIDGW010000140.1, read on the forward strand.
TGGCGTCCCGTCCCCGGTCGCATCAAGGACTTCATCGCCATGCCGCGGCCGAATTTCTATCAGTCGCTGCACACCTCCGTCATCACTGAAGACGGCACCCCCTGCGAAATCCAGATCCGCACCGAAGAGATGCACAAGATGGCGGAGGAAGGCATCGCCGCCCACTGGAAATATAAGGATGGCCCGGTCTCCGCTCAGGACGAACAGCGCCTCGCCTGGCTTCGTCAGGTTGTCGAATGGCAGCGCGACGTCAGCGATCCCAACGAATTCCTCTCCACGCTGAAAGTCGATCTCTATCCCGAAGAGGTCTACACCTTCACCCCCAAGGGCAAAGTCGTGGTTCTTCCCCGCGACGCTACGCCGATCGACTTCGCCTACACCATTCACACCGAAGTCGGACACACCTGCGTCGGCGCCAAGGTCAACGGCCGCATGGTTCCTCTCCGCCACAAGCTCCACTCCGGGGATATTGTCGAGATTATTACCCAGCCCGGACACAAGCCCAGCCGCGATTGGCTCGGACTGGTCAAGTCCTCGCGCTCCCGCAATAAGATCAAGCACTGGCTCAACGTCCACCAGCGCGAGCGCGCCATCGAAATCGGGCGCAAGCTGATTGAAAAGGAAGCTCGCAAGTATCGCGTTCCGCTCAAAGACATCAAGGACGAGGATTTCGTCCGCGTCGCCTCCGGCTACGGACTCGGGCGCGCCGACGATCTTATGGCCGGCATCGGATACGGCAAATATTCTGCCCGCCAGGTTCTCGCTCGTGTTCTGCCCGCCGGAACCGCCCAACAAATCCCCGGAGATCTCGAATCCGAAGTCGCCTCCGGCCCCCAGCCCAGCACCATCGCCAGCGTTGTCCGCCGCGTCTTCGGCGATCACAACGCCATCACCGTAAAGGGCCAGGGAGACATGCTGGTCTACCGCGCCCGCTGCTGCAATCCCATCCGCGGCGAAAGCATTGTCGGATACGTCACCCGCGGCAAGGGAGTCGCGGTCCACGCCATCAACTGTGCCAACGTTACCAACTTGATGTACGAGCCCGAGCGCCGCATCGACGTCGAATGGGCCCACGATGACACCACCCCGACCTCCTACCCCGTGAAGCTCACCGTGTTCTGCGATGACCGTTTCGGAATGCTGAAAAGTATCACCGGGATCATCGGCGACGCGAAAAGCAACATCCGCAACATCGCCGCCCACAGTTCCAACAGTCAGGCCAGCGTCGATATCGTTCTCGACATCATGGACCTGAAGCATCTGGAAACCATCATCGCCGGCCTGCGCAAAATCCCCGGCGTCCACGAAGTCCAACGTCTGCAAAAAATCTGAGTGAGGGCTGGCCTCGAAGTGAAGATGCCCAGTTCTCGCCGATGCTGGGTCCAATTCCATACGAGACTTAAAGTGCCCTGGGGCCCAGCGCTCGGGCAAGGGTGTAAAGGATCTCTGGGCACAAGTTTGTGGGCGTGATGAGACTTAACACAAAAGCGAGCGTGATCGGGTTCGGTTGATGCGGATCACCAGGATCCTTCGCTGCACAAAATCGGTCTGTTTCGGATAATAGCCAAATTGCTTCGCCATCGGTTTTGCACGTTGGTTCACCTTTTCGGATCTATAATGAATATAGTTTCCGACCGCTGTGGCCTGCGGGAATACTCATGGCGCAGCGGCGAGGGATGTCGAACGCGGGCGCGGGTTGCTCGTGTACTCCCGAGGGTGAGAGCAGAAATGCGATCACCTCCCGGTCCGATGAGGACCATTGGAAAGGAGACGGCCTGCGCGGGATCTTCTCGCCTGCTGGATTCCTTCCTGAAAAAGTCGTTTGTCGCTGGTTAGCCAGGTTCTCTGCCTCACCAACGATTACTCGCCGATACTCATGCCTCTTCTCGACAAATTCGGCCGCGCGATTAGCGATCTCCGCATTTCCGTCACGGACCGTTGCAACTACAAGTGCGTCTATTGCCGGACAGGGAACGAAGGTGCGCTGTACGGCGAGTTGGCTTTCGCCGACTACCTGCGCATGGCGCGGGTGCTGGTCGGGCTCGGCGTCACGAAGGTTCGATTAACCGGGGGCGAGCCGCTGCTGCGGAATGGCATCGTTGATTTTGTCCGCGAATTGGCGAAATTGAATACGAATTCGGATCATGCGATCGAGATTGCGCTGACGACCAACGGGCACCTGCTCGCAGATTTGGCGCGTCCCTTAAAGGAAGCAGGACTGGGCCGAGTTACGGTTTCGATGGACGCGGTCGATCCTGACCGGTTTGCCCGCATCACGCGCGTGCCCTCGGGGTTCGATAATGTCCTCGCCGGGATTCGCGCCGCCCGCGATGCGGGACTCGGTCCCGTGAAGTTGAACTGCGTATTGATGAGAGGATTCAATGAAGATCAGATCATTCCCTTCGGGCTGTTTGCCCGGGAAGAGGGCGTGATCGTTCGTTTCATCGAATTCATGCCGCTGGAAGAGGATCGAGTCTGGTCCCGGTCAACCGTGGTTACGCTGGATGAGATTCTTGCGCGGATGAGCGAGTACCGTCCGCTGGTGGAGATTCCCCACGCGCGCTCGGAAACTGCGCGGCGTTATCGATTCGACGATGGCATCGGAGAGATCGGGATCATTGCTCCGGTTTCGCATCCCTTCTGCGGACACTGCAGCCGAATTCGTATTACCTCTGACGGCAAGATTCGTACCTGCCTGTTCTCGGTGTGGGATCACGATTTGCACGCGCAGATGCGCCGCGGAGCAAGCGATGAAGAACTGGCCGAGTTCATTCGGGGCGTGGTGATGAAAAAAGAAGAACGTCATCACATTGGGGAACCTGATTTTGTTCCTGCCTCGCGAACCATGGTGCATATCGGCGGATAGCTGCTCGCAAGGGCGTTTCCGATAAGATATTCGCGCCGTGGTAAAGAAAAAGAAACCGAAGCGATTCCGTGCGGTAAATGCCGTGAAGGCGTTGGCGCGCGAGCGCGTAGGCTCGCCTCCTGCCGAGAAGATCGTTCCCAACAAGAAGAAACAGCCCCAAAAGCACAAGCCGACGCTTGATGAGTTACTGAACGAGTAGCCGGGATTTATTCGAACTTCTTGCGGAATTCAGCCAACTCGCGACGGAGCGCTGCGACTTCTTCTTCTAGCCGAGCGATGCGATCACTCTGAGATGAGCTGGTTTGCCCGGCTGGCGCCGCGGGAATTTGCGGCGCAAATTCTTGTACCGGCGGTTCTCCTGAGAACAAGTGCATATAGCGCGATTCTTTGGTGCCGGGCTGCCGGGGAAGAACGACCGCCAGAGGCGGCTCGCGCTGAGCAAGCCGATCGAGGGTGGAGATTACGTCGTCCAGCGCCTCGAAGTGGTACATCCGCTCGGTGCGTCCGCGGAGTTCGCCGGGAGTTTGCGGGCCTCGCAAGAACAGGACGCAGAGAATGGCAATCTCCCGCCGATCGAAGTTAAAGGCTTCCTGCAGGCGGTGCTCGTATTTGGCCACGCGGCTGTCGGCGGCGCTTGCAGGCCCGGCGAGCCGCTTCTCCTGCAACGTGGTCAAAGCCTGGAGGACATTGTCGTCGGTGAGAGTCATGATGGGATCGCGATTGTTCTTTTGATTGCAGGCGTTGACCAGAGCGTTCAGCGAGAGCGGATAGTAATCAGGCGTAGTGATGTCTTTCTCGATCAACGAGCCAAGCACGCGGATTTCGATCTCAGTCAGGTTCAAAGCTGTTTCTTCAGGCATAAGTTAGTTGGCTTCGATTCTAAAGTATCCCTCGGCCAGCAGATTGAATCAGACTTGTCACGCTGCGGTATAGTTGCGGTATACGGCAAGCGGTGCTGGAGTGCCTATGCGGCTGCTGGTGAATTGGCTGTTGAGCGGTTTAGCAGTGTGGATCGTGGCCCATGTAGTTCCCGGCATTTATGTCACGGGAGCGATGGCGGCTTTGATCGCGGCGCTCGTCATCGGGTTCATTAATGCAACGATCGGAATGCTTTTGAAGATTCTGACCTTTCCCCTGACTTTGCTGACGCTGGGGTTATTTTGGTTGGTGATCAATGCCGCCATGCTGAAGTTGGCGTCGGCGGTAGTACCCGGGTTTTACGTGCGCGGATTTTTCGCGGCGTTTATTGGCGCGATCCTGCTGAGCCTGGTCAATATGATGTTGCGCTGGCTGGTGCATCCCGCGCCCAGGCGAGAGCGCTTTTAACGAAAGTGGGCTCACGATTTCGCCGGCTTCTTTGGCCTAATGGCTTCCCAGTCTTCGTCGCGCAGAAGTTTTCCTAAACTACTGAACTCGCCCGCGCCTTGAAGGAATTCGCCGCCATCCATGCGGATGACCTCGCCATTGATGTAGCCCGACTGATCGCTCACCAGAAACGCCGCCAGATTAGCGAGCTCCGTAACGGTTCCGAAGCGATGTTGCGGGTTGCGCTCAAGCGCCAGCTTTTCCAGTCCGGGGTGAGGCAATACCCTTGAGAACGCACCTTGCGTGGGAATCGGGCCGGGAGCGATGGCGTTCATGCGGATGCCGCGATCTCCCCATTCGACAGCGAGGCTGCGGGTGAGCGCCTCGACGCCGGCCTTGGACACAGCGGACGGAACTACATAGGCGGATCCGACGGGGGCGTAGGTTGCGGAGATGCTCAGGACGGTTCCGGGATGCTTGTCCGCGAGCCAGCGCCGTCCGCAGGCCATAGTCGCGTGCAGCGTTCCCATGAGCACAATCCCAATGACCGATTCAAAAGCACGTGGCGACAGTTCTTCCGTGCGGGCAATGAAATTTCCGGCGGCGTTGTTGACGAGAATGTCGAGCGGGCCGGAATTCCAGATGGTTGCGACCATCGCTTCTACTTTCTCGCGGTCGCGGACGTCGCAGGGAAATTCGTGAATCTTGCCTTTCGTCGCGGCAGCGAGTTCGGCGCCGGTATTTCGGAGGACATCCTCGCGGCGACCGCAGATGTAAACCTCCGCGGCAAGCTCCAGGAAGCGCTGCGCCATGCCTTTGCCGAGCCCGGTGCCTCCGCCGGTGATGAGAATGCGCCTGTTGTGCAGCAAGTCGGAACGAAACATAGAGATTCAATAATCAATGGAAGAAACTGCTGTTAGTGTACTGATTTTCAATGGGAAAGGCAGTCGGATCGGGAAAGCTATGCGCAATCGCAGGCTACGCGGAATCCATAGTCAGCGTATTGAAAATCAGGAGGAATACTGGACCGGGCGGAGCACCGTGCCACTTTGATCTGATGGCGCCACGAGCCTCCGCGGGAAGCTTTGCGCTGGCCGCTCTCCGGCCCGGCTGGATTGCGTTCGGGAGATTTGGCGTAGTAGTTCGCATCGTACCAGTCACGGCACCACTCATGCACGTTATCGCAGATATTGAAAAGCCCGAAGGAATTGGGAGTGTAGCGTGCGACCGGTTCCGGACCGGTTTGCCATCGCGCAGCGTAATCCGGTAACGACTGTGGAGGCTCGTCGCCCCAGGGAAATTTTTTCTGTTCGGCACCGCCTCGCGCCGCGCGCTCCCACTCCGCCTCCGTGGGCAGGCGATAGTTGTGGCCCGTATACGATGCGAGCCAGTTGCAGTAACGCTGTGCCTCGAACCAGGAGACAGCAACCACAGGTTGTCGCGGATCAGACAAATTCGCGTCCTTCCAGAATGGCGGAGGAAGACTTCCTGTGCTGCGGAGGAAGCTTTCGTATTCTGCATTCGTGACCTGTGTGGTGGCCAGCAAGAAAGGGTCAACCCAGACGCGATGAACAGGGCGCTCGCAATCCTGTCCCACATCGGAACCCATCCAAAAGAAACCTTCCGGGATGCGAACGAGAGCAGGCTCGATTGCGACAGCTTCATTGACTTGCGGGATGGCTGACATAGTAATGCGAGGTTAAAAGACTTACGAAAGCGATTTTACTGCCGGAAGGCACTGATCACCTCGGGAATCGAATTCTCCTGAAAAAGGCGAATGGCGGCGATTCCGGCTGCTCTGGCATGCAGGCAGGAGCGGGCATTGTCCAGAGTAATACCGCCGAGGGCGAGCACGGGAATCTTGCTTTTGCATGCTTCTCGTAATTGCTGAAGCCCTGTGGGCTCGACCTGAGGAGTGTCCTTCTTACCGAAGATCGGACCGAAGACAACGAAATCGGCTCCATCCTCGGCGGCGCGAGCGACTTCCTCCGTTGAATGACAGGAGATTCCGATTACGGGCTGCCCGCGCGAAACTTGAAGAGGGGTACAACCCGCTGCACGGCGCCAGATTTCCCGCACGTCTAGGGCGGAGATATCTTCTCCACGCAGGTGAACGCCATCCGCACCTGCTGCGAGCGCAACATCGCAGCGGGAATTTATCAGCAGGGACGTTGGGCTATGCTTTGCAGTTCCCCGGATCGCTTGCAGCGCCTCGCGGGCCAGGGTTTCCAACTCCCGCGCGGAAAGATCTTTTTCCCGAAGCTGGATGTAATCGACGCCGCAACGCGCCGCTTCTCTGATTTTTTCCAGAAGCTGCTGGCGGCGGGACGATTCATCTCCGGGAAACGCATTGCGGTCGGTAATGTAGTAGAAACGGCAGGCCGACATCCGATCAAGTGTACGGCGAATGCGTGCTTAAGGACGGGTTTTCGCAATTTCGGGCATGACTTCGCCCTTCTTCTTCGGCTGCTCGCCCAAGTGATATTTTGTCAACCCGTCGCGGAGAAATTCAAAGCCTTCCTCCGGCGAATCTACGAACTTCAACAGTTCCAGGTCTTCCTGCGAGACCGCGCCGGCATCGACGAAAGCCTGGAAGTTGATAATGCGATTCCAGTATTCGCTGCCGTAGATGAGGACAAGGATCTTTTTTGCCAGCTTGTCGGTTTGAGCAAGGGTGAGAATTTCGAAAAGCTCGTCCATGGTGCCGAATCCGCCGGGGAAAATGACGAGCGCCTTGGCCAGGTAGGCGAACCAGAACTTGCGCATAAAAAAGTAATGGAACTCGAAATTCAGCGAAGGCGTGATGTAGGGATTGGGACACTGCTCAAACGGCAGACGGATATTCAGTCCAATGGTCTTGCCTTTCGCCTCATGGGCCCCGAGGTTGGCGGCCTCCATAATGCCTGGCCCCCCGCCAGTCGTGACCACGAAACGATGACGCCGGGCAGGAATTTGCACTGACCATTCCGTCAGCATGTAGGCAAGACGGCGCGCATCTTCGTAGTAGCGGGCCATATCGACTCCAGCGAGGGCGCGCTTAAGGTCTTTTTCCTGTTCCACGGAAGAGGCCGCATGATTGTTTTCCACGGTGCTGAGCGTACTTTCGGCAGCGGCTTTTCCCTTGAAACGCGCCGATCCGAAAAAGACCACGGTGTCTTGAATCTGCTCGCGGCGAAATCGAGCCAATGGCTCCTGGTATTCGGAAAGGATGCGGAGAATGCGGCCGTCAGGACTGTCGAGGAAAGCTGCATTCTGATAGGCGAGAGGGGCTGGTTTCAGGTTGCTCATGAACGACTCACGTACTCAGATTGGCCCGTTGAGGGGCAATTTTTCAGCATACCGGAGATAGGCGCGGCGGGAAAGTGACCTATGGTTACGGCTGTTCGTGATAATGCAGGGCTTCCCAGAAACCGATCCAAATATCAAGCACGCCCAAGCCGCTGCAGATGCCGCGAAAAAAACCGCTGGCCACAAAGGTGCGCAGACCGGGATAGGTGAGCAGCAGGTAATTATCCGTCCACTCGGGAGTCCACGGCAGAATGATCAAGAGAACTCCGGCGACAGCGCTGATCAAGACGAACAGGAAAACGGAAATACGATGCATCCAGACCTGCACGGCGCTGTGCTGTCCGTGGGCGAACTCCTCCGGTGATTCGGCGAGCGCTGCGGGCGGGCGCGGACCCTGTTCTTCCTGGGGCGGCTTGATCGAAGAATTGGGAAAAGGATTCGGGGATGTGCTCACGCAACGCTCCGCATCGAACAGTAATTCCCAGGATGCAGATGCGCGCGCTTGTCCCGATCACGAATGGAGAGAAAACCCATGCCGCTATTTTACGTCTTCAGCGCCCTGATGCGCTCAGAGACGTCGCGATAATCAATGTTGCTGCCATAGACGTCCATGAAGTGCTTAAGCGCGGAAGGCCTATCGCCGGCAGTTTCGTAGGCGGAGGCGATTTCGTAATGCAGGGCCGTGCGGGTCTCGCCGTCGATGCCGGGCACCGCCAGAGCTTTGTCGTACCAGCGAACCGCAGCTTCCGGCACTCCCTTTTCCAGGAAGCACTGCGCCAGCCATGTGTACGCCTGCATGATCTGCGGAAAAGCGTGGCCCCGATCGACGGACTGGCAGGCTTTCTGCAGTTCTCCGATTGCTTCGTCGAGCAGGCCCATTTCGCGGAAGGCGATGCCGAGGTTGTAATGCGTCTCCGGATCCTCGTCGGCGGAGGCGGCGTCGGCCTCAAGGTCCTGCTTGAGTTCGCCGAACATTTCAGCGAGATCCACGCCGGCGTCCTCTCCGAAGACGGCAGCTTTGGCGGCGGGAGGCGCTGGCGGCCGAGGAGTTTCGATATGCGGCGCTACTGCTGAAGACGCTGGTACAACGGGCGTGGTCGCAGTGGATGAAGCGGCCGCTGCCGCGCTCGCAGCCAAAGGAGGCGCGCTGGGAACCGCTGCGGGCACCGCAACATTGGCTTTTGCTGCCACATGAGCAGGCGTTTCAACCACAGGAGCCGGCGGTGCTGCTGCGATGGCCTTTTCTATGGGAGCCGATTTCAGGAAATCCTCGCCAAGGGACTGTTCGATATCGGCAACGAACTCGCCGAGAACGGAACCCTGGGGCGGAGCAGGCTCTGGCGCCTTGCTGTGGGCTGCCGCGGGAGGCGCGGGAGTCTGCGCGACTGGTGCGGGTGCTGCCACCGGTTTTGCGGGCGCAACAACGCGCGGTGCTGCTTTGGCTTCTGCCGGAGCTGTTCCGGATACGAACCCGTCTCCGAGTTCGGATTCGAGGCCGGCGACAAAGTCCTTCAACGCCGCAGGTTTTTCTGCAGGAGAGTCCGGGGCCGCGGGAGCCGCGGCTACAGGCTGTGGAGGTTCGGGTTCGACAACGGGTTCCGGAACCGCAGCCACTTCATGGGGTTGTACTGCATCAGAAGCGGAAACTAACTCTTCGGCAGCAACAGGAGCAGCAGCCGCTTCCGGCTGAGTTTCTTCCTGGACCTGGAATTCCTGGACTTCGAACTCGTCCGCCGGAGCTTCCTCGATGGTGATCTCTTCGACCGGTTCGGGCGTGACCGCCATCTCTTCGTCGCCAGGCGTCGTAGCGGCCTCGACTTCGGCGCGCATCTCAGCGATCTTGGCTTCATCGGTGGTGAGGGTTTGCAGCTTGGCCAATGCGGCCCAGGCTTGTCCCGGCACACCACGTCCCAGATAAAACCGGATTTCATCCACCGTCTGCTCGACGCGATGCGCATCGGCGGCTTTAACGTCCGCGACCGATTCGGCTTCGGGAGTCTCGGCCACAGGTGCGGCAGCCTCGCCCTCGACCGTTACGCTATCTTCCCACTCAGAAGAAAGATCGATCTCCTCGGGAACGGAAGCGTCCGCCGATTGCGTAGCAGCGTCTTCGACGACCGAGAACTCCGGCTGCTCTGCCCTGGCGGCCGATTTTGCAGCAGGCCAGGCAGGTGGCTGGACAGCGGCAGGGTCCTGCGCCGATGGAGTTTCTTCCTCGGGGAGTTCAATCGAGAATTCTTGCAGGGATTCCTGCTCAGGTTCTGCGGTGGAACCCACAGGTGAGCTCTGCGCCGGAGCAATGATGGCGTCAATCTTCGAAGAACGTTCTTCGTAGCGGTCCGCCAGCTCTCCATAACGCGTTGCTTCTTCCGGATGCTCCGCTTCCGAATAGATATGCTGCAGGGTGCGGCAGCAGACCGCGGCTTCGGCGAAGCGGCCGGCACGGGTATGCAATGCGGCGAGGCGCTGATTCAGTCGGAGGTCGTTCGGAGCCTGCGGCAGGGCCGCAACCAGCGGTCCGAGCGCCTTGGCCGGCATGTTGTAAGAAATGAATAGTTCCGCGTCGGTGAGTGCGGAGCGCACTGCCATCGCAACTTCATCGGAGTAATGCTGATGAATGGCGGGCGAGGTGGCTTCCAGTTCGTCGACAATCACGGCGGCCTCCTCTGCCGTGATCATATGGCCGCCTTGGCTGGAATCCCCAAGCTGGGCCACGACCTGCTGATAATTCTGCATGTGCAGCGTGTTCTGCGGTTCGAGTGCTGCCAGCTTCTGGTAAAGATCGCGGGCGCGCAGCAGGTCTCCGCTTTGCACGCTGGCATGGGCCAGCAGTTCTGTTACTTCGCTGATGTGCGTCGTCTCGCCGGCTTTCTGGAACAAATCGAGCAACTTCTCGAGCGAGGCGGGATTTTCGCGCACATGACCGATGATCGTGTGCAGGTTTTCCAGGACCTTCTCGGAATTTTCTGCGAGCAAGCGCTCGGCATGCTGATCGTAGACCTGCAACGCATTCTCGTACTGGCCCGCCTGCATCAGGGCGTCGGCCAATATCGAGATGGCTGTGAGATCGTTGTGTACCGTCAGCAGTTTGTTGGCGACGGTTCCCGCATCGGAGAGACGTCCCACCTGCAGGTAAGCTTTTAAAAGGTCCTTCAGGCCTTCAGCATTCGAGTCCAGGTCGGCGATCTTTTCCAGGGAAGCGATTGCGGTTTCCGCATCTCCTGATTCCAAGAGATTGCGAGCCTGCATGCTGAGCGCATAAGTGTTTCCGGGATCGAGCGTCAGCATACGCTGTAAGACTTCTTCGGCGCCGTTGAGCGAGCCGCGCGAACGCATGCTCTCGGCTGCGGCAGTGAAAATTTCCCACGCTTCTTTCTTTTTGCCCAGCCGGACGTAAACTTCCGCCAGGCGAACTCGCATGTTCGTATTTTCCGGGTCCATTTCGAGGATCTTCTGGAAGATACGAACCGCGTTTTCCAACTCTCCGGCTTTTAGAAATTCCTCTGCGACTTGCAGATATTGCGCGCGGGCGTCGTTGAACAGGCCTTGCTGGGTGTAGAGTTCCGCCAGTTTCAGCAGGTTCTCAAGTGAGGGCTTGAGCTTGCTGATTTTTTTGTACATGGCGATGGCTTTGACGGTGAATCCCTGACTGGCGTAGGCGTCGCCGACATTCTTGAAGCAGTCCGTGGCCTTATCGTTGTCGCCGAGGCGAGCATAGAGATCACCCACGGTGTTGGTGACGGTCAGGTCCTTGGCATCGTTCTTGAGAATTTTTTCGTACTCAGAGATGGCGTTCTGCAGCTTACCCTGCTGCACATACTTCTCCGCCGCGCTGAGCACTTTTTGTTTGTTAAACCCGAAACCGAACGCCATAGAAGTCCGAACTCCAGCCCTGTCTTTCTGCGAATCCGCGGCACCTCAGAACCTGAACGCGTTTGAGAATGGCCGTCGGAGTACATATCGGAGGCCAATCTCCAATCTTGAAGATGGCCGTCCGGACAAGGCTCATTGTACGTCCGGACGTCATGGACCGCATGGTTACCAAGGATTACCAAAAGGGAGTGTACGAATGAGTTACCAACGGAACCGCGAGGCAACGGAAGCAGATTTCAGTGCCTTCCACCCGCGGATTTCGCGGCTTGAGCGGGTGTAGATTCAAATAATTAAGGAGAAACGTTCCATGTCGAATGATCCTCACCAGGCGCTCCGGAAGCACGTAGCCGATTTTCTCGCCGGCGGGAATGCCCACGTAACCTTCGAAGATGCGATCAAAGACTTGCCCGCGAAGCTGCGCGGCGTCAAGCCCGCCAATTTCCCGCACAGTCCGTGGATGCTGCTCGAGCATCTGCGCATCGCGCAATGGGACATCCTCGAATTCAGCCGGAACTCGAAGCATAAGTCTCCAGACTGGCCCGGCGGATACTGGCCGAAAACTGAGGCTCCGGCCAATGCGGAGGCATGGGAGAGGAGTGTCGAACAATTCCGCGACGATCTGGAGGCGATGCAGGAACTGGTAAACAATCCGAAGACGGATTTGTTTGCGCGCATTCCCTGGGGTGAGGGGCAAACGATTCTGCGTGAGGCACTGCTTGTGGCCGACCACAACGCGTATCATGTCGCGCAATTGGTAGATGTTCGCCGACTGCTTGAGGCTTGGAAAGGATAGACGGTAGCTAGCCCCCATGCGGCACTTGGTTCACGGGTGCTCTCCGGCTGCCTCTGGACTGCCCAGAGTAGCTGGAGTGCTTGCGAAAGATCACTTTTACTTCCTCGCGCCAGCGCTCGTCGATGCCGACGAACTCCCACTCGATTTCGGGAGAGATATAGCGAAGCAGCGTGTCGGTCGCGGGATGTACATGCAGCGCCGGAGCGACGAGGACCAGCCGCGGCTTCTCGGGCGACAACTCGCGACCGGGAAAATAGGCGAAGCGGGAAAACTCTTCGCGGCTGTGATGCCACTCCACGCGCGCCCAGTAATCAATTCCCTGCAGCGGCAAGTGAATGTCTTCATCCGCTTTCAGTTCGATCACGGCGAGCCGGCCATTGTGCGTGACGGCAAGCACGTCAATCATGGCCCGTTCAGCCGCCGAGAACGCCGGTACCTGGGAATATACCTGCGATGGGACGAGTTGATCATCAATAACGCTAACGTCGGCAACTACGAGCGACTCCAGCCAGCGTTCGGGATGCATCCGCCACAAAGGATGCCGTTGCGGACCGCAGGGATGACGACAATCGCGCAACGTCTCCAGCAGCTGTTTGAATAGTGCCTGACTATATTCGTCAAGCGCCCGCCCTTCCGCGCCCACTCCGAAGACAATTTCTGGACGGCTGCGAAACGTTCCCGGTTCCGCGACGAGCCGGGCACGCGCAAATTCCAGCCCGCGCCAGCGAAAGCTGATTTCCGTCGTGCAAGTCACGGCGACTTCGCACTCCGGCAACAGATCCTTGATCGATGCAATCGAATCGGCGAACCGCTCGCGTGCCCCAGTTTCATTGGGGGCATGAACTAAGCGCGTCGCTATGTTACCGCGATCGGCGCAGTCGATTTCCATAAGGGAGTCGTCGCGCTCGTTAAGTTCGTACAGTTGCCACTTGGCTGCGGCCTGGTTCAGATTGGCCATGCGCTCGCGAACCAGCGCCGAGGTCCCCGCCGGAACAAACAACTTCAGTCCATTCACAAGAACTCGGCCGTTCTGTGCCTGGCGGCAAACGTCCAGCCACAGAATTCCGAACGTGAGAGCGGCATCAATGGAAGCCTGCGTCTCCTGCCGATTCACGCCGAGAACCGCGTACGCACTTTGCCCCTGCCTCAAGAGTCCGCGAGCGTAGATCGGTCCGAATGATTTCTCGAGATCGACGCCGGTGGTCAGGCGAGTGATGGCGAATCCGCCAAAGTGGCGTTGCAGAGTTCGCCGGAGGCACTGTTCATAGCTGGCGCGGCCGGCCCGCTTGGCGGACGGCGAGCGGCGGTCGCGCTCGCGGCAGATTTCCAGTTTACTCGGACGCGATTGCCCCAGCCGCTGCACGGCCAGCCGCAGCGTGCCTTGCTTGACTTCAGCTTCAAGTACGCGTCGAACGGCATTTCTTTCTGCGGACCACAGGTGCAACAGGCATTTGTTGTATTCGCCGGATACCGAATATTTCGCGTGTGCCAAATCGAAAGCTACTCCTCCATCTTCGAGCACGACGGCGGCAGAGGCATCGCTGAGGAATTCTTGGATCTCCCGGGTGAGCGCTTCAGGGGTCATGCCCAGTATTTTCCACAGAAGGGGACCTGCTGTCTGTGACGAATGAACATTGCCTGTGGAAGACTGTGCGAACCGGTTCAGGTCCACGGAGCACCTGGCGCGGGAAGGGGGCCTGCGAAAGGGTCCGGGATAGGAAGTTACGGTATGGGATAATGAAGAAGCGCCTTTCGAGTCTTCTACAGCATTGGGGCATCATATTAACGTGGATAAATCTCGTTTCTTCTTCGAACATTACGGCCTGAGCGAGCGCGATCTGGAGCGGTATCTGGCTGCGGCGCTCTCTGCCGGAGGCGATTACGCCGATCTTTATTTTGAATACCTTTCTTCGACTTCGCTGATGGTCGACGAGTCGATGGTGAAGTCTGCGTCGCAGGGCATTTCCGCGGGATGCGGCGTGCGGGTGGTGTCGGGCGAGCGCACGGGATATGCCTACACCGACGATCTTTCCTCTGAGCGAATCCTGCATGCGGCGCGAACTGCGGCGCTGATTGCCAGCGCTCCGGCAAAGACGCCGGTTGCGGGGTTCCAGAAGTCCGCTGCGCGCAGCCTTTATCCGGTAGCATTGCCATCAGTCGATGCGGAGATCACGGCTAAGGTGGAACTGATCATGCGGGCGGACAAAGCGGCCCGAGCATACGATCCGCGCATCAAGGAAGTGCGCGCCAGCTATGCCGACGAGTTGCGGAACATCCTGGTTGTCGCTTCAGACGGCACCTACGCCGAAGATTCCCAGCCGCTCGCGCGCATGAATGTTTCCTGCATCGCGAAGACGGAGGGCAACTCGGCTCGCGGCAGCGCCGGCGGTGGCGGGCGAGTGGCTCTCGACTTCTTCTTCGGGGATAAGAATCCCGAGTTTTTTGCGAAAGAGGCCTCACGCCAGGCATTGTTGCAGCTCGATGCCCGCGAAGCTCCGGCGGGAGAGATGGAAGTTGTGCTCGGTCCGGGATGGCCGGGAGTTCTGCTGCACGAGGCCGTCGGTCACGGGCTAGAAGCCGATTTCAATCGTAAGAAGACTTCGGCGTTTGCCGGACTGGTGGGTAAACGCGTCGCCAGCGAGAGATGCACAGTGGTGGATAACGGCACGATGCCGTGGCGTCGCGGATCACTGAATGTTGATGATGAAGGCGAGCCAACACAGGAAACTGTGCTCATTGAGAAGGGCATCCTGAAGGGATATCTCAGTGACAAGCTTTCCGCGCGGCTCATGGGCATTGCTGACACGGGCAATGGTCGTCGCGAAAGTTACGAGCATATCCCCATGCCGCGCATGACGAACACGTACATGTTGGCGGGCGAAGACAATCCCGAGGACATTATTCGCTCGGTGAAGCATGGCGTCTACGCTGTGAATTTTGGCGGAGGCCAGGTCGATATTACCAACGGCAAATTCGTTTTCTCGGCCAGCGAAGCCTACATGATTGAAGACGGAAAGGTGACCGCTCCAATCAAGGGCGCAACTTTGATTGGTAACGGCCCGGACGTGCTCACGCGCGTGTCCATGGTCGGCAACGATCTGAAACTCGATGAAGGCGTTGGTACCTGCGGCAAAGATGGCCAGGCCGTCCCCGTGGGAGTGGGAATTCCGACCTTGAAAGTGGATCGTCTGACGGTCGGAGGCACAGCCAGAAAAGACACCGGCGGGTTCATGCAGTGAGCGTCGATCCAGGTGTTCAGATTTTTCTGGGCGTGTCATCCTGAGCGGAGTCGAGGAGCCCCTTTCATCAGCGCAGCTTAGAGAGAATCCTTTACTGAGTTCCGCAATTCGACAAGCGGAGTGACAGCAATTCTGAAAATGACTATAGTCACCGAAAACCAGACAGCAACCGACCTCAAATCCATCGCTCAGGATCTCGTTGCCCGTGCTATGAAGAGCGGCGCCACCGCCGCGGAGTGCGTCATTCGCGAAGGCGACGAATTCTCGACGCTTGTTCGCCTGGGACAGATCGAGACCTTAAAGGAATCGGGATCGAAATCCGTTGGAATTCGGGTCTTTTTTGGCAAGCGCGGCGCCAGCACATACTCCAGCGATTTTTCCCGCGAGGGGCTAGATCGGATGGTGAAGTCCGCGCTGGAACTGGCAAAGATCACCTCCGAAGATCCTTTTGCCGGAATTCCTGACGCCGATCAACTCGGTCAGCTCACCTGCAATCTCGATCTCTATCACGAAGATGTTTATTCTTTGCCTGGGCCCGAGCGCATCGACTATGCGCGCCGTGCCGAGAAAGCCGCGATGGATTTCGACGCGCGGATCAAGAATTCGGAAGGTGGATCGTTTGATGCCGCCACCGGTTGCAAGGTGCTGGCGAACTCACACGGATTCGTCGGCGAATATCGCCGGTCGTACTGCTCGGTGGCTGCCGTTCCTATCGCACAGAATGATGATGGCGCCATGCAGCGCGATTACTGGTACTCGGTGGCGCGCACCCTGAAGAAACTCGATCCACCGGAGAAAGTCGGCAAGATTGCGGCGGAACGGACATTGCGCCGACTCGGTGCTAAAAAGGCAAAGACTGCGCAAGTGCCGATTGTGTTCGATCCCATGGTGTCGAGTTCGATCCTGGAGCACATTTTTGAAGGAGTGAACGGCGACTCCGTTTATCGCGGTGCATCGTTTCTCGCCGGCAAACTAGGACAGAAAATTGCCGGCGACAATGTGACCGTGATCGACGACGGCACCATGCCGGGCGGATTTGGTACCAGCCCATTTGACGGGGAAGGCATTCCGACACGCAGAACCATCGTGGTTGAAAATGGTGTGTTGAAATCTTATCTCCTGAACACCTACACCGCCAAAAAGCTGGGGATGCAGACCACCGGCAATGCTTCGCGCGGACTCGCTGGAACGCCCGGGATTGGCCCGGGAAATTACTTCTTGCAGCCTGGCCAGAAATCTCCGCAAGAACTGATCGGAGGGATCAAGGAAGGTCTATATGTGACCGAATTTCTCGGCCATGGCGTGAATCTTGTCACTGGAGATTATTCGCGTGGTGCTTCGGGCTTATGGATCTCGGGCGGAGAATTGACCTACCCGGTGGAAGAAATCACGGTCGCTGGAAATCTGAAGCAGATTTTTTTTAATATCTCTGAAATCGCGAACGATCTCGAGTTCCGGGGTTCAGTGGCCGCGCCCACGATCCGCATCGACGGCCTGACCGTCGGCGGCGAGTAAGTACTAGAAGAGCCATGCGGCGATCATGAAAAAACTACGCGGAGCGAGGCAAGGATGAAGTTTGCCAAAGTCGTCTTTTGGATCGCCTTCATCTGGGGAATGCTGATCCTTACGCCGCTGTATTTTATGTTTGACGTAATCGGGCGCAACGGTCCTCCGGCCATCACACATCCGGGTTTTTACTATGGATTCGTTAGCGCCGGGGTGGCTTGGCAATTTGTGTTTCTGGTGATTGCCAAGGATCCCGCACGCTTTCGGTTGTTGATGCTTCCTTCGGTTCTGGAGAAGTTCGGTTACGCTATTTCCTTCGCCGTGCTCTACATGCAATCTCGAATCAAAGCTCCCGACCTCGGTTTCGCCATGGTCGATTTTCTGCTCGGTATTCTTTTCCTGGTTGCATTTTTTAGTACGGCTGCGTCCGGGAAGAGGATGCGAGTTGAGACACTTCTGTCTTGAGCGGCATTGAACCTCCAGCGCTTATTTCAGGATGACCAGGTCTACACGGCGATTAAGAGCTCGTCCTTCCCCGGTAGCGTTGTTGGCGAGCGGATGGTATTGCGCATAACCAGCGGCTGAGAGTCGTTCGGGCGCGAA
>DAIDGW010000141.1 GCA_027452245.1 Acidobacteriaceae bacterium
GATCAGCAAGTGCGGCGCACCTTCGGTCTGGCGCCACAGGAGTTCCTTAATCCGGGGCTGGGTTGAGACGTTTGCAGGATCTGTCACAGCGGGCTGCCGGTGAGTAAGCAAAGACGATGTTTGCCCGTGCCGGGAAGTAGCTTGTCCTGACACTCCAACAGGGCGATGGGCGCTGGGCCCATCACGTCCGGGAGAGTGGGAACTTCTCCCCGGGAGTGTCTGTGTAATTGGAGTGGTGGCCAGGGACGCTACTGAAAAGTCGTGTCAATTGCCGAAAATACGCTGAAATTGCAATATATATGCTCTGAAGTTGCCCCCACAGTTGCCCCCACTTTCCCGAGGTCGTAGCATCCATTCCTGCCCTGACATTTGCGACGGGCTTTCTGCGTTTGAGTGGTCGGCGCGTAAGAACAGGCAGAGTTGCCGGAGTTTCTCTTCTCAGGAATCAAATTGACGACCTGCGATCCTAGCATCTAACAGGGGGCTCGTCGCCTATCCAGGAGGGGGAAAATGAATCGTAAAATGTAGACAATGGCGCGGGAGGCAACCCTTTATCAGTGGGCTCAAATACGCAACACCCTTGCGCACGAGTTGTTCTGGCGACATCTTGACATCGGCCAAGAGGTATCCCGGGGAAGTTTCGTCTTCGGGTGCGTATCCAAGACCTTCGATCATCCCATATCCGCCGTAGCCGATCGATTTGAGTGCTGCAAGAAGAGTGGCAAAGTCGACATGTCCCTCAGCCAAAAGACCACGGTCGTTCTCACTCGCGTGGACGTGCTTCAAGTAGGGTCCCAGCGAGAAGATTGCGTCGACAATATTTCGCTTTTCGATGTTGGCATGGTAGGTATCGATGGAAACGCCAATGCGCGAATGGCCGACATCTTCGCAAAATTGTCGCGCCTTGGCTGCGGTCCTTAGGAAGAGCATCTCCGACCGACTCACAGGTTCGATCGAGAGCGTTATCTGTTCTGTGTCGAGCACCTCGCCTAGCGACAGCAATGCTTCCACGGCCCAGGCCGATTGGTCGCGAGTAGGCCGGTGCGGAGGGAGATAGCCAATGGGCGCATAGAGGGGTCCGCCGATGAGTGTTGCTCCACAGGCGGTTGCTGTTTCAACGCAGCGGACGAGGTGCTGCCGGGATCTTTGCCTCACTGCGGCGTCCGGACTGACGGGGTTTAGCCTGCGGGCAGAATGGCGCAGATCGTGCACTCCAATCCGCTCGATTCGAACGCGCGGCGGACCTCCACGACAGGCAGAATTACAGGCTCAAACATAGAGATTTCGAAGCCGTCCAGCCCCATTTCTTTGATCTTCGGCAGCATATCGAGTTGAGCCCGCCCTAGCCTTGTTGTCCAAGCAAATACGCTGACACCAATCTTCACCGAGTTACTCCCTCCCCCGTTCTTTCCATGCGGGCAATTGTCATGATCTCCATGATGGCGCCGTCTCCTCTACTTCCGACAGCTACACCATCGCTGTTCCCGAGAGTCGGATAGATTCTGGTAGCAAACGCTGCCCGCCTATCTAAGAAAACCTCCAAGACCGAGACGTCGAGGAAGACGTTAAGTTCGAGAATGCCATCCTGATCTGGGAAATAGGTTGACTCCTGGATGTCTCGCTTCACCATCGGATCGAGGCTCGAGCGGCTTCTGTCCAGCACCAATTTGCCAATCTCCCATTCATAGTGGATATCGGTTTGCTCCCGGCCATCCGATGAGGATCGCACGCGCAGGGTGACAGAGCGTGAGTCTCCACGCTTGAAGACGGTGCGGATGTTGAGGCACCGCCCTGTGCCATCTGCAATCCACTTCATCGCTCCATCAGTGAGAGCTATGTTGGACAATGAGGCCTGCGGCTTGCTCCATTGCTCTACGCCTTCAAAAGCGGTTTGGTGCACGCGGCCGTGCGCGTCAACCGTAACAATTCTCGGAAGCGAATAGAGATGGGCCCACCCGGCCCGCCAGCATTCCTTGGGGCTTCTTTCGTCAGGAATGATTCCCATCGTGATCGTGCGTCCGTCCTCTAGGGCGTGCGGCGTCGGGCTCAGCAGATGGTTGAACAATTCCAGGCGCTGCGGACACATGGTGCGCGGGGTAAAGGTCTCGTCTTTCCAAGTCCCTACCCAATATGACTCTCTGCCGGGCACTTCGCACACAAAGAGCGCGTGCAGATCTCCGAGCTTAACGAAGTTTGGCATCTCCCAGAACACTCCGGAAGTGTCGCGGTCCCCAATCAGCAGTGGTTTACGGTACTCCCAGGAAACGAGGTCTTTGGACCGATACAGCAGTGCGGTGCCTCCTACATCCTTGATTGCTGATCCGACTATGAGGTAGTACGTGTCGCCTTCGCGCCACGCAAACGGGTCGCGAAACTCCGCACAGCCCATGCCTTGTGGAGGCTGCGGGATGATGGGGTTGGCAGGATGTTTTGCGAAATGAATTCCGTCGCCACTCTGCGCGAGACAGATACCCGCGCGTGACCCATTGCCGCCCGTGTAGATGAGGGTCAGTTTCCCGTTATGATCGATCACGCTGCCTGACCAGCAGCCTTCAGAGTCCGGACCCGGCTCGGGAGTCAGAGCAACAGGCATTTCGGTCCATCGATAGAGATCGGGACTCGTCATGTGGCCCCAGCTGATATGTCCCCAGTAAGGCCCATTCGGATTCTTCTGGTAGAAGAGGTGGTATTGCCCCCCCCCAATGGATAAGACCGTGCGGCTCGTTCGTCCAGGCCCGCGGCGGCAATGCATGATAGATCGGCCGTTGGGGATCGTCGGAGCACCACTGTCCGTTGATCTGCAGATCCGGTGAGCTATCCGGCTTTGATCGTTTCATAATGTCGGAAATAGACTCAGCAGAAAGTTGCGCGTCGAACACACACACGTCTCGAAGCAAGCCGTTGAGCACACCTGATGGGAAAACTTCCGCAATCACGGGGCAATCCGGAGACCTGCCCAATGTGACGTTTGTGATCTCATCAAATCTCTGCTCGCCGCCCGAAATCAGGAGATGGCCTGCCTGCGAACCATTCACGTAGAGACTCATACCAGAACTTCCCTTGCTTGCGGCAAGATGTAGCCACCTTGACCTGCGAATCGCTTGTGCTGATCTGCAGACAGCCGCTTGAGCGCCGCGACCCACTCCGAATTGAATGAAACCCCATCGGTCAATCGAGAAGGAGAGATCTGCACCGGGGACATTCCCGATCTGCACAATAGCAGCTTCATTCACGGGATAGGACTCAAGCGCTAGCCAAGCTGAGATGGTTACGGCTCCTGTGCTGAGTGAGAGTTGCTTCGTGGCATGATCAATCCATACAGAATAACCGTCCAACCTGAGCGCGCGATCACGGCCCTTCCCTACCCAGATCGCGTGCCCGGTGCGAGATACAATAGGGTCATCGGTTCCACTAACGCTCTCTCGAGCGTCATCACCCTGTTCTTCGAGTTTCCAACACAGCATCTGAGCACTGCCGCTCTGTGCTCGTATCCAACTTGGAACCAGCAGTCCAGCAGTCCCCATCAGCAAGAATCTTCGGCTCAGATTGACCTCGGCACTTTCCGTCATTTGCTCAAAACCTCAACTTGTTTCACTTATCTGCCAATCATCGTCCCTTGCGCCTTCACCAGCCTGCGCTGCAACTCTTCGAGGGTCTGGCCTTTGGTCTCCGGGTAGACGAACAACACCACCAGGAACTGCACCGCGGTCATTATGGCGAAGAACGTGAACGGCGCGCTGCGGCCAAGGCTGACGACCAGCACCGGAAACTCGAGCGCAATCAGCGTGTTCATGATCCAGTGGCTGGCGTTGCCCACGCCCTGGCCCTTGGAGCGCACATGATTGGGAAAGACCTCGCCGATGTAGACCCATATGACCGCGCCCTGCGAAAGCGCGAAGAAGGCGATATAGGTGACGAACAGCCACACCAGCGCGCCCGGATGCGAGTTGGTGGCAAAGAGCCACGAGACCGCGCCCAGGCAACTGGCCGTGCCCGCTGCGCCGATGAGCAGC